>JADFJT010000167.1 GCA_022566015.1 Pseudomonadota bacterium | reverse complement strand
GATGAGCAAAGGATCCGGTTCGTTGGTCACGATCCGCACTTTATTGCCGCTGATAGCTTTAACTTCCTTGAAGGTGTTAAAAAAAGGCTTGCCGAGTGCATATCCGGGACCGTTGGCGTCTTCAGTGCCGTAGCGCTTCGGGCCAAACATGATCTCTACATCCTCGGCAGTGAAATCGGTACCATCATGGCATTTGACCCCATCGCGGATTTTCAATTCCAGCGTGGTGGCGTTGATCATCTTCCATGAGGTTGCGAGACCAGGCTGCACCGTAGCAGTTTTCCAATTGTAGCGGATCAGGTTTTCTATGATATTTTCGCCAACGCGTTCAACGACATTAGCATTTTGTCCCATCGGGTCAAGAGTCCTTGCCAGTTTTGTAACTGCGATCGTCAGGTCTGGGCGAGTATCGGCAAATGCCGTACCGATCCATGCCACCGACGCGACGAGTGCGATTGTGAGTAATTTTTGTATCATTATAATTCTCCGGTTGTCTATATAAATATCCTGCACCGTATTGATCGGTCTTGGAGCCGATCACAATAACGCCTCCAATAGATTGGGTCAAGATCGATAGGAGGACTCCGCGGTATTAACGATTGGATTTTCTATGCTGCTTACTAGAGACGCGCATTAAAGCTCGGTCGCACTAAGTTAAAACTGATAGACTTGCTGAAGTTATGCTCACCCTGTTCGCATTTCCATGGCTCGCTCCAGTCCACGCTTCCTGATCATAGGCTTCGATGCACTTCGCCCCGAGATGATAACCGCGGAGGGTATGCCGAACCTGTTTCGGTTTGCGCAGGCGGGCCTTATTTTTGAAAATCATCGCTGCTGTTTCCCCAGCGAAACCTGGGTCAATCTACCTTCGCTGGTCACTGGATCTACCCCGTCCCAACATGGCATGATTGCAAATTTTTTTCTTGATAAAAAAGTAGATCCTCGTGAGCGGTTTGAGGGGTGGAGTGTTGAAAAAATTGAGAAAGCTCAGAAGGCCTACCTGGGTAAACTCTTCGACGTACCAACATTTGGTGAAATCCTGCACTCCCATGGAAAACGAATGGCGGTCATTAGTACCAACTCAGCCGGTAGTGTAAGGTTAAAGCACTATACGATTAAAGATCATCCACACCTTAGTCTGTCATGTCATACACCGGAAACATCCTGGCCTCCCGAAGCGGTATCGAAGATACTGGAAAAATGCGGCAAACCTGGCCCAAAAATAATCCCTAACGATAATGGCGTAACCTATGCTACCGACGTATTCCTTAAATATCTGGTCGCCGAAGGAGTGCCTGAATTAACTATTCTGTGGTACGGCGAACCTGACGAAAGTTATCATCGCTTCGGCATAGGATCCGAACAGAGCCTGGGGGCAATACGCCATGTTGATGCCGAGTTCGGTCGCGTTATCGATTGGTGGGAAAATTCCGATCTACACGATAGCGTGCAAATCATAGTGGTATCGGATCACTCGCAGATCACTACGAAAAAACAAATATCCATGTCCGATCTTTTGACTGAAGAAGGTTTTAAGGTCGATAACCACCTGGAAGATGGTGCAGACATCGCCCTGGTCAGTAGTTACTGCGGTAATATGGTACTTAAGGAAGGTGACCCTGGCCTTGCCCGAGCCGTGGGAGAAGCGCTGATGGGCTTTGACTGTTGCGGTATGGTTTTTAGCCAGGATCGCGATGGGATCGAAGGGACAATACCGGGAAGTTTTTCAAAAAAACTGGTGATGGTGGATCACGCTCGTTCACCCGATATCTATTATATTCTGAAAACCGATAATGAGTATGACGACCACGGTTTTAAAGGGAATTGCTATTCTGATACCTGGGGGTCTGTTGGTGGTGGTATACACGGAGGCCTGCATCCAAATGAAATGCACAATACCTGTATTATTCATGGCTCATTATTTCGTGAAAGCAGTAAAATTTTTACCACTTCCGGCATCACAGACATCCTCCCTACTGTATTACATGGATTGAATATACCTATACCCGAAACCGTAAGTGGCCGAATACTTTTTGAAGCTCTGGTAGATCAGGGTGATCTGGATCCCGGAGGAGAATCAGAATCAGTTGAAGTGAGTCATTTCGATTTTCGGCAGGTGCTCAAGACAACGAGAGTCGGGGGGTCTAAATACATCGACGGGGGTTGGCGAATAGGTTAATTCCGGCGATACTCCAGACGCAAACTAGCCGCTTGATTATCCGAAAATTCTGTGCGACTACTCGGGGTCGAACCAGATCGGGTTGCTCCAGGCGTGTCGCCTGTGCTCATCGGTTACGGTGACGCGGCATAGGCCATCTCGAAAGCGATGCAAATTTCGTCGTCGCTCACTGCGATTTCATGGATCAGCGCGCCCTGGCTTGAGTAATACCAACCATTTTTCAAGGATTCCAACAGCGCTGCATCGGCCATCATCGCCAACTGGCTTTATAAACCGCATTAATCCTGAGTAATATAGATGGGAATAAGTTACCGTATAAAGTGATTATCTCCCAAAGTTTGCCTATACTCAATTAAAGAAAAACACTGTGGTAACGCACTGATTTAATGCGCAATACTTCAAACTTCGCTGGTTTATTATCAAGCCCCGAGGCAGAACTCACCTGTTGTAAATATTAGCGAAATCTGTATTCCGGTACGCTTTGGCATTATGCAAGCTGCAATAACCCACGCGGTTATCGGCCACCCTGATCTATCCCAATCGTGCCTTATTAAGTTCCCGTCTATCTCTTAATATATGCCTCTGATCCAATAAAAACTAGCTATCCATTTTATTTCTACTATATTTATAGGTAGACAGACGAATATGGAAGATCATCCAAACAGGTGAATTTAATTTCCAGCTGAATCTGCCGATAACAAGCGTATAAAGGTTAAAAGAAGGTCGATCTCAGGTACAGGTTTCAGATTGTAGTTCGCTAGCTGAAACAAAGATCGATAACTATTAATCCCAACAAAGGAGAACCTAAACGGCTGACGATTCGCCGTCAAGTAAGTACGACCATTAGTCCCGTATATAGAAAGATCGGGAATGGAAGTTAAAATGAAGACAAACAATTTAAGCAAGGTCACAAGCGTAGCAATGCTACTAGCGATCTTTGCGCCCATCACCTACTACGGGTACTCAGGTATCGATCCTGTAGACACCGAATCGATGCTCGATGTATCCGTCTCCATCCGAACAATTTCTCATGTTAGCATCGACCAGTACGGCGATTCTGTTTGGGCGCCTGGTTCAGGCTCTGGATTTATCGTATCCACTAAAACATGTGAAGTCTGGACTAATCAGCATGTTATCGACAATGCTGCTGTAATCGAAATTTATCCAAGAGGTTGGGAGAAAACGCGTGGCATACCCGCAACTGTAGTTAATTCGACACCGCACACCGATATCGCGATATTAAAAATGGAAAGCTGTGATGGGTTGCCAGCGGCACGGATTGGAAATTCGAATCTGGCCAGCGTTGGCGATGAAACCTTTGTCGTCGGTAATCCTTATGGTAGAAATCCTGACTCTATTAGTCGCGGGATAATTTCTCATACCTCGCGCTACCTGGATGGCCCCACACCCTATTTTCAGACTGACGCCGCGGTCAACCCCGGCAACTCCGGTGGAGCACTGTTTAATCGCGATGGTGCCGTCATCGGTTTGACGACCGCAATTGCATCGACCAGTTCAGGCGGTAACGTCGGTATAGGCTACGCACTGCCGATAAACGCCGTGCTCGAAAATGTCGCGGCATTGCGTACTGGCCCACCGAGTTGGGGAGACGCGGGAATAGATGATATTATCGCTGGCCTCACGCTGGAGGAAGCAGCGATCTTTCATGTTCCCGAGGGACACGGAGCAGTCAATATTACGCGCACGCCTGAACAGGGTCCGAGCGCGGGAAAATTAATTGCCAGAGATGTGGTCTACAAAATTGACAACGAAATTGTAGTCAGTCCTGCACAGGTTAAACGCATCATCGGCGGCAAAATGCCGGACGACACGGTTGCGTTTTCACTCATCCGCAATGGTACGCCCGAAGTTGTCACTGTTACGCTGGCCGATGGATGGACCAAGTACCAAAAATCCGAAGATAAAGCTCAGTACTATAGCGGTTTACTCGGAATGAAAGTAGAAATGTGGTCAAACGACGAAGGCGAACGGGGGCAGTTCAAGAACCCGGTAATCACCAAAGTCTATAGCCTCGGCCCAGCGCATCTGGGATACATAGTCAGTTCGCAATCGACAACCGGCCGGTTCGGTCGGGAAATCGTTCCACTTCAAATCACCGTCAACTCGATAACCGGCGTAGTCACCGAAGGCGTATATCAACCGGTAGCCGACATACCAACTCTGGAAAAACTCGTGAGTGAAGCTTATAACAATCATTTACCGATTTTACTCGAGATTGAAAGCTGGTA
>JADFJT010000166.1 GCA_022566015.1 Pseudomonadota bacterium | reverse complement strand
TATGTTCCAGACACATATTAAGATTCTTACGGCACCGAGAAGCAGTGTGCTTTATATGGTGAAAACTCACTATACTCCCTTTTATATTGGTTTGAAATATGATGCCTTTGGGGATTTAGGTAGCAAATTGCTGGAACCGGATTGATATCTATGTTCCAGATTGAAATTGATGGTTTATGTATCTAGTTGAATGTCCCAGTTGGGCACATAGCAGCCTCCCAACGATGATTTCTGAACGGCAGCTTTCTCGTTAGCAGACGTTCAATATCCTTAGATTAGCTTCTGCTTCCGGCACATACCGGTCATAGAGATTAAGTTCCCTGCCTGTAAAATTCCGGCTGGAGCGATGATCGCTAGATGGGTCTCTCACCCACTGGGAAACGCTGCCTTATCACGGCGCACGCATATTCCGGCCATTTATTCGTTTATTTAATCGTGGCCTATTTTGCCCCTTTATTTAGGGCCATGAGGGTCGGTTCATTACCACCGTAGTCAAATATATGGTAACGAGGTAGTTTATCTGCAACATCAAAACCCCAGAATCACTTAGTATTCTGATTTCCTTTGTAGTTGAAGATGATCGACAGTTAGCTAAAATTAACATTCTGCCTACTACTACGTGAATATATTTTAGCTATGCCGAGCAAATTATTCTCTTCTATTTCTATGCGAAGTCTGATCCTGGAAAACCGCATTGTTATTTCGCCGATGTGCCAGTACGCCGCAACTAATGGATGCCCGGGTGACTGGCACTTGATGCACCTTGGTCAGTTTGCAATATCTGGAGCCGGATTACTGATAATTGAAATGACTAATGTCGAAGCCCGGGGACGAATTTCACTTCATTGTATGGGGCTCTATAACCAGGATAACGAGACTGCTCTGGCTCGCGTTGTAGATTTCTGCCGCCAACAGAGCAATACCAAGATAGGCATTCAACTTGCTCATGCAGGAAGAAAAGCGTCAACGCTGCCTCCGTGGCAAGGGCGAAAACCATTACATCAAAATAAAGGGGGATGGCAGACGGTTTCAGCGTCTGCCATTGCCAACAGCGGTCAATCACCCCTACCCACCGCACTAACTGAAATTGAAATAGTCCAAATTATCGATGCTTTCGCTGCCGCCGCAAGGCGTGCCCAACGTATCGGTATTGATGCCATTGAATTGCATGGTGCACATGGTTATTTACTGCACCAATTTCTCTCACCTTTGAGTAACCATCGAAAAGACGATTATGGTGGATCGCTACAAAACCGCATGCGATTCCCGCTTGAAGTATTCGCGGCGGTGCGTGCCGCGTGGCCCGATGACAAGCCCCTAGGGATGCGGGTTTCCGCAATTGACTGGGTTGAAGGCGGCTTGACTATCGAAGATACGATCGAATTCGGCCACGAGCTAGCTAGACTTGGCTGTGACTGGATAGATGTTTCTAGTGGGGGATTAACTGCCGACGAAGAAATAACCGTAGGCCCCGGATATCAAGTCCCATTTGCTGAACAAATAAAGAAACAAACTGGACTTACTGTCATAGCGATTGGCATGATTACTGGGCCGCATCAGGCTGAAGCGATTATTGCCAATGGTCAGTCAGACCTGGTGGCACTGGCTCGAGGTATGCTCTACGACCCTCGTTGGACCTGGCATGCGGCGACAGAATTGGGTGTTGATATCGATTATCCCGTTCGGTATCAGCGCTGCAAACCTCTTAGTCAGAAATAGCTAGCAAGCGGCAAGATAGCGATCTACCTGTACAATCTTCACTCAGGATTATCTGCTGCCAGTCCACACAGCAATGCGCTGACAAAATGGCACGACGATTAGAGGTCAGGCGTCGGATAACTCCTAGCATTCTCTGAAGTTAATTGAGATCCAACCAATGACAGATTCGGGCACAAAGCCGAATTTGCCAGGCTGAAATTGAAGGTCAGCTTTCCCGTTAGCTGCCGTTAAAAATCTCTGGACTAACTTCAGCTCTCGGCCAGAAGCGGACGCCCACTTTTCGCTGGAAAGTCAATAAATGCTGCACCTTTTTTCCATTATTTTACTTACCTTTCGCTGCCAGTCTGGCACCCGCACCCAACGCCTGCAATTTTTTCAGTGCTAAATCCCGAGGCAGGGGCGCCATACCACAGTTGGTACAAGGCAATATCTGCTCCGGCGAGACATACTTACCGGCTTCATGAATAACCGCCGCTACCTGCTCCGCAGTTTCAGCCTCAAAACTGGCCACATCGATGACGCCAACCATGACCTCCTTGTCCTTGAGTAAGCCGATAAGCGACATGGGTACCTTAGAATTGGCACACTCCAGTGAAACCTGGTCAATCCGGCTTTCGTTAATGACAGGAAATATTTCTTCGTACTGCCGCCACTCTGACCCGAGTGATTTTTTCCAGTCGATGTTCTCCTGGATTCCGTAGCCATAACAGATATGTACTGCGGTTTTGCATGGCAGCCCTTCGATGGCCTTATGGAGGGCCGCGATACCCCATTCCTTCACATCCTCGGTGAATACATTGAATGCAGGTTCATCGAACTGCATCAGATTTACTCCAAGTGCGGCCAGATCTCGGGCCTCCTGGTTCAGCAATTCAGCAAATGCCATCGCCATGTCGGCGCGATTACCGTAGTGTTCGTCAGCAATAGTGTCACAAATCGTCATCGGGCCAGGGAGGGTAAACTTCAATTCGGATTTGGTATGCGCCCGGGTAAATGCCACTTCGTCGCTATGAACCTTATATCGACGCGCGAGTTTGCCAGTCACCGTGGGAACTTCCGCATCATATCGATTATCGCGGATTCCCATCGTGGTCATCTTGTTCCAGTCGATGCCATCGATATGCTTCAAAAATCCATGCACGAAATGTTCACGAAACTGCTCGCCATTAGTGACAATGTCGATACCCGCTGCTTCCTGTTCGCTGATCCAGACCAGCGATGCATCCCGTTTGCCTCTCTCCAGATCCTCCCCCTCGAGCCGCCATGGTGCCCATAATATTTCCGGTTCCGCCAGCCAGCCCGGCTTCGGTAAGCTACCCGCTATGGTTGTTTTGTACATGGTGTTTATCCTCATATATTGATGCGATACCAAGCTGAATAATATCGTCGGTCGCATAATTTGGAGCGCTAGAAACGATAAACGCGTCGAGAGCTGATAGATCGGTTGTGATGCGAGACTGGAAATACTATTCCAAGTCTCCACTTATATCAAAAATCCCCGGCAGTATATTTTTATCAAGTGACATTGGAATTGCTGCCTGGGGCACTTCTGAGACTAACTCGATCGATTCGCGATCGACAGCTTTTACAATTTAACCGATATTCTACTTAGCGGACGTTGCAGTCGAAGGGCAGTACTTCCGGAATCGGCACACAGCCGCCGTTCGAACAGGACTTCAAGAAGGCAAAATTCGGCACATTGCGATCATATTGCTTCAGGCGGCTTACGCCCCTGGAAATAGCCAGATCTGAGTTCACCGGACTGAAGTACCACGTTCAACGCATGCCATTCGTCAATAATCGAGTCCCGCATTTCTTCGCTTGTTACTTCGGCAGCTTTTTCAAACAATGGCCCTTCTAATTCCGCGAGTTCTTGGGCCGCGCGTTTTTGATACCAGCTACTGGCATCGGAATAGTAAACGTTTTCGAAACCTGCTTCGCGCATCGTCTTTGCGTAGTTTTCCAGATTATCTGGATATAAGTGTAATCCAGCCACATTCATCCAGTTGTTGATGTCATCGCTTAGCGTCGTCGGAAACCAGTCATAACCCAGCAAAATGCCCTCTGGTTTTAATACTCGCAATGCATCTCGAAAAAGTGAAAGCCGGTCCTCAATATGGCAGAGGACACCGCTAGTATAAAATACATCGAAGCTGGCATCTTCGACGGGCAGTGGTCCAGGCTCGATACAGCGGAATTCAACTTTGTCAGACAATCCAGCATCACTGGCGTTTTCCCTGCTTAGCTCTATTAATGGCGCTTCAAGGTCCAAGCCAACAACGTTTGCGCCGTACTTTGAAGCTAGCACCAGGGTTCCTCCCCCAGCACCTGACCCCAAGTCCAGCACTCGCTTACCGTTTAAATCAACGCCTTTAACTATATGGTCAACATTGCCTTCGCCGCCCGGCGCAATAAATCCCTTACCCCAGACTAGATCCATAATCGGTATATAGTCCAATTCGTATCCTGCACCTTCTGTGTCCCCCATCGCTTTCTCCTGAACTAGACGAGTAGTAGAAGGGTAAACACATCATTCCTTTAAGTCCACATCACTGATTTTTGTTTCTCAGTGTAATAGATTCGAGTTCTATATTTCATCATCAACACCTCTTCTTGATTCTAAGAATAAAGTGTTGCGTCGACCAGTTGAACTCACAGCACATAGCGGAGGTAATCAGGCTCCATAGGCAGAAAACGGCACATTGCGGACCCTC
>JADFJT010000165.1 GCA_022566015.1 Pseudomonadota bacterium | reverse complement strand
ATCATGCAGCCACTACAGACCAGAAGCCACGAACAAATTAATATCTTTATGGGTTGCTTAATCACTGCCGTTTTTATCCCGCAACTTTAATCACACACACCGTAGCATAAAATTCAAATGCAAACGAAAACCGCGATAAGAATTTAAAGGAGATTAGTAATGCAAACAAGAAAGAAGGATTATTTTCAAATCCAGCCCCCCTTTTATTCAAACCTAACGCCTGGCTAAATTGTGAGGCGTGCTTGCGCGCCGTGTCAATTTGAGCCACTGGTTAGGCGTTACCCCGATGCATTTTTCGGTAGCACCATATTGGCAATCTTTCGAACTGGATCTACCCAATTTCGTCAGGCTCCTTGAACCGATCGAGAGGGATTTCAGCCGACCCAGTTATCTCGACCATTAGTTTGGGATCGTAGAGGCGAGATACTTCTACAGTTGTAGTGACTGGATACGGTGGTTTGAAATATTGATTTCGGATGTGGCCAGTTTTCATGAACTCGTCGATGTCTGTAACGTGATGGGTCAGCGAATAAATATCTTCCATGCACCCACCGAAACTGGCTAAAACGCTTTGGATGTTCTCAAGCGCTTGTGTCACCTGTTTTTCAATGTCGTCTTCACCAACAATATTGCCTTCCCTATTAAGTGATACTTGCCCTTTCATGTGAACCACCTGTCCAGTTCCCTGCACCACAGCCATTGAAAAAGCACCAAATGGTCTCCACACAGAATCTGGGTTGAAACTATCTATCGGCATTTGGTTGATTCCTCTTGATTTCGCCTAACGCCAACATAAAGCGCACGAGGTACGAGTGTCGCCTTTGATGTTTTTGTTAGCTGATGATTTTGTCGTAATTTGCATGACTTCCTATCCAAAACCAAACAATATCTGATCCTGATTCAATCCCTAAGGCTCGGTAGTTGAGCCCAATTCTTACTGAGCGAAACTCCTTGATCCTTTTAAAATGTAGTGAGGTATGACTGGGGTTTTCCTTCAATAAATCGTAATTTTTCCTTGCTGCCCGTTGAATCGATTTGGGTAATTTATCGAAGCCATTCCAAAACTCCGAAGTGGCGAAATGCTTCAAATTTCTTTTGTATCTTTATTTCGATGAGCACGTAGGGCAACTTTTCCGAGCCGATCTAATTTTCCCGACAGGGTATGTTCTTCGATTTTGGAATCCCATACTTCGGCATCATATTCCGCAAACCAAGCGCGGAATTCTTTCAATTCCGATTTAGGTAGCGATTCAATCGCCCTTTCTATATCTCTTGCACTACGCATATCACTCACCTCAATATTGATTTTACATTAATTTTCAAATCTAGAGGAGAGTAAACCCGACAGTTGCATAAATATCGCGTCGGATATCCCGTAAACCCTTATTCCTAAAGGCTTTAAGAGCAAAAACCCGGTGGTAGCTGGAGTTCACCTCAGGTGAGGTCCAGCAGGCACTAAAATAAACCCGTTTTGAAGGCTCCCGACAATAAAAAACGGTCCCCGAAATGGTAAAATTGGAGGTTACTACAGCCTTTCAATAAACCAACGGAAACCGTTCGCATGAAGTGTAGCAAAGCCAGCTTATATCGTAAAACCCATCGCATCCCAGAGATCCGTTTCGAGGATCAGCGCCTGACCTCGTTCGCCGGATTGATTCTGTTCCAGTCATTGTTCACGCGCATTGGGTTGAAGAAAAAACTCTCGAACTGTTTTCAACATTTGAAGGTCAGTCCGATTTTTAGACATGATTTCACGGTCATGCTATTGATTGTTCATCTGCTGCTGGGCTATCGGCAACTTCAGGACATACGCTACTACCGGGATGATCCGGTGGTGCATCGCCTGCTGGACGTCAAGCGCCTGCCCGATGTGGCCACTCTAAGCCGCAGCTTGGCGGGGATGGATGCACGGAGCGTGGAAAAGCTGCGCCGACTCAACCGCCAACAGGTATTACAGCGCATTGAGGATATGGGATTGGCCCGTATCACGCTCGACTTTGACGGCTCGGTGCTGTCGATCAGCCGCTTCGCCGAGGGCACGGCGGTCGGATACAATCGCAGGAAGAAAGGGCAACGCAGCTATTATCCGCTGTTTTGTACCATCGCCCAGACCGGCCAGGCGCTTGATGTCTGGCACCGACCAGGTAACGTGCACGATTCCAATGGCGCCGAGGCCTTTATTCTGGCCTGTATCCACGAAATCCGGGCCATAGCGCCGCGGGCCATCATCGAAGTGCGGATGGACAGCGCTTTCTTTTCGGATGCGATCGTTAGCCGACTGGAAAACGAGGGAGTTGAGTTCACCATCAGTGTGCCTTTCGAGCGATTCGCTAAACTGAAGTGTATCGTAGAGGGACGTAAACGCTGGCGCCACCTGGATCAGCGGTGCCACTTTTTCGAAATGCGATGGAAGCCCAATAGCTGGCAAAGAAAACAACGGTTTGTTTTCATTCGTACCCGCAACCGTAAACAGCACAAAGAGCCGCTGCAACTGGATATGTTCATTCCTTACGAGTATGGCTATGACTTCAAGGTCATCGTCACCAACAAATGCCTTAGCGCCAAAAAGGCGTTGGCCTTTCACAATGGTCGCGGTAGCCAGGAAGGTATTTTCGCCGAGTTGAAATCGCAGGCGCAGATGGACTACATTCCAACCCGCCGTCAGGCCGGTAACCAGGTTTACCTACTCGCGACCATGCTGGCGCATAACCTCAGCCGGGAAATGCAGATGGTGGCCAATAACCGGCAACGTGGTACCACCGAGAAACGTGCGCCATTGTGGCAATTCATCCAGCTCGGTACGTTACGACGTAAGCTGATTCAACGCGCCGGTCGGTTGACCAGGCCTCAACGAAAACTCACGTTGACGATGAGCGCAAATCCAACCGTGAAATCAGAGTTGTTGCAATACCTGAACGCGCTTAATCAAGCAGCATGATTTCGATTTGGCCAGAATTTATGCAATGATTGGGTTAACTGAAGCTCAGCGACAATTGCTGGTTGAAAAAGTCAGATATTTACAAGAGATATAGATTTCCCGGTGAAATCATTCAATACGCGGTATGGCTCTACTACAGATTCAATCTCAGTCATCGTGGCATTGAAGATTTATTAGCAGAGCGTGGGATAGATGTTACTTACGAGGCGATCCGATTGTGGTGCAATAGATTTGGTCCAAAATATGCCAATAGGCTGAAGAGAAAACACCGAGGATACGGCGATACATTTTTCATTGACGAAGTTTTCATCAGAATTGATGGTAAACAGCATTACCTGTGGCGAGCGGTCGATCAGGATGGTGAAGTTGTAGATGTGTATCTCCAAAAACGCCGAGATGGTGCGGCTGCAAAACGGTTCTTTAAAAGACTATTGAAGAAACATCAAGGCGAACCCAGGAAGATAGTGACTGATAAATTGAGGAGCTATGGCGTCGCACATCGAGAACTCATCCCAGATGCGATTCACGATACGTCTCAGTATGCTAATAATCGGGCTGAACTATCACACCAACCAACAAGGGTTCGAGAACGGGGGATGCGCCGATTTTAATCAACCTGGCAAGCCCAACGTTTTTTAAGTACACACGCCGAAATATACAATTTATTCAATCTGGGACGTCATCTAATTTCTGCGAAGCACTATCGAATATTTCGGTTGCGCGCTTTTGCGTCCTGGAAATTTGTGGTGGTGTAATAGGTCATTATCCACAGGGATTTTTTAAGATTCAATAGTTAACTTGTCAATACCGTTGAATATTATGAGTAAATAGACAATTTTCGGCACATTTCGGAAATTAGTTCCCAGGCGGTCGTCCGTACCCGAATACTGCAAAGGGGAGTCGTCCACGGCATCAAAAGCGAACCCCGAGAGACTGGCTTTCGAGTTATCGATTGCGGAAACCTCAAAATATACTGTAACATTCTGATCCATTATCTATTCTTGTGGATCTGTAATTCTTTAGGGACGATTGGATGGATTCTAATACGGTAGCATTCGACAAACTCGGTTTTGATCATGATGAACTTAGTGCGCAGCTGATAGACGGAATGTTTGTGGGTCCCAGTTATCGAACTTTTTCGAAAGCTCACGGACTGCGCTGTCACCGCGGGTCTCGATGTCCGAGAGAATACCCTCGACCGTGGCTCGAACCTTGCCATCGGCCTCTGCAACCTCGTCGGCATCGATCCCCTTCTTTAAATATGTAACCATAAATCCTTACTCTGTATTCATCTGGATGGTACTAGTGGGTGCTCATCTTTAGTTTTGCATTCGTATTCATAATAACTCGAACGGGCAGTCATTTCACACCCTTTCCACTCGAAGATCCTGCGCGGTGCGTCAATCGGGGCTGTGGAGGTGGCACGACGGAAGACGCCTGACCTAAGGGGTGGCAAATGTGGCGGCCTGGAGTGGCGCGGATGGTCCCGTGTGCCT
>JADFJT010000069.1 GCA_022566015.1 Pseudomonadota bacterium | reverse complement strand
AAGATAAGTTGTGTACGCCACTTGCGTGCCCTGTGGACTGCAGGTTTAACTTTCTCGCCGAATAACTATCCAGCAAATAACTTTGAATCACGCCATCTGTCACCAGGCTAGCCTGCCGCACGATAACACCTTCCGCGTCAAAATTAGCCGATCCCAACGCTTCTGATTCGAACGGGTATTCCACCAGTTGGACAAATTCAGGGAATACGCGAGTATCGACTGCATCGAGTAAAAAACTGGCCTTACGATACTGGGCCGACCCACCTATAGCACCGGTAAAATGGGCAATTAGACTGCGAGCAATTTCCGGTACGAATAGTACTGGTGCCTGCCGGGTTTTAAGTTTTTGAGCGTCGAGCCGCTTGACAGTGCGTTCGGCAGCTTTCAATCCGACCGATCTGGCAGTTGCCAGTCGATCCGCATTACGACTCGTTTCATACCAGTAATCGCGTTGCATCCCGCCTTTGGATTCGCCCACGACCGAGCAACTGATGCTGTGCCGTGTTCTGTGCTCGACCTGCAGAAAACCATGCGTATTACCGTAGACCGAAACAGCGGCGTTTATGTCGACCGATGCGCCTTCGGAATTGACAATCCTGTCATCAAAGTCGAGTGCCGCATTTTCACATTCCAGTGCTAGCTCAATAACCTCTTCTGGAGAAATATTCCAGGGATGGTACAAATCCAGCTCGGCAAACTGCTGCGCCATCAATTCACCATCGGCAAGACCAGTGCAGGGATCTTCGGAGGTATATTTCGCAATATCACAGGCGGCTTCGACGGTCTTGCGGATTGCTTCCTGGTCCAGATTAGAAGTACTGGCGCTACCTTTATGCTGCCCGAAATAAACACTAATCCCCAGGCCATTGTCCTGTTGATGTTCAATGGTTTCAACCGCTCGCATACGCGCTGCCACCGACAGGCCCTGCGAAACCGACAAACCAGCTTCAGCTTGCGAAGCGCCTTTTGCCTGCGCCATTTTAAGCGTATCGGCGACGATGTTTTTAAATGATTCGGCTTCGGGAAATGCTAAAATATCTATGTTTTTATCGTTCATTGGTACATTTTATCCTATCCCCTTATGGAAAACGAAAAAAAGAATGACGACCCGGAAGAAAAAGAGGTCGTCAGCAAAACACGGCTCAAGCGCAAGAGTCACGAAATACTAAACCTGGGAAAACGACTTGTCGGTTTGTCGGGCGAACAGCTGGGCAAAATTCCACTCGACGAACCAGTCAAAGAAGCCATCGAACTGGCACACAAAATTCAAAATAAGCGCAGCGCCCTCAAACGTCATTTCCAATTCCTGGGCAAACTTTTACGCGCCCGCGACACAGAGATTATTTTCACTGCGTTGGAAAAAATCGAGCAGTCGGGCCACAGGCAAATTCAACGCCATCATCGAGCCGAGTACTGGCGTGATCAGATAATCGACCGCGGTATCGATGCAATCGAAGAGTACCGCACTGAACAAACCAAAGCAGACCGCCAAAAACTTCGTCAGCTCTGGCGCAATTACAACAGCATAAAATCGGAAGTTAGTAAAATTCGTTTCGCACGTATGATTTACCGAGAAATATTTCAGGGACTTAACACCGACTGAAAATTGGCGTGGATATTGATCGCCTTAATAGCCGAAATTGATCAACAGTGAGCGCCGAACACGATTGTTACCTGCGTTAATCACGTTTATTCTTACGATACATCAAATTATCAGGATCAAATCAATATGAATGCAAAACCGCGGCGGCAAAAACTTCGGGGACTCCTGAATAGCGAAAGGTGCATTTATCCAGGCTCGGTATACGACCCGATTTCAGCACGAGTGGCCGAAGATCTGGGCTTCGAGGCGGGCATGTTCGCAGGGTCTATCGCTTCATTTACGGTGTTAGGCGCTCCCGACATCATCGTTCTTACCCTGACCGAATTTGCCGCCCAGGCCTATAGAATATGCCGAGCTGGGGAGCTAGCGCTGATCGTGGACGCCGACCATGGTTACGGAAACGCGCTCAACGTCAAACGCACCGTCGAGGAACTCGAAACTGCTGGCATCGCCTGCCTGACAATTGAAGACACCCTGCTGCCCAGGCGGTTTGGCAGTAGAGGACCCGAATTCCTTAGCATTGAAGAAGGGGTGGGCAAGATGAAAGGCGCGCTCGCTGGCCGCAGTGATCCGGACTTGATCGTGCTGGGTCGCACCAGTGCGGTAAGTGAAAACGGCCTCGATGATGGGATTAATCGCGCCAGGGCCTATCTCGACGCTGGTGTGGACGGCATCATGTTTGTCGGCATCAAAACCCGCGCAGAGCTAGACTCGATAGCCACTGCCATCGACGCGCCGATCATGCTAGGCGGTGCTGGCAAAGAATTGCAAGACCTCGAATACCTCAGCGAGTGCGGAGTTCGCTTCTGTCTCCAGGGTCACCAACCATTCCTGGCCGCGGTCAAGGCCATGCACGATACCCTGAAGGCACTCCGTGAGGGCACGCCACCGTCAGAACTCGAAGGTATCGCTTCATCGGACTTGATCAAACAGCTAACCCGAGAAACCACTTACCAGGATTGGCAAGACAAATTTTTATCCTGAAAATATCCCCATTCAGCAGCAGAGTCTGAATCTTGATTGTGGAAGCGACAAGCCGAAACCAGGCCGACCAAAAACAATGCCGATGATAGTGGTGTCGGTTTTGCTGGCGAAGTTGTATTTACCTTCTCGGCGGATTATATATCCAGTTTTTCCAGGCAGATGTTAACCTCGGCATACGTCGAGAATATTAATCACTGGCCGATGGCGACCATATCAGACACAAGCTGACAACTATACTAGTTGAGCACCCGGGTTTAGGCATGCTGCTAAATGGCCATTTTGGCGAGCTTCAAACAGATCCGACAACCGGGCTTGCCGGGCCTCAATATTTCAGGGCGGATGAGTTGACGAAGTCTAATATTGAAGTCAACAATAACCCGGAAATACCAGAGATGACCTTAGCGCCGAAACAATTCGTCCGAGCCTACCCAGGGTAAACCGGCGTTCCAAAAGGAAAACCGGGTTGCCGTGCGATCATTCGACTGGCGCGTGCTTCCGGCAATATATAATATAGCGCCCGATGCACTACTGCGTATCTAAGCGTCAACCAGCCCCTGGCTGAATAACCTGCAAAATAGGCTCCTATGCTAAACCCTGCGATTATCTTTGCACTATTGAGCCTTGTCTTCGGTGGCCTGAACGAAGTCGTGTTTAAGCGATATAACGCCAGGGAACGCTCTCGGGGCATGATGATTAGCGGCGTCGGAGTCGTCTGGTCGGTTCTATTGATCGCCGATGTCACCATCCGGGCTGACACATTAGATTTTAACCCACCAACCTGGTGGTTCGGACTTGTCGCAGGAATTCTTCTCGCTATTGCCAATATACTTTTACTCGAATCGCTGCGACACATGGAAGTGAGTCTCGGCTCGACTATTTATCGCTTGAATACCATCGCGGTTGTTTTCCTGTCGGTACTATTTCTGGGCGAATCATTATCTGTTATTAAACTCGCTGGCATTGGCTGCGGGGTGATTGCCGTGTTGCTGCTGTATCGGCAGCAGCATTCGGCCGGGATTCACCGCACATTAAGAACAGGCCTGGTGATAGTCATCGTCGGCGCGTTATTGCGTGCGGTTTATGGTGTGGTGACCAAGGCCGGTTTATCAGCAGGAGCCGATGCCGATGCGCTGATGTTGATATCCGCAATTTGCTGG
Organism: Pseudomonadota bacterium; assembly: GCA_022566015.1. Lineage (GTDB taxonomy): Bacteria > Pseudomonadota > Gammaproteobacteria. The sequence goes on along the minus strand of JADFJT010000069.1, from coordinate 12,781 downwards.
ATTATCTCCGGCTTGGTCTATGCAGTACTGAAAGAAAATCGTTATTCGATAACGCGCGCAAAGCTGGCTTATTCGCTGGTATCAGGATTACTCGTCTACGGCATCGTTAAAACACTGGTGATGGCACTTTCCTTAGGTGAAGCCAGCGTCGTGGTAACCATTGCAAATATGAGCTTCCTGATGGCGCTGCTCGTTGCGCTGGTGCTTAAAATGGAATCCCTGAGCCCAAGGAAAGTGATCGCCATGTTATTTGCGATCAGTGCTATCACACTTTTGAGTTATGCATAAATAAGCACCGACCAATTCGGGAAAAAACCAATGGAAGTTGTTAGTTACAATATTCAGTTCGGCCGAGGTCTGGACCGAAAAATTAACCTCGACCGAACCTGCCAGTCGATCGAAGGCGCCGATATCATTTGTTTACAGGAAGTCGAAGTCGGTTGGCAACGAAGCGGCGACATCGATCAACCGAAAGCGATTGCTGAAATTTTACCGCAGTACTACACCGCATTTGGTTCCAGTTTCGATGTGGATAACAGCGTCAAAAACGAGGATGGGAAAATAGTTAACCGGCGCAGGCAGCACGGCGTGATGGTTTTATCTCGATGGCCCATTCTCAGTTCACGCACCTTCAATCTGACGAAAATGCATTACGCCGATAAATTTAATATGCAAATGAGCTTCGTCGAAACGGTCATCAGGGCTGAACATAAAGTGTTTCGTGTTTACAGTTATCACGCCGGTTATCTAAAATGGGAAGAACGCCTGGAGCAGGTGAAACAACTGGTTAAAGTCTATCGACGATCACCCGAAGAACGGGGCGCCTGGTCGGGCAAGCCAACTATTGACGGCGATGACTGGAGCGATCAGAAACAAACACCGGAAATGCCCGATACCGCGATTGTCTGTGGCGATTTCAATTGCCCCCACAACTCACCAGAGTATCAATATTTAATCGACAACAGCGATCTCGTCGATGCCTGGCAATTATCCGATCCAGCCAATTTAAACACGTCGACCCGAAGGCAGGACATAACCGAAGATATAAAAATTACAGGGAAGATAGACCATATACTGGTATCGCATGATCTCGTGGATTGTGTGAAACGAGTGATGATTGATCACCAGGCCGCCGGATCAGATCATAAACCGGTGCGTTGTTTCCTGGAATTTTAATAGAGATAAAGCCAGGGCTAATCTGCCAGAAGCTTGCGAAAAACATAGCCGTCTAAGCCCCGCCAACTGATAGTTGCGACCTAAATTTTCACCCAGACTCAAGATCAGCAATCTGTTCATCGATCAGTTCAAGCATGCGTTTTCGATTTATCGTTCCATAGTGTCCGGCATAAACACAGTTGACGGGCAGTTGTCGAAAGCGTCGAATGCTGGCGCAATAAGCCTCTGGATCGGTCGGTGGCCAGGCAGGACCATGATGGCCATCGTAGAGCATATCGCTGGTAAACAGGCTACCGGTAGCTTCCTCCCAGATGGCCAGGCCACCCGATGTTCGGCCTGGCACATGCATGACTTGCAGACTGCGGTTTCCCAGATCAAATACATCGCCGTCGTCAACCAGCCGGGTTGGTATGGCTGGCGTCAACGAATAATCGCGAAGCTGGTAACCATCACAGGGCAATGACCGTAACGTAGAATCGTTCAGATACTCACTATAGCCTGCCTTATTGGCATTAAAATTTTCAAGCGCTACGGCATCGTGCGAGTGACAAGCACGATTTGAAAAACTATGCCAGCCGCCAGCGTGGTCATAGAAATCGTTCAGTGCTACCGCTGTGACCGGTTTACCGGCAATGGCTTCGATCAGAGGCGCGGGGGCGACTATTCCGCTACCGGTATCTATGACCAGGTCACGATCTCGACCCCGTACGATCCAGATATCGCCCACAGCATACGGATCGATATGTGATTCTCTCAACAACAATATATCGTTTTCGTAAGCCTCTATCGAAAACCAGAGATCGGCAACAGGTTTCAAAGTTTTCTCAATATCACTGGTCGTCATCTGCTTTATTATACCGTCAGTTTTTTAGTCAGCGCGTTGAACCTGGCCTGAATAGTCATCTATCAAATCAGAGCCTGGCAATTACCAGGACTTTAAGTCGATTGAGCCCAGGATCCTGTGGTCACAACTATATTACCGATTGCAACTGGCTAGTACAGTGGCAAACGTCACTCAGCAGTAATGGGTTAGGGTTCAAAGACCGCGAACGCGGGCTATGCGACTGATAGCGGATATACACTATTTATCGAATGCTGTGATAGAGTAAACCGATGTTCGATCTTCTCAAACAGGCCTGTGACGCCGCCACAAAAGAAGGCTGTCAGTTTGCGGATGCGCGATACCTGGCGATTCGCAAACAGCGGGTCCTGTCGCGCGATCTCGCCCTGTCGAGTTGCGCCGAAAGCGACGACCGCGGTTTCGGGGTGCGGGTGCTTTATCAAGGCGCCTGGGGCTTTGCCTCATCGCCGACCTATAACGCTAAAGAAGTCGAGAAGGTAGTGGCTTTGGCCATGCGCATTGCCAGGGCTTCGGCGATGGCCCTGCGCGAGGGCGGAGTCAAATGGGCGCCGGAAGAAGCGCTCAAACTTGCCTTCAAGTCGAAATGTGACCAGGACCCGTTTAAGGTTTCACTCGAAGACAAGGCCGATCTTTTAATTGCTTCGAACCAGGTGATGCTCAAAAATAAGTCGGTCAAGCGCGCCCAGGGCTATCTTCTGTTCAAACGGGTACAGCGCTGGTATGTGAATACCGAAGGTGCCGAACTTGAAAGCGATGTGACTTCTTCAGAATCGGTAATCTGGGCTATTGCCGTGGGCAAGGACGATTTCCAGCAGCGCAACTGGCAGGCGCCAGCGAGCAATCGGGGGTTTGAGTCTTATCGTAAAGAAGAATTCCTCGTCCAGGCCGAGCGCGTGGCTGCCCAGGCTGAAGAGAAGCTCTCGGCCAAACTCTCACCCGAAGGTGATTTTGATATCGTTACCGATTCGGAAAACCTGTCACTCACGATTCATGAATCGGTGGGCCACGCCACCGAACTCGATCGCGTAATGGGCTATGAAGTGTCGATGGCGGGTTCGTCGTTTGTGACCCGTGATAAAATAGGCGAGTTTCAGTACGGCAGTGACAAGGTCACCTTGATGGCCGACAACACGTTGGAAAATGGCCTCGCCACCCAGGGTTTTGACGATGACGGCGTACCGGGCCAACGATGGGAAATTGTCAAAGACGGTGTTTTTCAAACCTATAGCACCGGCCGTGAATTCTCGCACTATATCGGTGAAGAAAGAAGCCGCGGTTGCTGCCGTGCCGACCATTGGTCGAGTATTCCCATCGTGCGTATCCCCAACCTGTTTTTGATGCCGGGCAAGGAACCCTTGAGCCCGGATGAATTGATTGCCGATATCAAACACGGACTTTATTTTGAGGGCATGGATAGTTTCTCTATCGACCAGCGTCGGCTGAATTTTCAATTTGGTGGCAACGGGGTGTGGGAAATCAAGAAAGGTAAAAAAGTGGGCATGCTCAAGGCTGCGCTTTATCAAAGCCGCACCCCGACTTTCTGGAATGCCTGCGACGCCACATGCGATAAAAATTATTGGGAGCCCCACGGTGTGATGCAATGCGGCAAAGGCGACCCGTTGCAAATCGCGCAAATGACGCATGGCGCTGCGCCCACCCGTTTCAGAAAGATCAATATTTGCCGGGGACGTAATTAATGAACCGCCAGCAAGCCCAGGATTTCATCGCCGATATTTTAGAAACACCTCATCTAGGCGAACTCCAGGTCTCGCTCAATGGCGTGCACCGTTTAGGCACCCGTTTCAACGATTGCGCGGTATCGCAAAACGTGCTGAAGATGCAAACTACCCTGACGCTGACCGCCAGACTCGAACTAAAAAAAGCCTCGGTCACGATCAACACCCTCGACGATAAAGCAATGATAAAATCTGCGATCGAGCAGGTGTTTACCACCTGTGCGCATATGCCCGATGACGAAGAAGTGATGCCGGCGATGGGCGAAGTACTCGAAACGAAAGAGTATGCTTTTAATGCTGAATCAGAAGCGATTGAAATTGAAACCATCGGGGCATGGGCCGCTGCGGCCTGCACAGACGGTGCGGCGGCGAATATTGATCTGGCGGGTCTGCTTTCGCTGGGTAAGAGGTTTAACGCCTACGGCGACAGTGCTGGGGGCTTTGCTTACGAGCGGTATCATCGCAGCGATTATCACGTCACCGCCACTGGCAACAACGGCAGTGGGTGGGCAGAATATCAGGGCGTGTCTATAAAGCAGGACAATGTGATGGCGGCCACAAAACGTGCTATCGAGAAATGCGTGAAGGCGCAGAATCCCGAAGTGTTCGAACCCAGACCCGTCACCGTGATTTTAGAGCCACAAGCTGTGGGGGATTTAATGGCCATGGCTTTCTGGTATGGATTCGATCAGCGCGCTAAAGATGAAGGCCGCTCGGCATTGGCAAATTATCACGAAACTCTCGGCAATATCTCGTTTTATTCAGACCCCGCCTACAAGCTGTTTCCAGCCATTTCCTTCTCGTCCGATGGCCAGGCATTGGGCAAGTCCCTGTGGCTAGACGAAGGCAGGGTGCAGCAGTTGCAGACCAGTCGCTACTGGGCCAAAAAGAATAAGCTCGCAGTGAAGCCCGCGCCTAACAATCTTATCCTGAGCGGGGAAGGTGCATCACTCGATGAAATGATTCAAAGCACCGTCGATGGAATTCTGGTTACCCGTTTCTGGTATATACGATCTACCGATGCAAGTACACTGGGCTTCACCGGCATGACCCGAGATGGGACTTTCCGCATCGAAAATGGCGAAGTCACCCATCCGGTAGTGGAAATGCGCTGGAACGAGTCGGTACTGCGAGTACTAAACAATGTAGTTGCCAGCGGCAAGCCCGTGGCAACCGGCGAAGATATTTCGATGATCATGCCGGCGCTGAAAGTCGAAGATTTTCGTTTTTCTTCGTTATCTGGCTAGTCGTTTTTAGTCACCACGCACGTACTGGAGCCGGGGTTCATTCACCTGCGCGACCTGATTTTTTATCAGGCTGTTTCAATGATTCAGGCAGGCGACTATAGCTCGAAGTCCTGATCGATCGGGTAAATTGGATGTTGCACATTTCGATAGGTCAATTTCGTCGCGTCAGGCGTACAAATCGCGCCACTGTCGCAAACAATAATCCTGCCTGCTATCGGTTCGAAGGCGGCGCGAAAATGCTGCATGGATTTCAATCCGATGACTGTATGTTCAGCCGGGTCTATGCCGAAGGCACGAAACTGTTGCAGATCGTACATCTGGATCGGCTCGCTTACGACAAGAATAGCGATAGCATCTACTTGCAAGACGCAAGTCAGGCCAAAATTCATTTTCAATCCACCCATCATCGGACCATCACCAATACAGGCACCGTCACTCAAATGGAGAATGCACCCAGTCAGGTTCAATGGCCCACCTCCAAAGCGAGGATCGGTCTTGCCGCCGATGGCTAGGGTCACGGTGTTGCCTTCACGGTATTCATGCAGGCGACGGGCAGCTTCCGGATCGACGATGGGACCAAAACAGGTGTTGGACAGATCCTTTTTTAACAGGGCACCGAGCAGGTCTGTTGAATCGCCATAAGCGCCTCCGCCGGGATTATCGGCATAGTCGGCAATAATCAGGGGCGCATCACCGGTATAGTTAGCGGCAATATCGGCCGCCGCCTCGACACTGTAATAAGTATTCAGATATTCGGCTCTTCGCGCCCAGATATCGTCGGCGATGTTTTCTGCGAATGCCCGGGGTGCAGTTGCATCACCCTGAAAGGTGACGAGAACCGTGGGGCCGATCTCGAGAATATCACTTTCTTCGAAGCCGGCATTAATACTGACTGCGAATATATCCGGTTCGGATTCGTACGCCCGGGCGCGCGCGATGCGGTCGATCATCGGACCGATGTCGGTTCGACCACCATTTGCCTCACCAAGCATAGGACGATGGGCCCGGAGTGTCCGGGGCGATATTTCCCCCAGCATAGTGCGCTGCAAGATATTGCCTGCCTGGCAGGCAGCCTCGCGCAAATCGATATGGGGATAAGTCTTATAGGATACGATGATCTGCGCCAGTTCACACATTTTCACGCTGACATTGGCATGCAGGTCGAGCGTGATGGCAATCGGCACGTTGGGACCGATAACATCGCGTAGCCGCGCCAGCAATTCCCCTTCGCCATCCTGAAAAAGTTCGGTCACCATGGCGCCATGCAAGGGCAGAAGGACCCCGTCAGGTTGCTCGGCCTTTGCGGCATCGAGAATAATACCGACGATGTACTCGAATGCCTCGGTAGTGACCAGACCGGATGGCCCGGCATGGGCGCTGACAGCATGTGTCATATGCCAGCCGAATTTGCGGCTAGAGTCGATACATCCCGCGAGGCCGGTGTTAGCCTGACTGCGAGCCGTTATGTTGTCATCTCCGATCAGCAAGGTGTCGGCTTCGAAAGAAGACAAACCGGTCCTGTAGACATTGAAAGTATTGGTTTCATGGAGAAATTCTGCGGTAAGAACTTTAAAGGCCATGAATGAAGATTCCTCGATTTTGAAAAGCTTGACCAATGCATATGAGCCGAAGCACCATAGAGATCGAGGTTTCGGCCTGAAGCGATTCGGGCTATATTGCTACAGCCGGTCGGGCCAATCGTAGTCGTCGGCTTCCGCCTCCTCGCGCTCCCAGCTGTACTGCTTTCGTGGCGGCTCAGGATCACGGTGTCTTAGCAGGAAGGCCAGCACTATACCGATAAGCGCACCGCTCAGATGCGACTCGAAGGATACGTCGCGCGCCGTGGGGATGACGCCCTGGATCATGCCGCCGTAAAGAAAAAATACCACCAGTGAGAGGGCCAGGGTGCGCCGCTCCCAACGAAGTGCACCGACCGTAAAGACGAAGAACAACATACCGAAAGCGAGTCCACTTGCCCCGATGTGGTAAGCCTCGCGGGCAAAAAGCCACACCGCGCCGCCGCCGCCGAGATAAACAACCGGCAGCAGCACCCTGGCTGCTCGCGGATAGCCGTAGAGTAGCATTGTGCCGATCACTATAATCGGCGCGGTGTTGGCGAACAGATGCGCCAAGGAGCCATGGATAAAGGGCGCGTACAGAATCCCGGCAAGCCCATCCGCCCGGCGCGGATAAATACCGAACTGAGTAAAATCGAGACCGGCAAGATACTCTGCAAGTTTAATCATCCATAGCAGCAGTGCGAACGACAAGGCAATGATAAAAGCGATACGCAGTCGCCGTATATCGGCAGTGGCGTCGGGGCGACTTTGATTATCCATAAAATTTTGATGTGATGGGAGCTGTCTAGCTTGCTCGTTAGACCGCGATTCTAATTAATAAATGACACACTTCAAGTTTAAACGATTCTTGTTGCATGCAGGCTATTTTGTCGGCCATGAAAAACCTGGATTCTGAATTTTCAAAAACTCAGATTCTAAAATCTCTGCTAAGCCATAGCGACATCCCCGCGACAGCGCCGACTGGTCCAGATCATTGCACCGGCTCCTACTAATACGTTGGAGGCGGCGATAGCGGCGTATATTCCAGGTAAACCGAAGTAGTTCACCAACACCAGTGCCAGCGGAACAAATATTACCAGCAATCGCATGATCGATATGATCAGCGCGGGTATTGGGTCTCCGACGCCGTTAGCAACGCTGCTGGCAATCATCGTTACACCCAGAAAACCATAGGTGATGGGGATGACATAAAGATAGGTGACTGCTGCATCGAGCATACCTGCATCATCGTTAAAAAAACGAACCAGTGGCGTTGCTATGATTGCCATCATTGCCGCAATGCCGAGCCCCCAAATAAATGAAAAGGAATAACCAAGCCTGGCGGCCCTTCGTACGCGATGATAAAACCCTGCTCCCCAGTTTTGACCAACAAATGGTGCGATGACCGCAGACAACGACATAAGAACCAGCAACAAAATCGCCTCGATGCGCGTCGCGACACTAAACCCCGCCACTGCGACACTGCCAAATTTAGCGATCATCCATAACGCGATAACTGAAGATAGTGGTGTCACCATATTGGTGATCGCGGCCGGTATCGCTAATCGTAAAATGGCCTGCCAACTCTCTCGTACCCGTTTCACGCAGGCATCTAACCCTATCATATTAAGCTTTACTTTAAGTACATAAAGAGACACGCAGAAACTCACCAGATATGCCGCCATCGTAGCCAGTGCGGCACCTTGTAATTCCAGTCTCGGAAAGCCGAACAAGCCGAAAATAAAAATAGGATCCAACGCCATATTGACCAGCGCCATGCTCGTCATCACATAGGCTGCAACTTTGGAGTTTCCGGCTGCACGAATTGCGCTGTTACCCACCATAGGTACAACAATAAGAAAACATCCTAGATACCAGATGTCCATGTAATCGTGAATGAGTGGCAGCAACTTATCTTCAGCACCGAGGGCGCGAAACGCGATATCGATAGTTTGCGAGCCTGAGAAAGCAAATATAATGCCGATCACGAAGGCAATCAAAAGTGCATGCGTGGTATAGCAGGCGACACGCGAGGAATCCCCCTCGCCGATGGCTCGTGCAATCACAGACGAGGCGCCGGTACCGACGCCAAATGCCAGGCTACTCAGAACGATAACAATAGGAAAACTAAATCCCACTGCGGCAACCTCATCGATACCGAGCTGCGCGATAAACCAGGTATCGACTAACGACATGCTCATGATCGCCAGCAGCCCCCAAACCATTGGCACAGTTTGATTGATCAAATGGTGCTTTTCATCGCCCTGGGTTAAATCCATATGGTTCATATATAGGCCCCTCCTACCAACCCGTCCCAGATCAGTTTACCACCGGCGACAAATAGCAGGATATAGATGATACGGTAGAAATTCTCGATCGGTACCACCTTGACCATCCACCATCCTATGACCACGCCAACCGGCACGACGGGAGCAAGGATCAGGCTGGTAGAGAGATTCTCGGTCGAAAACTGCCCCAACCAGAAATACGGCCATATTTTGATCTGGTTAACCACGAAGAAAAAGAACACGTGGGTGCCGACAAACACCTTTTTCGATAATTTTTGTGGCAACAGATAGAATTTCAGCGGTGCGCCACCAGCATGGGCGACGAAACTGGTGAACCCCGATATGGTGCCACAGATGACGCCGGTCAGTTTGCTGGGCTTGCGGCCTTCGCCACCTGGTGAATCTTTTAGAAACAGGGAAATGGCAAAATAAATAGTCATCACTCCAAGCAGTAACCGTATCGCATTGTCATCCACATATTGGTAGGTCATCGCGCCGATGCTAATGCCAATAATTGCGCCGGGCAGCAGTAGTGCGACATCGGCTCGGTTCCAGTCCTTGCGATACCCCCAGAGATTAGAAATATCGATCAGGCAGAGGATCGGGAGCATGATGGCGGCCGCAGCCACGGGCGAAATGAACATCGCCATCAAAGGCACCGACAACTGTCCTAATCCGCCGCCAAGGCCGCTTTTTGAAATACCAGTGAGGATCACCGCCGCAATAGCGACGGCATAAAACATCGGTTCAAATGTGAAAATGTCGGGACTCCTCGGCAACGGACCAGCGGGTTGGCATATCACCCATTAGCAAATAGATTAACAGCAGAAGCAATTGCCGAGGCGGTAATCTATTTCAATTCCCCTCTCATTTTTCATTCCGGCCCACGAACTGGAAGCCAATGGGACGATACTCGTGAGACGTACCGTGGCTCCCTTTGTACTAAATTCCGGCGCGGAGGCCGGAATAACGGGTATTAAATAAGATGAATCAACCCGGCACAGGCCGCCAGCCCAATAATCTGAATAATCCCTATTCCAAATTTGGTCAACCCGGCAAAAGCCAGTAAACCGATCACTGCCGCGAGCCATTCAAACTCGCCGCTAAAACCAGCGGGCCAGAGCACGTGATAAGCGAAGAACATCGCAAGATTGAGGATGACTCCAACCACCGCGGCAGTTATCGCGCTTAAGGGCGCGGTAAATTTGAGATCACCACGGGTCGCTTCCACCGCCGGACCGCCCATCAGAATAAACAGGAATGAAGGCAGAAACGTAACCAGGGTTACCACCGCAGCGGCCGTAAAGCCTGCGAGTAATAGCGAATCGGCGCCGAATATAGCCTTGCCCCAGCCGCCGACAAATCCAACAAAGGTAACCACCATGATCAGCGGTCCTGGTGTGGTTTCGCCAAGCGCCAGGCCGTCGATCATCTGCGATGCGGTTAGCCATCCGTAAGTCTCCACGCCACCCTGGTAGACGTAGGGCAGCACCGCATAAGCACCACCAAAGGTAACCAGTGCCGCCTTGGTAAAGAACCAGCCCATTTGAGTCAGCGTAGCGTCCCATCCATGGGTGATGATCAGCACCGCCATCAACAACAGCCAGATTCCCAGGCCAGTAATGAGGAACCCGATCAAGCGGCTCCACTTGAAGCGCGCATGCGGTGGTACTGGCGTATCGTCGTCGATAATAAAACTGCCACCAACCCCGTCGGACTGGACGCCATGATCCGGTGATGTCGCAAGCAAGCCTGGGAATAATCTGCTAGCGATCAAACCGACGGTCGCAGCGCCCAGCACGATATAGGGAAACGGCACGTTTACTACCGCGATGGACAGGAATGCGGCCACCGCAATGACCCCGTGCAGCTGATTTTTCAGCGCCCGCCGTCCGATTCGATAAGCGGCGAATAACACCACCGCGGTCACCGCGGGTTTGATCCCATAGAGTATGCTTTGCACCAGCGGTACTTCGCCGTACACCAGATAAACCCAGGCCAGTAGCGACAGGATAAAGAAAGACGGCAACACAAAAAGCGTGCCTGCAATCAAGCCGCCTTTGACGCCATGAAACAGCCAGCCAATATAGGTGGCCAATTGCTGGGCTTCGGGTCCCGGCAACACCATGGTGAAATTGAGTGCATGTAAAAATCGATTTTCGGAAATCCAGCGGCGATTTTCTACCAGCTCCTGATGCATGATGCTGATTTGCCCGGCGGGCCCACCGAAACTGATGAACCCGAGCTTTAGCCAGAACCTCAATGCCAGTCTGAATGAAACCTGATTTTCAATCGGATTCGAGGCCTCTTGCTGGTTAGGACTGTCGGCAGAATCTGGCTTCATTCGCTTAACCCGGAGCGTTATAGGCAGCATAGAGATTATCCAGCAGGCCATAAGCGTGTCTGGCAAAACTATCATCATCGCCAGATCGGTTTTTCGCCGCGGACATCAATGCCGGAAATCTGGCAGGTTTTGGCACTCGCCGGATACGCTCGCGAGGGGCTCCCACGCGCCTGGGCGGGTTGAGCATCAGTGTTAGACTAAATTTTAACATGCAGCGAACCCTACCTTAATGTTGTTATTTTACAATTAAAATATCCTACTCTCTGGGACACCAGGGTGTATTTTGATCGGGTAATATTTCACACGACGAAGGGTATTAGTTATCATGAGTCAAAGGCCTAAGCTCTTCGCCCTGACCCGACCAGTTAAAAGTAACTTACAGCTAATCATGAGCGATACACTACCTGAAATCCGAACATTTCTCGAACAAACGGGTTTTCCGTTTGAAGTCTGGGACTGCGACCCGGAACTAGCCGATACCGCGCGCTTTTGTGAGCACTATGGTGTGCCCCTGGAAAATTCGGTAAACGCCATATTGGTTCGGTCTAAAACCGGTGAGACAAAGTATGCGCTTTGCGTCTTGCGTGCCGCCGATCGATTAAATGGCAATCATACGGTGCGTAAAAAACTGGGGGCGAGAAAAGTTTCTTTTGCCTCGGCTGAGGAAACACGTGAAATAACCGGTATGGAAATCGGCGGGGTGACACCACTGGTTTTACCCCAAGGCTTACCCATCTGGATCGATACTCTAGTGATGGATTGCGAGTATGTGGTGCTAGGCGGTGGTAACCGGAGTTCCAAGATTAAGGTGAGTCCGCAGGTACTGGTTTTACAGGCTGAGACGGAAGTGGTTAGTGATCTTGCTTTGAAAAACGTCACCCCGGAGAGTCTTTTGTAAGGAGTTCGTTTTCCACTTATACTCGACCGCTTTCCAGACAGGACAACCCGGCACGACCCGGGGAATAATCGGAGAGAAACCATGACTGCAGACGCTGACTGCCTGTTTTGCAAAATCATTGCAGGTGAAATTCCGTGCTTTAAACTGTTCGAAAACGACGAGACCCTGGCCTTTATGGATATCAATCCGGCCAACGAAGGGCATGCGCTGGTCATCCCGAAGTTTCATTCCGCCGACATCCATGAAACCCCGGACGTTTGGGTGGCCAGGACCTTCGCTGGCGCCAAGCGGGTTGCCGAAGCGGTTCAGAAAACCTTCAACCCCGACGGCATCAATATCGTCCAGGCCAACGGCCCCGGCGCCAAGCAGTCGGTGTTCCACCTGCATGTCCACGTCATCCCCCGGGCCATGGACGACGGGCTGACCATGAACTGGGAACTGGTGCCCGGCGACATGGACGTGATCGGCAAGCTGGCCGAACGGATCAAGGCCAACATGCTCTAGCCCCGGCGCACGAAAATCGTCCAATCGGGCAGCGGCCGGTCGTCGGTAAAGCTGACGTTGGGGCTTAAGGCGCGTTTACAGAAATCCAGGAATTCTTCGCCGTCGGCGTAATAAAGCCCGGGGTATTTCCCCTCGGCGTCGGCGCGCAGCAGGTTGAAACCCAGCAC
>JADFJT010000164.1 GCA_022566015.1 Pseudomonadota bacterium | reverse complement strand
GTTTGAAACCTTTCTGAACTCGGTTCGCTAGCAGCTGAATAAATCATTATGAAATCGCATGCCGGAGTTGTGGTCGAACCGATGAAAATGATGGCGCAATACGAAGGTATCCTGCTGGAGCCGGTTTATTCGGTCAAGGGTATCTCGGGATTGATCGATTTGATCCGAAAGGGCTATTTCAAACCGGATGAAAATGTCGTATTCCTGCATACTGGGGGTAGTATTTCACTATTCGGTTACCCGAATGTTTTCGATCCGCCAGCATATATATAGCGAGGTTACGATGTTACAGCTTAAACAACCGGGACTGTCGTCCAAAGAGTCTGATAGACGGGTTCGTGAATCTGTCGAAGCCATGCTTGAAGACATCGAACGACGTGGCGAAATTGCGATACGGGAATTAGCAAAGAAATTCGACGGCTGGGAGGACGACTTTGTACTCAGCGATGAAAAGAAACAGGATCTGATCGACTCGGTTCCGCAACAGGTTAAAGACGATATCAGGTTTGCGTATGAGCAGGTTTACCGTTTTGCCGAGGCGCAGCGTGACAGCATGCAATCATTTGAAGTCGAACCCCACCCCGGAGTGTTACTCGGGCAACGCGTGATACCGGTGCAATGTGCTGGCTGCTATGTGCCAGGGGGGCGTTACGCGCATGCAGCCTCGGCGATCATGAGCGTCGCTACCGCCAAGGCGGCGGGTGTACCCTTTGTGGTTGCAGCATCACCCCCTCGTGGTAATGCGATCGATGCCACGGTCTGTTACGCGATGGATCTGGCCGGTGCCGATATGATTCTGGAGATGGGCGGAGTACAAGCAGTGGCGGCGATGGCGAACGGCATATTCACCGATCATCCTGCTGATATAATTGTCGGTCCAGGCAATGCCTACGTTGCAGAAGCGAAGCGGATTCTGTTCGGGCAGGTTGGCATCGATGTCTTTGCAGGCCCCACCGAATCGGCGATCATCGCCGACAACAGCGCCGACGCGATGACTATCGCTGTCGACCTCAACTCGCAGGCCGAGCACGGGGTTAATTCGCCGGTGTGGTTGTTTACCACCTCACAGTCGCTTGCGGAAAAAGTGCTGAAACTGGTACCAATGGTTGCGGCTGATATGCCTAATGCTGACGTGGTCAACCAGGCCTGGAATGACTACGGTGAAATCATCATCTGCGATAACCGTGAAGAAGTGGTCAGGATCAGCGATCAGTATGCCAGTGAACACTTACAGGTTATGGCTGAAGATCTCGAATGGTGGAAACAGAACCTGAACAACTACGGCTCGCTGTTTCTTGGCGAGGGCAGCACCGTCACCCACGGCGACAAGTGTTCTGGCACCAACCATATATTGCCGACCAAACGCGCCGCACGCTACAGCGGCGGCTTGAATGTGCAGAAATTCATGAAGATTTTGACCTATCAGCAAATCGATGAATCGGCCAACGAAGTGTTCAGTGCGGTGGCCTCACGTATCTCTCGTATCGAAGGTATGGAGGGGCATGCGCGGGCCTGTGACTGGCGCCTGCGCAAGTACTTTCCTGAGAAGGAATGGGCTTTCGAAGTTTACGATCAGGCTAAATACTAAGCAATGTGAGCGAAACCCACAATGGCGTCATTCTGATTATCAGGGAAATGAGATTGAGAGAACCATTCCTGGAATCTATTCATAATGTCGTGATCTATACAGATAATGCCGCAGCAAAGAAAGCCCTTCATCCTCTATTTTCCGCTTGAGCGGACGGCAGCTTTCACGAGTTAACCGATATTCTCCTTAGCGGACGTTGCAATCGGAGGGCAGTACTTCCGGGTTCGGCACACAGCGGTCATTGAGAGATTTACGACGAGCGTCTGAGAACGACCCAAGTGAGACACTCGACGTTGGCGAATTTAAATACATTCCTTTTATTTCGACACGATAGGTATAATAGAGAAACGATAGTCTGTGGTTACCAGGCGAGTAACATAGCGTTTGTACCTTTTACAAAACTAGAGGAGCAAAATATGGCTATTCGGAAGGCCTTGCGCACGGTTGTAGGGATTAATTACAAGCCCCATATCGGCAATTCAGTGCTTTGGCGTTAGTTATGTCTGAAGAAAAAAAAGAACACCACTAATCCATCACTTTACATGGGATGATTCTAAAATAGATGAGATGACCCCAGAGAAAGCAATGCACTGGTTTCTATACCATCGAGGTATCATAGAACTCGGTAAGAAACTATCTACACAACAAGTAAAGATTTATAACATGCGCCAGGATGGTAAGAGCTATGCTGAAATAGCAGCAACAATGGATTTGCACCCGAGCCGTATCTACACTCACATCACCCTTATTAGGATCAAAGGCTACTTATGCTAACAGTTAACCAAGCTAAGGAATATTGGGAATATAATCCAGAAACCGGGATAATTTACTGAAGACTACTCAATAAATACCAGGAAAGAAGAACATGAGCAAAGAACATAAAAACAAACGTGATACCAAGAAGAAAGCTGCAATGTCGCCAAAAGAAAAGAAAGCGGCCAAACAATTAAAAAAAGAGACTAAGAACATCCTGGGAAATTGAACGGCGTTATCCGGCGTTTCAAATATATGTGGCATAAGGGGACAGACCACGCTTTACAGATTGAGAATGAAACGAGCGCCCTGATCTGATTATTACGAGTGTCCGATTCTGGCCAAAGATCGACACTCACGATTATGCTACGGGGGTCTGCTCAGGGCAGATACTGTTGAAAAACTCGGTTATTAAATGACCGATTTCCTCGCCCTAAATCACGGCGATGATTGGATTACTTCGGTAATCCACGTTTTTTATGGATTACGCTTTTGTTTAGTGGGTTTTCATCTGATTTAGCATAAAACAGGCGCACCTATCCGGTAATCGGGTGGTTTAAATCGTTGTTGCGCAAGCTTCTTCAGGTTCTGCACAGTGGCCGCCAGTAAAAACTCATCATGTGCTCCTGTGATGCCGCGCAATCGTAACCGGTCAAAGTTCATTACTCGCTTGAGATGGGCGAACAGTACTTCAACTTTTTTCCTATCTTTCCTGGATTGTAGATATTCCGGGGTCTCGCAAATATCTCTGGCAACATCACGAGATGACTCATAAATACTTCGGGCAATCTTTCTGTGGCTGGTATTCGGACAGCACCGGGATTTAAGTTCGCAGGTTTTACAGTCATGCTGACTTGAGCGATAGATAATCGTGTTTGCCTTGGTAACGGGTGAACGAGGGTTCTTGAAGTGACGACTTCTGGATCGCAGCAGCTTACCCGCTGGACAATGATAACAATCCGCTGCATTATCCCAACTAAAATCAGAGCGGCCATACATGCCTGGTTTACCTTGAGACTTATCCAAAACAGGAATATGTGGCTCAATCTGTTTTTGCTCAACTACCCAATCGAGCATCGCAGCAGAACCATACGCCGTATCCGCGATCAGTCGTTTCGGTTTGATACCCAGGTTTTCTTCTACCCGATCAATCATGGTTTGGGTGCTGGTGACTTCAGCAATTCGATAAGCCGGTGTTGGCTCCACATCCATAATGACATTGTGTTCAATATCGATCAGGTAATTGGTGCTGTAGTAAAACTGGCCCGGGCCCTTATCGCCCGCCCACTGGGCCATCGGATCGGTGGTAGACACTTTCTTCTGCGTTCTGGTTGCTGAAGGATCGGTGTCTAATGCGTCAAGATATTCTCTTACCGCCCGTGATTGTGTGGGTGCTGGCTTCCAATCAACCGGGCCATCGACCATACGTTGCCTGGAAGCATCGGCTTTAATGTAACTGGCATCGGTGGCAAAGCCCTCTCCCTTAATCAGCCCCTCATCATTGCAACGCTGTACCACCGTATCAAATACAAGTCTCAACAGATCAGCCTCTCGAAAACGACCGTGCCGGTTCTTGGAGAAGGTGGAATGATCAGGTATCTCATCTTCCAGACCCAAACGACAGAACCATCGATAGGCCAGGTTATATCGAATCTCTTCACATATACGACGTTCTGACCGGATGCCGTAACAATATCCGATCAGCAACATCCGGATCATAAGCTCAGGGTCAATCGATGGCCTGCCGGTGTGGCTATAAAAGGGGTCAAGGTGGACACGGGTTTGATCAAAGTCGAGAAACTGATCAATCTGGCGGAGAAGATGCTCGTCTGGGATGTGCTTTTCCAGGCAGAACTCGTAAAATAATGCATTCTGCTGAGCCGGTAGTTGTCCCATCATAGGGTGGCTTCCTTGGAAAGTTGATACCGGGTGTCATTATCTCATAGACCAGTCATATTCGAGAGTTTTTCAACAGAATCGGCACACAACGGACGCACAGATAATTACGACGAGCTTCCGAGAACGGCCAGAGCGGTCACTCGCGGGGTGGCGCATGAACGAACTCCGAAGTGCCCATTTCAGCCATTTCGGAGTCTAGAAATTGA
>JADFJT010000163.1 GCA_022566015.1 Pseudomonadota bacterium | reverse complement strand
GAAACTTCACCCACCGCTGCGGGTAGACATATACTGTTCCAATACCTGCAGGTAGGGCACATACGCCTCCGCAAATTCCCACTCGTTCGCGTTCCAAAAACGATCTTCCAGCACCTCTCCCATGAGAGAAAAATAGGTGATCAAAGGTCCGACGATTTCACGGTCGCGCGGGTCCAATCGATCCCCCAGGCGAGTTCTTGACTGGGCAAGCAGTACATTGACTGACATCAGGTTTTCCACGATTGTACTGTCGCCGATGCTGTGATCAATAAACACCCGTTTCTTATCATCGTCGAAATACCTGATCGCAGTTTTCACAACCCTGGTGGCGATGTCCTCATAGTAGGTATTCTCGAAACGAACTGCCGCGTCGGAAAACAGGCTTGCGACATGGGCGTAATCCGACAACCCGCTTCGCCCAATCCACTGCCGACTAGTCACCACATAGTATCGGCTCATGCTTTCATTCTTGACGATCATGCTGGCTAAAAAATTGAGGGATTGTCTTACCCTGATTTCCAGGATTCGGTCTTCTGTATACCCGATAACTGGAATCAGATAACCGAGCGTTACCGCCAGGCGGTCGGTAAATACCCTATCCATTACCCTGGGTTTGACGGCTGTTTTTCTTTGTTCTTCATCGAGTGAGTAGTAGTAGTGGTCAGCCACCTGAAAGCTCAGGAAAGTGCCCGTGAGTGGGTGAAATAATTTAGCAGAGAGATAAGCCAGGGTTTTATCCGCAGCTTTTTTAAGCCTGGGTGAAGGGCTTACCTGGTTTACCTGATACAGCAATAGTACGGCGCCTGCATTTAAATCGGCCATTTTTTCGAAGTGTGGTATTTGCCAACTGCGTGTTTCTGCATACCGGTAAAAACCTCCCTCCACCGGGTCATATATGCGATCAATCGCCCGTTCGAGCGTATTAGAAATCCAGTCTATGACCAGTTCCCGGTCGGGTGCGTCGGCATTTTCCAGCAGGTACATAAAGGTAAGTGGCAACAATGCCTTTTGTCCCGTGCCTAACCCATATTCACTGGTATCGAAGTTCTCCAGTAAGCCCTGTTTGAAAGCGACGGATATATCCTCCAGGCCAGGCAGGGAAAGACTCCTCGGAGGGGTGTAGCTGACATGGTTCGTCTCCATTCCCAGGGCATATTTCCCGATGCCTGTCTTCTTCGCTACTTCCTCGATGACGGCGAGAAAATGATCGCCGTACAGTGTTCCTGCATACTGGTAATAAAGCGACCCGTCAGGATTGAGGAACACGGTGTAGGGTAAGCCTACCGCCCGGTATTTAACATAAGCGGCACTGTTGATGTCGGCGTCTATAAATACGTTGACGAAATGCTGGTTCAGGTAGCCTGCTACATCCTGTCGAACCAGGGTGTTATCGGCAAACTGGTGGCACCAGTAACACCAATCGGCGGCAAACAGGAGAAAGTAAGGTTTATTTCGATATTTGTTCCGGGTGATTACCTCTTCAGAGTAATCCTGAAAATCGACCAGTGAATCGGCATGTTCAAAGGCGGACGCGGGAAAATTAAATCCCGCCAGAACGAATACAAAAAGCAGACTCCTGATGATGTTCATAACATGGTTACAGATCACTGCCCAGCAGTTTTCTGAGATACACCAGGATTTCGTCCGTACTGGTTACCGGTCGAATTCTGCTTTCCATCAACTGGCCTTCCTGGTTGACTACCAGAATGTCGACCGTGTGGTTGATGACATAGCCCAGCGAGGAGCTGGCCTTTTCCTTTCTTTCGTAAACCACGCCATAATCTTCGGTGATCTGGTCGATAACCCGTTTGTCTCCGGTGACGCCTATGATATTGGCATGGAAGTATCCGGTATATTTTTTCATCAGGTACGGCGTGTCTCGCTTGGGGTCGAGGGTGATGAACAAAGCGACGACTCGCTCCAGCTCCTGCACCTCAAGTTTCGAGAATACGTTGGATAAACTAGCGAGGGTGGTTGGGCAAACATCGGGGCAGGATGTATATCCAAAGAATATTAAAACCACTTTGCCGCGTAACTGTTCGAGCGACACAGGGCCATCGAAGGAGTGCAGGGTGAAATCCCCGCCGTGACCGGATAATGCTTGCGTCGATAGTTCATCGGCCCTGACCATAGTTGTCAATGACGCCTGTAAAACCGTGGCGACCAAAATACTAGAAACCCATTTCTTCCAGCACATTGATCATGTCCTCTTCGATTCGAGTGGCGACTTGCATCAGCGGCTCTAAATTAAACAGGGCGGCAAATGCAGTTGGTTTCAGAAAATCGATATGAACGGCAGTTTCATTGAGCTTTTGATAAACAACAAACCGCACTGGCATGAAGACTCCTGCCCGCAAATCTGCAGAGATCAATTCACTACAACTGTTCAGGTTACAGAATTCGATAATTTTGTAATGCTTGAAGCCTATAGTCACATCGATACCTGCTTCGCGCCGGTCATAAATATTATCGATATGGCTTATTCGGGTAATGCGGTAATTGAATGCTTTTATCTCCGTGACCAGGTCGTCGAGCAGCCCCTCAAAGTTTTCTGTTTGATATTGCCTGCCAACGATATCCTGGTTAACGTTCACTGGTTAATCCGTTACTCAATATGCCTACTCAGGCCGCTTCAGAGTCTTGATATAGTTGACCACATCCCAGCGCTCATTTTCAGAAAGGATGACACCCCAGGGAGGCATTTCGTTTAGACCATTGGTAATAAACCAGTAGAGGTAGCCATCGGTGCTGGAATCGGTGTTATACCAGACCCAGAGTTGTCGAGGGAATGTAGTGATGCCCTGAGCTGCTGGCCCGTGGCCTCCGCCATTAAGTCCGTGACAGGTGGAACAGTATTTTTCAAACATTTGCTTGCCACGCCCGAGTGATTCATTCGAGGCATCGATCGGATTGGTTAATATAGCTATATCGGGTGCGGCCGGACCGAGCATCGCCATGGCTTTAATTTCTTCATCGGTATAGGGGGCATTGACCATTGGTGGTCCCTTGTGGACCCGGTATTTATGTCCGGCCGGGTCTTCGATGCTATCTATGGCCTGTTCTATGTCTTCTCTGGAGAGCTTACCCGAATCAAACTCTATACTGAGCTCGGGCCAGCCGCTGTCGGTGTTCTTCAAATTCAGACCTACCACCTTCACTTTGAGCTGACTTTCCAGCTCGGCAGTAAGTGCTTTCGGGCTTGCCGGTGAGATCAGGCCCTCTATTTTGAAAATTTCTACTGTAAGCGCTGCGAAGCCGCTGGTACTGGATAACAATGGAACCAATAACACCAGCAATTTCAGGGAAAACATTCTTTTCATAATTCTATTCAGTCTCTAGCGATCTTAATTTATTGAATAAGGCGACAATCACGGTAACCTGGGTCAGGTCGAGAATTTAATCTCTTTGGACACTTCCCAACGCTCACCGGCGTTATTGATAAAAACGACCTTGACCGGTGCTTCCTTGACTGCTTTCAACTTGAAGGCAAACAATGGATTGTCTGCGATGGCCGAGGTCAGGCTGAATCTGCTGACCAGGTCTTCACCGTAATACACCAGCATGTTCCTGAGATAGCTGACCGGTATAGCGCGGTTGAATGCCGGGCTGGTTTCGAGGTCTACCTGGCCCAGTCCGGTAAACGATGGGTGTTCGAACCTGACTTTAACTTTAAAGACCTGGTCTTTCTTGATACGCCTACCGACTCTCATTCTCGGTGGTTTGATATGGCTCGCCATTTTATTGCTCCTGTCTAAATAATCTGTGTTTAAAGAACAGCATAATGTGCCTGTTTCTTGGGCTAGCTACCATCCTTGCGCGGGGTTATTCTTAAATCCAGAGCTGCCTTAACGGGTGAATTGGCGCGGATATATTCAATCAATACTTTCGCGAAATCCTTGCCGGTGTCTATTACATTGGTGGCACCGAACATCGGGTTATTCTGAAACCGGGTATTCACCGATGCGATGGAATATACCTTGTCGGCCAGGAAGGGCTGGTCGTCCGCCGTAGTGATCGAAACGATTCTTTCACCTTGCACATTAGCCAGGTCATAAACGATGTTCAGTCCAGAAAAACGAATCATATCGCCACCCACTCTCGAGTAGGGGTCATCGTTGGCGACTGCATCGATTATATTCTCAAGTAGTATTTTGACTTCCTTGCCCGACATATTGTAGGTAAAGACCTGGCCTCCGGTAGGAATGATATTGTATATATCTTCTACGGTAATCGCACCCGGCATCAGGGTTGCGCCGTAACGCCAGGCCGGAAAAAGGCTGATGTCGGTCCCTTGCGTACTGCGCAAGGCATCGGTAATCAAGTTACCCAGCGTGCTTTGCCAGTAATCCCGGCGGTAGAACACCCCTTCAGCTTGTCCAATCACTTCGTTCAACATTTTCTCGTAGGGGCGGTAAGCCTCATCCACCAGCTTTTCGATATCGGGATCAG
>JADFJT010000068.1 GCA_022566015.1 Pseudomonadota bacterium | reverse complement strand
TTGTCGAATTGCCCCATCGGGGAAGCCGACCGCGCCGACTCGAAATCAGCGGCGACGGCGTAATCTGGTATGGCGACTATAGCCTCGGAATGCTGGGGCGTTACGATCCCGCATCAAAGGCGTTTCAGGAATGGCAACTGCCGGGTGGGTCAACATCAAATCCTTACGGTATGGCAATGGACCATCGGGAACACATTTGGCTTGCCGAAGGTGGCAGCCCTAACCGACTGGTCAAATTCGATATCGGCAATCAGGCGTTCGATACCATCATCGAGGCGCCTAACTCGGGGGGCTCCATCCGTCATATGTATTTCGATGGAAATACGCAATCTATCTGGTTTGGCGAAGACACCAATTTTATAGGGCGCCTGCGCATACCCTGAGCATCGAGACCTACCAGGTACAATGGTAAACTCCATAATGCATGATTGTGACCCCATGAACTAACAGGGAAAAAGCCCTCAATAAAACTACTCCGATTTAATCGTCAGACTTTTGACCGAACCCTTGCCTATGCCCGACGCGTACAGGCAGAAGATAACCTTCGTCTCGGTTTTTGAACCAACCAGCGCCCATTGGTCGCGGTCCTTGTTGACGAACGAGGTGATGACCTCGACCACTTCGCCCTCGGAATCGTGAATCCTGTATTGCGTGATTTCACCGTCGGTGAAGCCGGCCCGCATTAATTCGAAATAGGGGATCATCGGCGAACACTTGCCGCTGGGGAAAATCTCCTTCAAAGAAAAATAATGAATCTCGGCCCCGGCCCCGATAGGCGCCGCCTGCAACATCACCGCGAGTAAGATCGCTCTCATGCCCGGCATGTGTATAATCTGAGTCATTACTCCATTAGCCCATCTTCGGATTCACACTATCCATCTTATCCGATTGGCACTGACTTTACCCCATCATTCCTCCTGCGCCGCGAAACCGTCCCCTGGTTTTGTATACTCCTTGCGCGGTGGCGCGAAAATATCGATTACCACCATCCCCTCGCCTCCGGCCTCAATTGTGTGAGGCAGATCACCCGGTGTGCGCCAAAAATCGCCGGACGACACCGCGACTGCCTCATCCCCCTGGTAACGGATACCCGAGCCTGATACGCAGTAACCCCATTGCTCTTCCGGATGATGATGCAATACGCCGCGCGCTTCGGGTTCGAGCCTGACGACGGAGATCATTGCCTGATCGCCCGGAAACACGGTCGTCGTAATTCCAGGCGCAAGCTCGCGGGCAATCCCGCCCTCGGGATCGTCGATGTTGAAAAAGTTTTTAGTATTCATTGGATTGATACTACCTCACAGATTGGCACCGAACGCCCGGGATTTGCATCTACTGATATTCGGTGAATTTATTGAAGGCCTAATTTCATACCTGAAGGATATCAAATTGGGTGGGGTTACAAAACTGGGGTTAGATTGAGCCTCACCCGGTTGCGGTTTAGGTTAACTTATCATTATGAGTCAACGCGTGTGAACTAATTGTCCAAAAGTTTTCCGAGCATAAAAAAGCCCTGACTATGCAGGGCTTTTAAGCGGGGCAAGAAGTTTAGCCTAAAACGGAAAACCGCCGTGGCCGAAGGCTGTCATCGACAACAACATTGGGATTGACAGTGCAGTGTTGGTACGTGACGCCATCAATGCGACGAATTTCGCCTTCGTGATTACATCGGCTTCGTGTGATTTACCGTCGAGACCGAGTATTTTCTTCTGGTTCGGCCAGATCAGAACCCATACGTTAAATAGCATGATGGTGCCCATCCAGGCACCGATACCGATCACGGCCGTACCCGGTTTCAGCATGAATGCACTTCCCAAAATTCCCATTTGCCCTAATATGGCAGCTCCCGATAACCAGGTGGCAAGAGCCGCCCAGCGAAACCAGAGTAGCGCTTTGGGGGCGATGTATTTATTGATAGCGGCAGCACCAGGGCCCCCGTTATCGGCTTCAGCCAGCGCAGTGGCGACCGCTGGAACCTGGATAAAATTGAAATAATACAGAATTCCGATCCAGGTAACGCCTGCGAGTACATGGAACCACACGGTGAACTCGATTGGATTAGTAGAGCCGTCTGCATAGATGACCATAACAATGACGGATAAAACAACACCAGTGACGATAGTCCCGGTGATGGATTTTAACGGATTCATTGGTGACTCCCCGAAATAAATGATTAAAATATAGAGCTTAACATCATTGGCAGGATAGCCTACCGCTTTGCACGCGCGGAGTATAAGTGCTTTCTTGAAACGACGCAATGAATCTCTTATAAGTCGTTGAAATTTATCAATAATACTATTTTTTGTGAGGGTATATGTGCGGGCTGTACGGCGCATTGAGTTTTAGCGGTCAGAGTCCGGGCTCTGATCTTGCACAAGCCATGTCGGCGAAAGTGGCGAATCGTGGGCCGGACGATCAGGGAGAATGGTTTGATGGCCCATTGATGCTTGGGCATCGCCGATTGTCTATCATCGACCTGTCACCGCTTGGTCATCAGCCAATGCACGATGTCGGGCAACGCTATACCATCGTTTTTAACGGCACTATTTATAACTACCCCGAGTTACGTGAACAGTTGATAGCTGATGGCTATCATTTCCGATCGCAGAGCGATACCGAAGTGATTCTCAATGCCTACGCCTGCTGGGGAAAGCATGCTGTCGAAAAATTGCATGGGATGTTTGCTTTTGCGATCTGGGACAGGCAGAAAAAACAGCTATTTCTGGCGCGCGATCGGATGGGAATCAAACCGCTTTATTATTCAAAAACCTCCGAAGGTTTTTATTTCGCATCGAACCCCCAGGCCTTGCTCGCTACCGGAAAATGTGACAGTGATATCGACCCGGTTGGCTTGCACTATCAACTCAGCCTGCATGCGGTTATCCCGGCGCCGCGTACGCTGTTAAAAGGGGTGCGTAAATGTCGTCCAGCCTTTTATATGAGTGTGAGTACGGATGGAAAACTGACCGAGTCAAGATACTGGAATTTGCAGGCAAATCGCCCACAACAGGAAATGACACCGCAGGAGTGGAATGAAGTGATCCACGATGCATTGCTAGAGGCGGTCAAAAAACGCCTGCAAATTGCCGATGTGCCGGTCGGCGTATTACTCTCTGGTGGTCTTGATTCAAGCCTGCTGGTTGGCTTGCTGGACGAAGCGGGTGTGGGAAAAATAAAGACATTCTCCATTGGGTTTGAAGACCAGCCAGAGGAAAAAGGTAACGAATTCGAATTTTCCGACACAGTTGCGCAAATGTATGGCACCGACCACCACAAATATCTGATACCTAACGGCGAAGTACTGGCTCGACTACCCGAAGCGGTGCGTGCTATGTCAGAACCGATGGTAGGGCAGGATGCAGTGGCTTTCTTCCTGCTATCCGAACAGGTCTCTAAAAGCGTCAAGGTGGTGCAAAGCGGGCAGGGGGCCGACGAGGTTTTTGCCGGTTATTTCTGGTACGAGAAAATGCATGAGGCAGCGGGAACCCCGGTACAGCGTTTTTCGCCGTTCTATGTCGATCGCGATCACAGCGAGTATTGCGACAGCGTTGACGCGCAGTTTCGGGCGCAAGATTATACTACGGCGCTGATCGAAGAGAACCTGAGTACCGAGCATGCAGATACCTTTATCGACGCCGTATTGCGCTTCGATGTAACAACCCTGGTCGTCGATGACCCGGTGAAACGGGTCGACAATATGACCATGGCCTGGGGCCTGGAAGCCCGAGTCCCATTCCTCGATCATCATCTAGTCGAACTGGCGGCCTCTTGCCCACCAGAATTGAAGCTCAAACACCAGGGCAAAGGTGTGCTCAAGGAAATTGCGCGTGGTCTGGTGCCTGACGCGGTGATCGATCGGCCCAAAGGCTATTTCCCAATGCCGGCACTAAAATATGTGCGGGGCGATTTTTATCAGTTTATGGCCGATACGCTGAACAGCCAGTCAAGCCGTGAAAGAGGCATTTTCAGCCGCCCCTACCTGGATAAATTATTACAGGAACCCGAGCGGCATTTCACCCGACTCAATGGCAGTAAACTGTGGCACAGCGCATTACTGGAGTACTGGTTACAGCAGCATGTCGGGTAGGGTGATTCTGTCAGTCAATGATCAGTCGAAGGTCAGCGATTAAATGTACTTCTGACTAAGTATGAATCATTTTTAAATTTTCTGAAAAATGACGAAAAAATAATAAAGCCGATATTCTTCCAGCGAAAAAACGAGTATCATAATAACCAAGTAAATTAGTCAGTTATTCACTCAGAGGATTTCCGATGGACGTTTTAGAACGCATCAAACAACAGGTTGACACTCATCCTGTCATTATTTACATGAAAGGGACACCGCAATTACCCCAGTGTGGCTTTTCTAGCCGAACCATAGAAGCATTGAAATCGATGGAAGTAGAATTCGCTTTTGTCAATGTGCTAAGCGATCCTGAAATTTTTCAAAACCTGCCGCGTTATGCAGATTGGCCAACCTTTCCGCAGGTTTATGTTGACGGCGAACTGATTGGTGGATGCGACATTACCCTGGAAATGCACGCATCTGGCGATCTGGAAAAAATGGTCAAGAAAGCGATTGAGAAAAAAGCCAGTTAATCACAGTTATTTTGTGTTGAAAGCTCTGTTACTGCAACCGAGCTTATTTCATTTGCTAGGAAACAGGCTGTAATGCCTTTCTGGCAGCGGAAACGATATCTGCGACCGCTGGCACCGGATCCAGGTCGTGGCTGTGCCAGATGCCAAGAGAAATTTTCAAGGGTTGACCGAGATCGCTGGTTTCGTTCGTATGGCGTTTGATGTTTTCGATTAAACGTTGAAACATCCTGGTATTAAAGCTATCCGGATCCTGATAATAGATTAAAACCGCGAATATATCTGTATCAAACCTGGCGACGACGTCAAGTGGTCGTAATGCCAGTTGCATCGAATTAGCGATAGTTTTCAAAGTACCGGGACGCAGTTGCGAGTTTTCGGCAGTCACTTCTATTAATCCAAGACCAAGGCCACCGCCTCTGCTTGAGCAGTGCTTGACCAGTGCCTCGATATGCGTTTCCAAATGTGTCCTATTAGGCAGATTGGTATCTTGATCCTGCAAACTGTATTGCTTCACGCGCATAAATTGACTGCCGAAGGAGCGTGTACGTTCGCGCAATTCGTTTTGCTGATGAGCAGTACGGGCGGCACCGTACACGCGTGCTGCGAGCTCGAATTGATTGGTCGACTTGGATATAAAGTCGTCCACTCCGCGGTCAAAAGCGACTACGACACTTGTAGCTGTGTCTTCGGCCGTGAGTAGTACGATACCGGTATAACGATCGTTATTTTCATCCCAACGGCGAATCAGATCAGTGACCTCCAGACCGTTCATACCGGGCATCCAGAAATCGGCGAGTACCACATCGGCCCGACGTTGGTTTAAAAAATATAGCGCTTCGTAACCGGACGAAGCAGTTCGAATATCGGTGAAGCCGGCTTTGGTTAACCCGGATTTAATTACTTCCCGGCTAAACTGGAGATCGTCGACAACGATAACGGAGAGGTCTTCTTTTTGCAATATGGCTAGTGTTTGACTGGGTTCGGAAGAATTATAAAACAAATTTACACTGGAGGCTGTACAAAAGTCGAATCGTTAATAATTTTGCAAAATAGTTCTGCGG
The DNA here is from genome assembly GCA_022566015.1 of Pseudomonadota bacterium. Classification (GTDB taxonomy): domain Bacteria; phylum Pseudomonadota; class Gammaproteobacteria. The sequence continues at coordinate 11,271 of JADFJT010000068.1, read as the reverse complement.
TTTTTTCCGCATCGTAAATGGCCGAGTGCGCTTCGTCGGCATTCCACTCCAGTCCGGCGGCTTTGACTGCCCTGGCCAATACGGTTTGTCCATAGGCTAGTCCGGCCAGGCTTACCGTGTCAAAAATGCTGAATGGATGAAATGGGTTACGTTTAATTCCAGCGCGCTGGGTTGCGACGTTGAGAAACTTCAGGTCAAAATGTGCGTTGTGCCCGACCAGTATGGCTCTGCTGCAATCGTTTTGCTTTAATGCTGCGCGAACGGTTTTGAATATTTTTGGCAGCGCCTGATTTTCATCTAACGCGAGACGAAACGGGTGGTCGACATCGATGCCATTGATTTCCATCGATGCCGGGTCCAGATTGGCACCCTCGAAAGGCTTTACGTGGCATGATACGGTTTCGGTACAATAAAGTTTACCCGCCTCGTTCATGCCAATGATTACCGCCGCAATTTGCAGCAGCGCATCGGTCTGTTCGTTGAATCCACCGGTTTCAACATCGACTACAACGGGTAGATAGCCCCTGAAACGCTTCGAAATTAGATTTAAATCAGCCATGCTCAACCACTTTCCATTGCAATAGTTCACCCGCCTTGAATGGCACCAGATCCTCGTTTGCGAAGGCGAGCGTATCAGGTACTGTCCATTCGACTCTTTCTAAACTCAATTCGGTGCTATTGACCGGCAGTTTATAAAAAGCGGGTCCGTTTAGACTCATAAATGCCTCGAAATGGGTGAAGTTTCCAGCGATTTCGAAAGCCTCGGCGTACAGTTCGATGGCACAATAGGCGGAATAAATACCGGCACACCCGCACGCAGATTCCTTCGTGTGTCGTGCGTGCGGCGCACTATCGGTTCCAGCAAAATAATGCTTTGATCCACTAGTTGCTGCTTTAACTAATGCCAGTCGATGCTCTTCGCGTTTGGCGACGGGTAAACAATAGTGGTGCGGGCGTATGCCACCTGCAAACATCGCATTTCGATTGATTAACAAATGATGCGGGGTGATTGTAGCGGCAATTTTATCGTCCTGTGATTCCACATAATCGACAGCATCGCGAGTGGTGATATGTTCGAACACTATAGGTAACTGGGGGAAGTCGGTCCTGACAGCGCTCAGCGTAGTATCGATGAAGCGCTTTTCACGATCGAATATATCCACCGATTGACCGGTTGCTTCCCCATGTACCAATAAAGGAAAACTGTGGGTTTGCATCGTTTCGAGTACCGTATAAATGTTAGCGATATCGGTAACCCCTGCATCAGAATTGGTTGTAACACCCGCCGGGTAGAGTTTGGCGCCGAATATAAATTCTGAAGCACTGGCTTTAGCTATTTCTTCGCGACTGGTATTGTCGGTGAGGTATATTGTCATCAGCGGCTGAAACCGACTGTCGGGGGGTAAGGATGAGAGAATTCGTTCGCGATATGCAGCTGCATCGTCGCAGCTTCTCACTGGCGGATTAAGGTTTGGCATCACGATCGCACGTGAAAATTGCCTGGCCGAATCAGCCACCACCGACTCCAGGTAGGGAGAATCGCGTAAATGCAAATGCCAGTCATCGGGTTTGATGATTGAGAATCTTTCCATTTTTTATTGATTTATCTGAGAGTACATCTAATTATATTGCGGTAAATTATTAAGGTAAATTATTACATGAAAATTAATCAGTCGGTAAATATGCCGTATAATAACGCTTCAGACCAAATTTTGTTGGTCAGCCGGCAAACCATAAAATGGCTTTGATGGGCGAATCCTGGCACGGTAGCAAACGCTTAATTTAAAACGCTGAAATAATAACTAAAGCGAGTGGCAAATGGTTAAAGAAACTGATCTCGACCCTCAGGAAACCCAGGAATGGATAGAGTCCCTCGAATCGGTACTGGAACGCGAAGGCCCCGAACGTGCCCATTTTCTACTCGAAACGCTGATCGACAAGGCCCGGCGTTCGGGTGCTTACCTGCCCTATACGGCCAATACGGCTTACGTTAATACTATCCCGGTTTCGACCCAGCGCCCGATTCCGGGGGATCAGGCGATAGAGCATACCATTCGTTCGGTGATTCGCTGGAATGCCGCCGCGATGGTCGTAAATGCTAACAGAGTCTCGTCCGAACTGGGTGGTCATATAGCCAGTTTCGCCTCGGCCGCTACCTTATATGATGTTGGATTCAGTCATTTTTTTCGCGCTCCCAATGCTAAACACAAGGGCGATCTGGTATTTTTTCAGGGTCATTCAGCACCGGGAATTTATGCACGTGCCTATCTCGAAGGTCGTATCAGCGAAGAACAGCTGAGATCATTCCGCCAGGAAGCTCTGAACGAAAATGGATTGTCGTCCTATCCACATCCCTGGTTGATGCCCGATTTCTGGCAATTTCCGACCGTATCCATGGGCCTTGGCCCGTTGATGGCGATTTACCAGGCTCGTTTCATGAAGTACCTGGAAGATCGGGAAATTCAACAGCAATACGATCGTAAAGTTTGGGCCTTTATGGGCGATGGCGAAATGGATGAACCGGAATCGCTTGGTGCGATATCGTTGGCATCGAGAGAAAATCTGGACAATTTGATTTTCGTAGTCAATTGCAACCTACAACGCCTCGATGGACCGGTACGCGGTAACGGAAAAATTATTCAGGAGCTTGAAGCTGTTTTTCGTGGTGCCGGCTGGAATGTAATCAAGGTAGTCTGGGGTTCCCAGTGGGATCAATTGCTCGCCAGGGACGAAGACGGCTTACTGCATAAACGCATGGAGGAAGCAGTCGATGGTGAATACCAGGCCTATAAAGCCAAGGGCGGAGCCTACACGCGTGAGCACTTTTTCGGTAAGTATCCGAAATTGAAAGAAATGGTAGCCGATATGTCCGACGAGGATATCTGGCGGCTCAATCGAGGTGGACACGACCCTCACAAGGTGTATGCGGCCTACGCCGAAGCGGTCGAATGCAAGGACCGACCCACGGTTATCCTGGCTAAGACCGTGAAAGGTTATGGTATGGGTGAGGCCGGCGAGGGTCAAAATATAACCCACTCGCAAAAGAAAATGGGCGAACAGGCGTTAAAAGCGTTCCGCGACCGATTCAATATTCCAGTAAGCGATGAAGAAATTGCCGAAGCACCGTTTTACCGTTTTGCGGAAGACAGCAAGGAAATGATATACATGCGTAAGGCGCGCGAAAAACTCGGTGGCTATATGCCGGTGCGCACCGATACTGCCGAGCCATCTGTGATCCCTGGCCTGGATACTTTTGATGCGCTGTTGAAAGATAGCGGTGATCGCGAATTTTCCACCACGATGGCCTTCGTACGCATATTATCCACACTCACGCGCGACAAGTTAATCGGCAAGTATATTGTTCCGATCGTGCCAGATGAAGCACGTACCTTTGGCATGGAAGGCATGTTTCGTCAACTGGGTATATATTCATTTAAGGGTCAGCTCTACGAACCGGTGGACTCCGACCAGGTGATGTACTATCGCGAAGATAAGAAGGGGCAAATTTTGCAGGAAGGCATCAACGAAGCGGGTGCGATGTCGTCCTGGATCGCCGCCGGGTCTGCTTATAGTACCCACGGTATCAACATGATACCGTTTTATATCTATTACTCGATGTTCGGTTTCCAACGCGTCGGCGACCTGGCCTGGGCTGCCGGGGATATGCAGGTTCGCGGATTCCTGATCGGGGGAACTTCTGGGCGTACCACGCTGGCAGGCGAAGGTTTGCAACATCAGGACGGCCATAGCCTGATAGTAGCAGGCACAATTCCAAACTGTATTTCATACGACCCCACGTATGCTTACGAACTCGCGGTGATTTTGCATGATGGATTAAAACGCATGTTCCAGCTGAACGATAAAGTGTTTTATTACGTTACAGTGATGAATGAAAACTATAGGCATCCAGCTAAACCCAAAGGGTCGGACGAAGGCATTATAAAGGGTATTTACTGCCTGCAGGAGGGCGGTAAAAAAGGTAACAAGGTGCAGCTGATGGGGTCAGGCGCAATTTTACGCGAAGTCATCGCCGCGGCAGACTTGCTCAAGGCCGACTTCGATGTTGATGCCGATGTCTGGAGTGTGACCAGTGTTAATGAGCTGGCACGCGAAGCTAACGATTGCAACCGTTGGAATGTGCTTCATCCAGGTAAGAAGGCCAGGATAAGTTACCTTGAATTGCAGCTTCGGGACCGAAAAGGCCCCGCTGTGATGGCAACCGATTATACCCGTGCCTTTGTCGATCAGTTACGTGGCTTTGTCCCGATGCGGTTTGTTACCTTGGGTACCGATGGTTTCGGTCGTAGTGATACGCGTAAAAACCTGCGTATTTTTTTCGAGGTGAATCGTTATTACATAGTCGTAACAGCGCTCAAAGCTTTATCCGATGAGGGTGATATTGATCTTAATCTAGTGAAAAAGGCGATCAAGAAATACAATATCGATGTGGAAAAACCCAATCCGATGGGCGTATAGACGGTAGGACAGGAGATAGCAGTGGCAGAACTTTTAACAATAAAATTACCCAATGTAGGTGATTTTGATGAAATAGAAGTCATCGAGGTGCTGATTACAGTAGGTGACGAAATTGCACTTGAGGATTCAATTATCGTACTCGAATCTGACAAGGCGACCATGGAAATACCGAGCCCTTATGCCGGCAAGGTCGACTCGATTATGGTGAAAGTCGGTGACCGAATCGCTGAAGGAGCAGAAATCGCAAAGTTACAGGCTGCCTCAACCAGCGAAGCAGCAATACCGGACAAATCAGACGCCCCGGAAACTGAATCGAAACCGGAACCCGAGTCAGTACCCGCGAGTAAGCCTGAGGAACCCGAATCGAGTGCGCCAACACCGCCGCCACCTGTAACAGAAAACCGACAGGAATCGCGACCAGGCAACTTAACCGATAACTCGAATGATAAATCGCGCCGGCAAATTTATACCAATCCTTCGGTTCGTCGATATGCTCGCGAGCTGGGCGCGAATTTGGAATTAGTGACAGGCACGGGTACCAAGGGCAGAATATTAAAGGAAGATGTTACGGCCTTTATCAAAGCCTCATTGACCAGTGGTGCGAGTGCTGGCAGCGGTGGTATTTCGGTATCGGCGATGCCCGAGATAGACTTTTCCAAATTCGGCGAAATCGAAGCGGTGCCGTTAAACCGCATCCAGAAATTATCCGGCGCACATTTACACCGAAGTTGGGTCACCGTGCCGCATGTAACCCAGTTCGATGAAGCGAATATCACCGAGCTCGAAGGCTTCAGAAAGTCATTGGCCGGTGAGGCCGAGAAAAAAGGCCTCCGCTTGACATTACTGGTATTCATCATGAAAGCGGTGGTTGCTGCGCTGAAGGAATACCCTAATTTCAATGCTTCGCTGGATAGTAGCGGAGAACACTTAATACTAAAAAAATACTTCCACATCGGTGTTGCGGTCGATACACCCAAAGGTTTGGTGGTACCGGTCATTCGCGATGTCGATCAGAAGGGTTTATTCGATCTTGCCGCCGAACTCGGCACAACCGCAGGGCGAGCGCGTGACGGCAAGCTTTCGCCTGGCGACATGCAGGGTGGTTGTTTTACTATTTCGAGCCTTGGCGGGATTGGTGGTATTCAATTTACCCCTATAGTGAATTCGCCTGAAGTGGCGATACTGGGTGTCGCGAAGGCCAAAATGCAACCAGTGTACCAGGCAGATGGTAGTTTCAAGCCAGGTCTGATCTTGCCTCTCGCGCTATCTTACGATCATCGAGTCATCGATGGTGCACAGGGGGCCAGATTCACCAGTTATCTGAACCAGGTCGTATCGGATATCAGACGGGTGTTATTGTAAACATCGTTGTAAAAGAACTAATCCAGGCGTTGGTGATCTGGCGCAATTGAATACTGCCGATACGGAGGCACACATGAAAGCAGAGGTACTGGTACTGGGTGCAGGCCCGGGAGGCTACACTGCCGCATTTCGAGCCGCAGACCTGGGCAAGAAGGTGGTATTAGTCGAGCGTTATGACTCTCTCGGCGGTGTTTGCCTCAACGTAGGCTGTATCCCTTCGAAGGCACTCTTGCATACCGCACAAATAATCAATGAAGCGGCGCACATGGCGGCCAATGGGGTTAGTTTCGGCAAACCAAAAATTGACCTGAAAGGCGTCAATGGATTCAAGAGTCGAATTGTGACTAAACTCACCGGAGGGCTTAAACAACTGGCCAAGCAGCGTAAGGTCGAGGTGGTTACTGGGGTGGGAAAATTTATCGACCAGAATAATCTGGCAGTCGTGAATGACGGCAAAGAAACTGGTATAGAGTTTGAACATTGCGTCATTGCAGCGGGTTCGCAGGCCACAGAAATTCCGAGTTTCCCTAATGACGATGAACGGCTGTTGGATTCTACCAGCGCGCTGGATTTAACCGACATACCAAAGAAACTGTTGATAGTGGGCGGCGGCATAATCGGTCTCGAAATGGCTACCGTATACGATGCCCTTGGATCTGAAATAACCGTGGTTGAGTTCATGGATAGCCTGATTCCGGGCTGCGATAAAGACCTGATAAGGCCATTGAGCAAAATTATTTCGAAACGCTACAAGGCGATATTGCTGAAAACAAAAGTGATCGAGATAAAACCCCAGAAAAGCGGTTTGAAAGTGAGTTTTGAAGGCGATAAAGCGCCCGAGCCAGAGGTGTTCGATAAGGTGTTGGTTGCGGTCGGCCGTCGTCCAAATGGTTTGAAAATTGGCGCCGATAAAGCTGGGATAAAAGTTGATGAGGCCGGATTTATAGAAGTAGATAAACAGATGCGTACCAATGTAGCGAATATATTCGCAGTTGGGGATATCGTCGGTGAGCCTATGCTGGCACACAAGGCCACGCACGAAGCCAAAGTGGCTGCGGAAGTGATCGCTGGGATGAAATCCTGGTTCGAACCCAGGGCTATTCCATCGGTAGCCTATACCGACCCGGAAGTAGCATGGATGGGTTTAAGTGAAAGCGAGGCCAAAAGTCAGGGAATCGCCTATGTAAAAGGCGCCTTCCCCTGGGCCGCAAGCGGGCGCGCACTAGGACTCGGTCGCGACGAAGGCCTGACTAAGGTGCTGTTCGACAAGGAAAGCAAACGTATACTCGGTGCAGGCATCGTGGGGCCTAATGCAGGCGAACTGATCGCAGAGGCGGTACTCGCGCTTGAAATGGGTGCCGACGCCGAAGATATCGGTCTGACCATACACGCACACCCAACATTGTCGGAGACATTCAACTTCGCGGCCGAAATGGCAGAGGGCACCATCACTGATTTATTTATCCCGAAAAAATAAATAACTCAGCTCGTCATTCCCGCGAAAGCGGCGGTCCGGCGTCCCGGAATCTAACAGGACTGGAAGGCATTGTTTTTAAAACTCACAATTTCGCTCGAATGACGAAAAACCAATTATTCGAGCCATAAATTAATTGCGAATTATCTCTGGAAGCAAATCGGTGTCTGATGACCAACTGATACATTACACGCAACGCGGCAGCGGCGAGCCATTGATTATCTTGCATGGTCTGTTTGGGTCAGGTAAAAACTGGCAATCGCTGGCGAGAGTATTTGCTGAGCATTTCGAGGTTTATACACTCGACCTGAGAAATCATGGAGAATCTTTCCACCATCGGGATATCGACTATGAACTGATGGTCGAAGATGTCCATCGACTATTACGCTATCTGGATATTGGCCTATGTACAGTGATTGGGCACAGCATGGGTGGCAAAACAGCCATGCTGTTAGCGTTGCAACATTCGGCCAGGGTTTCGAAACTGGTCGTAGTCGATATCGCTCCAGTGCCTTACTCGCATGATTACGACCACCTGATCGATCCGATATTATCTCTCGACCTGGATCGGCACGAAAATCGCTCGTCAATAGACCAGGCGCTACAAAACGACATACCTGAGACTCCGCTGCGAGCCTTTTTGATGCAAAATCTGGCTCGTGATGGCGAGCAATGGCGCTGGAAAGTCAATTGGAACGCGATCAAACGATACATCGACAAGATTACCGGATTTCCTGAGCTGCCACAGGACTGGCAAGTCAGTTCTCCTACGCTGTTTATACGAGGCGAACAGTCGGACTATATCGGTGAATCGGAAGCGAACTTGATCGCCGATCATTTTAATCCGGTAGAAATCAAAACCCTGGCCAATGCCGGACATTGGCTACACGCGGAGCAACCCCAGGCATTCGCCAGGCTGGTGCTTGAATTCTTGCTCGACTGAAGCCCCATGGACCATTCAAAACTCATTGTAATATCTCCGGGAAATATTTAGACAGACTGCTTTTTTCGGCTTTAGATTCTGTCCTGAAGGTCGAAACCTGTCCTATCAATTACCAGGGTTATCGATCATGTCATTCAGGGTAATTCTGATTATTATCGCAATGTTTAGCGCGCTGACCGAAAGTCTCGCGGTGCAGCGACGCTATTTAGCGCCGATGGAAGATTCGCTTTGGGAGATGACCGTTTCTAACGGAGTTCAATGCGAAATGGAACACGTGATTCCTTATTTTGGTAAGGCGATATTTTCGCAGGAAGCAGGACGAAAACTTCGACTTAAACTGGTAACGCAGCAGCGCTTTAAGCCGGGAATTGAGGTCGAATTTTTTTCGGAGTCACCGATATGGAAGACAACTAGCACAGCGTTTAGCATAGGTAATCTCAAAATAGGTGATGGTGAAATCTTAATCGATGTCCCGACAGTCGCGGCCGAATATGCCTTTTTGGAATTACACGATGGTTATCAGGCCGGTTTTATTTTCCGGTGAGCCAGGATGATTTAATTGATTCGGTATTGGTATCCATGTCTACCGTGCGATTTCGTAGTGTTCAGCCTTTGTTCGAGCAATGTGTGGGTGGTTTGTACCCGGAAAATTTTGAAGATATACGTTCCGCGGGTATACATTTTGACCACGATGATGAATTCCCCCGTATCGAGGAAGAAGATAGCGCATTTCTCAGTCTGTTTAACTATCTGAAAGTCGATAATAAAATTAATGAAATCGTGATATCAGGCCATGCAGATTTCAGCGGATCCGAGTGTTATAACGATACATTATCATCTCGCCGCGCCTGGTATGTTTATGACATGCTGGTCTCGAATGGTATTGATCCCAGCAAAATCCGAGTTAATTATTTCGGTGAAACTCAGCCAGTGACGCAGGGTAAGAGCGAAGCGGATTTACTGGCCAATCGTCGCGTTACGGTAAAATTGTATCGATAACAAGCCACACCAACCTGGTTAGTAGCCTATATATCGGGTGCGCATTTTTTTAGAACCTCTGAATAAATCAGAGTTTTCTATCAAGTCCAAAATGATTAGAGAAATTTCCATGAGCGACGAAAACGAATTTCAGGTCAGGCGCTTGATGCAGCAGCTAGAGCATCAATTTGTCGAAATCAACAAACGCAATATAAGTGATATCGCGGGTGATATTACCGAACAGGACTTTAATAAACTCGCAGAAGCGATTTCTCTGTGCAGAGCTAACTACCTGAAAGAAGTGCTGCAAATGGCGAATACTGACGATGGCTCACTTTGTGAGCGTCTGTCCGATCAGGTTCGTAACCAACGTGTCTTATATGAAGAGGCGATGCAGGGTTTTGCTGCATTACGACATGCGTTGGAGCGGGGATATTTCGTGCTGAAGGCCGACTAGTCTGTGCTCAGGCGCGAGTATTTGGACCGCCAATAAACCTCGGAATCACCATCCTGATGAGCGACCGATCGAGCGAGAATAAACAATAGATCCGACAGGCGGTTGACATACTGCGGGGTAACCGGGTTCATCTCCTCCAATTCTTTCAGCGCAAACAGCGATCGTTCTACTCGCCGACAAACGGTTCGCGCAAGATGCAGGAAAGCGACAGCCTGCGAACCGCCGGGTAAAATGAACTCTTTCAATGCGGGCAAAGATTCATTGAACTGTGTCGCAGAAGCCTCGATGCCATCTACATGAACTTTCTGGATCAGCGATTTCCCCGGCTGACATAGCTCGGCGCCGATATCGAACAGGTCATGCTGCACCCTAAACAGTATTTCCTGTACCTGTGCTTCCTCGATAAAACTCAATACAACGCCGAGTGTCGCATTGAGTTCGTCTACCTCGCCCAGGCAATGTACCCGGGCATCATTTTTCGAGCGACGGCTGCCATCGGCCATTCCCGTGGTTCCCTTATCACCGGTGCGGGTGATGATTTTTGAAAGTCGGTTAGCCATTATTGAAATTGATAGCTGGTTGTGAGCATAAAGTTGCGTTCTGGATTGGGGAAGTATGCCACAAAGCTACTGATGAACTCAGCATATTTTTCATCAGACAGGTTATTAATTCTGAAATTAATATCCCAATTTTTTTTCTGGTAACTAATACCGGCGTTTAATATAGTGAAGGATTCCAGTTTACTATTAACGTTGGCATTGTCACCCTGGGCGAATTTTTCTCCGGTGTAATGCACTTCGAGATAGCTAGCCAGGTTTTCTCGGAATTGGTAATCGGCGCGGATATTGGCTGTTTTTCCTGCCACACCCGAAATATCGTTACCTTTGAATAAGCCAGATTTAAATCTGGCGTTAACAAGTCCAAGTTCAGTTTTGATCGACAGATTTGAGATAGGTTGGCTAACCAGCGACAGGGTGGCACCGCTACGTTGGGTTTTATCGAGATTGACGTTTAGACCTGTCGGGCCAAAGCCAATGTCCGGGCCAACAGTGGGATCAAACACAATTTCATCTTCCAGATTTAATTGGTAAATAGAAGCGATCAACTGATAGTCACCCCAAGCCAGATTAGCTCCTATTTCGATCGATTCACCCGTCTGGGTGTTGAGCACCGTGTTGGTTTCAGCCAGCGCCAATTCATTGACCTTGGCAAAACGGAAGTTTTCATCGTAGCGCACAGTCAATTTGGTGTCGTCATCAACATAAAAGGACAAGCCCAGTTCATTCACCGTAATATCATCATCAAATTTGAGGCCGGTTGGAAATGAGAAACCATCTTTCATGTCATTTTCGACGGATGACCGTCGCATCCCGAAGGTCAATTGAATCGTTTCAGTAATTTTTGGCACGATTTGGAAATAGATACTCCTGGTTTCCTGATCATTGCTGGCAGTAGTGATGCCTGGGCCAAAAAAATCAAATGGTATCGCTAGTTCATAATCGATTTCTTCAAGATCGGCGCCGAGGTGCGCCGCGTCTTCGACATCTGTCACAGTTGCCGGCGCTGTTTCAACCTTTGTGA
>JADFJT010000067.1 GCA_022566015.1 Pseudomonadota bacterium | reverse complement strand
TACGATGGCGGTCTTCCCCGGTTGCATCGACTGCTTGAGGTTATCAAGATTAGTGGCATCGTAATAGCTCAGTCCAATATTGCGCTTGTCGGATATCCGGTTTAGCCAGCCTTGCACACCGTGATACATAATTTGCGGCGCGACAATATGCTCACCACTATTAACGGTTTCAAATAAAGCAGCCACCCCGGCCAGGCCCGAAGCAAATACCTTCGCCTCACGTCCACCGTCGAGTGTAGCGGCCAGTTGTTCTACCAGGTCACAAGTCGGATTCTGGTAACGGCCATAAATATAGTCGCCCAACAGTTGATAATTCTTATCGCGCGCGAAAGTGGATGAGGGCTGTATTGGGGCTGTTATTCCACCCGTAGCCTGATCGATATAGTGTCCGGCCTGCGCGATAAGCGATTCCGTAGAGATCGAATTTGGGTTTTTCACTTCTGTATTCCTCAATTAATTCAATTAAAATCCAGGCCGGACAGGTGAGACGCCACACCATTAGCAATATAGCTGTAATCGTTGCCAACCGTGATAATATCAGCCCCGAGTTTATTCAGCGTGTTGGCCGTTTTTGAGTCTTCGGTATAGACAGCAGCCTTTTTTCCAAAATTCGCGCACCGAAGCAGAATATCCGTGACTATATCAATCGAGTCGACCCCATAGGGATCTGGTATTCGATCTTGGCGCAGGGAAACTGATAAGTCACTGGGCCCTACCAGGACGCCATCAACACCGTCGAGTTCAAGAATTTCATCGAGATTATTATAGGCTTCACGTGTCTCGATCTGCACCAAAGCCACCGAACAGGTATCGATCGATTCGAGATAATCATTAACACTGACTTTATATAATCCCGCCGCATAAGCGGGGCCATAGGAACGCTCGCCCGTCGGTACATAGCGGATTGCCGAGGCAAATGATTTTGCATCCATGGCTGAATTGATCATCGGTGCGATCACACCCAGGGCACCAAAATCCATTGCACGCGCTGCCGCATCCCAACGGCCTAAGGGAATACGTACCAGGGGTATTTTACCCGCCGATACCAGGGTGGCAACGCCCGCCCGCACGGTATTTTCGTCAAAAAATCCGTGTTGCATATCCAGTACCACCGCGTCGAACCCCAGATTGGCAACCATTCCCAAATAAACCGGATCGGCGATGAAGCACCATCCCCCAGTGACCGTATTACCGGCATCCATTATCTGCTTCAATCGGCGCATCGTAAGACCTCTTGTTTAAATTAAGAGTAGTATTCTGCCGATTTGGTCCTGGGATTGAAACAGATTATTCATGCTATAGGCCCAGGATGTTCTTTGGTCAGATCCAATAACGTATGCAGTAATACATTGGCTCCCGCCATGATATCTTCAGCAGCGGTAGCCTCCGCAGGGTTATGCGACACGCCATTGACCGAGGGCGTGAATATCATCGCCGTAGGGCAGATGCGAGACATCATTTGAGCATCGTGACCTGCACCCGAGGTCATTCGCCGGCAGGAATGGCCGAGCGCCCGGGCATGATCCTCGATACGCTGTGCGATACCATCGTCGAATTGTACCGGGTCGAATCTGGCAAGGCTATTGGTTTGGACTTCTACGTCCTCGGCCTTCGCCAGATCTGAAAGAAAATCCTGCAATCGATTTTCAGCTGCGATTAAGCGGGCGTTATCGGGGTTTCGGAGATCGACGGTTACCCGGGCCCGGCTCGGCACTACGTTAATGATGTTTGGCTCCAGTTCTATCACGCCAACGGTTGCGACCTGGGCACCGCCAATTTGTTTAGCCATTTCGTGGACAAAGGCGGTTAGCGCCCCGGCACAGTAACCTGCATCGCGTCGCAGGTGCATCGGAGTCGTGCCAGCATGATTGGCCTGGCCGGAGAAGATGACTTCGGTCCAGCTGATCCCCTGAAGATTTTCTACCACACCCAGAGTGATACCCTCTCGCTCTAATATAGGACCTTGCTCTATGTGCAGCTCAACAAAGGCTGAAGGTGTTGTTTCTCCACAGGGCATGTCGCCTGCATAGCCGATCAGGCGCAATTCATCCCCTAGTAAAACTCCCTGGTCGTCCTGGGTATTGAGCGCTTTTTCCAGCTCGTACCCACCTGCGTAAACCAGCGACCCCATCATATCGGGTTGAAAACGCGCGCCTTCCTCGTTGGTAAAAACAGCGACAGCCAGAGGTCGGCTTGTCTCGATGGATGCTTCGTTCAAGGTTTCGATCACTTCCAGACCCGCGAGTACGCCTAAATTTCCGTCCAGATTGCCACCGTTAAACACCGTATCGATATGCGAGCCGGTCATCACTGGGGCCAGGTTTTCCTGTCCGGCACGCGTACCAATAATATTGCCAATGCGGTCGATCCGAACGCTTAATCCAAGTTCTTTCATCCAGCCGGTGACCAGGTCGCGGCCTTCTTTATCTGCGTCACTCAATGCCAGGCGACGGACACCACCTTCGGGTGTCGCACCTATTGCGCTGAGGGTATCGAGGTTTGCAAGTAATCTTTCGGAGGAAAGTCGTAAATCCGCGTTATTCATAAATGTGAATTGATTCGGGGTAGATGAATATTCCTATTATGACCCGTGACTGGCTCAATGCGCTACCCACGTGATCTAGGTACCGTTCGACTTTAATGCTCGATTTGCTGCTCTGATACCTACACCCAGAGTAAACCCGACTCGAATTCACGGTGTTTTTGCGGCGAAAAGTCAGCGCCGTGACGCGAAGGAGATAGTTCGGCTAGTTGACGAGATTTCTGTCTGCGAGAGAAGCGGCAGGTAATTGGCATGCCTGGTGGCTGGTTGTGACTGGATTGGCCGGTGGGATTCAGTCAGATTTTGGATGCTCCAGGGCCGGACGGCCTCGCGAGTTTCCGCTCCATTTTCGGACACACGAGTGGTGCAGTTAGAAAAAGGATTCAACCCTATTTGAGCTGACGTAGTACATTTAAGGAATAATAGCGGCACGCAGGACAGATCGGTCTGCGGCTTTCGAGAATGCCTCATTAAGCTCGTCCAGGGAAAATTTAGCATCAACCATATCTTTGAACGGAAACCGTTTGCGGTTGGTCATGACAAAGTCGAGCGCCTGTATCAGATGCCTGGGATGGTAATTGTGCACACCCTTCAGAGTGATCCATTTTCGGAGAACTTCATTTCCATCCAGCATGAATTCATCGTTGGGTTTAACCAGGCCGGCTATGATATACCGCCCACCAACACACAGCATGTGGATGCCTGTCGTAACAACAGAGGCCAGCCCACAAACTTCGATGGCCACATCGGCTCCATCGGGTGGGCAGAGGGCGCGAACTTTGGCGACTAGATCATCCTCGCTCATAGATGTGACATCGATGGTTTCATCGGCGCCGAATAATTTTGCCATCTCCAGGCGATCTGCCACTGCGTCGAGTCCAATGATCGTTCGTGCACCTCGTGCCCTGGCGATGGCACAACCGTAAAGGCCTAACAGGCCAAGCCCCTGGACGACGACACAATCCCCCATTTTGATTTCAGCGGCTTCAACCACCGATATCATCGTCGCCACGCCACAGTTCAGGGGTGTTGCTTCTTCGTCGGAGAGTTCAGCGGGAAGTTTGAGAATCCCGGTACCAGGCATGATGTAACAATAGTCTGCGAAGCCGCCCAGGAAGTGTGGATCATCCTCGACCAGGTCATGACCGTATTTTCGAATTCCTGGCGATTTCTGCGGCATGTCCTTGATATTACGATGATACGATTCTCCCTGGTGAAAATATTCTGTCCAGGTGACCCGATCGCCGAGCGAGAGTGGGTCACCTCGCATGTCATCGTGGATCTTAGCGCCCATCTGCTCGATAATTCCGATAATTTCATGGCCCAGGATCCCGGGGCAGGGATTCGGTCGGTGCCCCTGGTAGGAATGAATATCTGATCGGCAGATAGTCGCCATGATGACACGGGTCAGAACTTCGTCAGGTTTAACATCGCGAACTGGATATTCCCGAATTACAAAGGGTTGGTTTGGGGCGTCATAAACCGCAGCACGGCCTGTTTTAGTCATAAGGTATATCCTGAGATTTCTCCTTCACGGCTTAATCTGTTCATTCTCATTCTATCCCCTATAGTACATTTTAGGTATTATCTGGGTTAGCCCCTCTATTTTAAATTCGAAGATCGGGAAACGATCGCTAATGCATTCGCAAAACCTACACCAGACGAGCCGTAAGTAAAATACCATTTAGTGCAATAGAATGGCTAGCAGTTTCTTGCGGCTTAAGCGATCGGGATAAAGTCCAGTCCTTGGACGCTTGAATGCCGATTGTGGCATAATTAAACTAGACAGCTAACAGGGATTGCGGCAGCTTGGATATACCGTCCACAATCGGGATCCCAGGAGAAAGAACCCATGTTGATCAAGTATGTAATGGCTTTTGTGATGAGCCTCGTTTTGGTATCCGCGGTAATGGCTGCGGGTTCGTCCAGCTCGTCCAGCTCATCCACTCAACGTAAGTCCGTCGATTACGAAAACGGCGTAAAGGCTGTTAACAGCGCCGATTACATAAAAGCGATAAAGTTGCTTAGCAAAGTAGTTGCCGCCAAACCAAAGGACGCCGACGCCTGGAACTACCTCGGTTTCAGCAACCGAAAACTAAAGCGGTTTGACCAGGCCCTGGACGCATATCAAAAGGCACTGGCGATTAACCCGAAACATCGCGGTGCCCACGAGTATCTGGGCGAGCTTTACCTGCAAACCGACGACCTGGCAAACGCCAGGAAACATCTCAAAAGGCTCGACAAAATCTGCTTCTTCGGCTGCGATGAGTACGATGACCTAAAGGCTGCCATCTTAGCCTACGAAAACCAGTAGCCGCCTGTAGCACGGCCGCCTGTGATGGTTTCATCCGTATTTGGCGGTTACGGGGCATCGGTAACCGCGTTTGCCATATTCGGGTTGCTTCATTCAGTCGGCGCGCAGGAGCCGTTCAAGAACGCGCTGGCTCGATGGACCAGCCCGTTTTTCGTCGAGCACTTCTGGCGGCTGGTTTATTGCGGCCTCAGTTACTGGGCGCTCTATTATGGTGTCGCGGCGTTGCACTGGGCGCGAAACATCGAACACGACATCTGGCTGATCGCCTATCCGGACTGGCTTTGGCAAATCATCATTGTCCTGCATTTGGGTTCCATTGCCTTTCTCTACGCCGCATTTTTGCAGAGCGATTACCTCGAGTTTTTGGGGTTTAAGCAGGCATACCGGGGGTTGCTGAGGATTCTCGGGAAGACTCCGCCGACCTTGGATATTGAACTGTTCGGCACTCATCGTCTCGAAGTCAGTGGTGTATACGGTTGGGTACGCCACCCGATGCTGGTCGCCGGGCTTTTGTTCTTGCTAACCAGCGGGCCGTCGCTCAACAATATCGTCTATATCGCGATGTATACCGCCTATATGTTGATCGGTGGATATTACGAGGAAAAGCGCATGATCAAGATTTTCGACGATGATTACCGCCATTACCAACACCGAGTGGGTGCTTTTTTCCCGCGTTTCTGGCGCGGGCAGGAGAGTTGAGAGGCGCCATGCTGGAAAAATTCGCCCAGTACTTCTACGACCCTTTAATTTTCTGGACAGCACCCCTGATACTCGTTGTACTGATGTTGGGCTGGCGCAGGGTGCGTGCCTGGCGGCTTCGGCGTCTTTCTGCGATGCCTCTCGACGATGACCGAGGTGATTCGTCTTAGGGAACGAGAGTTAGCAGCAGCGGCTCTTCCCCCGATTGAACGATTTAAGTCATTTGACCGACCGCGTTGCTACAATCTGAGCCTATATTGTCCATAGAATGCGAACTGCTACGCTTTGATTATGCGCTCAATTAGACATAGTTATTATCCTCGACAGCAGCCGTAATAATTGATTATTGTAATTCAGTTTGAAGAACTCCAGCGCCCACTAGAAAATTGAGCAATATAATACTAAATAATTTGTTCCACTGGCAGTTTTGTTCGCGATCCAAATAGTGCTGCCACGCTGGCGACTGTCAATACCAGCAAGCTTGAGTACGCTCCCGGTATATCGTCAGATGGCCTGGAGCTATTTTGCACTCGGCTTGACCAGAACACGCTGGAAGCGCAGATTTACAGAGCCGCTCGTTCTAATATTAGCGACCCGTTTGGGCCTTCGCAACGAGTTAGCGTCATCGAAAGTTTTGCCGAAGGTCCGAGCCTGTCGCCAGACCAGAAATCACTTTATTACCACAGGAAGAATACATCTACCAAACTGTTTGAACTATATCGGGTGACACGACCCTGAATCAGACATGACTTAAGATAATTCAGGCTATCCTCATATAAAACCCTGGCCAGCCTTGTTATCCATCAGTCATAAGATATATAGAAATGACCGCCAGAGCCAACACCCGACAATTTGGACGATATCCGGGGTGTCAGAGGTGGCGGGCAGGCCCGGACGGCATCGCGAGTTCCTGCTCTTTATTTGGTGGAATAGTGAAAATTAGGTGTTTATACATCCTCGTATAGACGCCCCTATTGTCAACTTGAATATTCATTTTTGATCGCAGAGCGGGCTTGAACGTGGATTAGCATTCTCGTAATCGCGTGCTGGTTGACGTATTAAGTTCTGACAGGGTCAGGCACGATAGAAAATAAAGTCGAATTATAAAATGCTCTAAATCTTTAATGATTGCGGCTGCGGATCGCCTTATTATGAGTATATTCGCCGCCAATGCGGGGAAAAGAAATAATCGAAGAGCCCATATGTCTGCTGTATCCCGTGACTGGCTAAATGCCTTACCCAAAGTAGAGCTGCATTTGCATCTCGAAGGCACCCTGGAGCCTGCACTGATGTTTGATCTGGCGCGGCGAAATAACATTCAATTGCCCTTTGATTCAGTAGATCAGATACGCAAGGCTTATGAATTCAGTGACTTGCAGGATTTCCTCGATATCTATTACCAGGGTGCCAAAGTACTTCAGGTCGAACAGGATTTTTATGATCTGGTCTGGGCTTATCTGAACAAGTGTCAGCAACAAAACGTAATTCACGTCGAGCCGTTCTTCGATCCGCAAACTCATACCGACCGGGGCATTCCATTCGCAACGGTGATCAATGGAATATTAAGAGCCTTGCAGGATGGCGAAGCACAGCTGGGTATTACCAGTCAGCTAATCATGTGTTTTTTGCGTCATCTCAGCGAACAGGCCGCGTTTGATACATTGGCACAGGCCGAGCCGTATCTGGACCGGATTGTCGGCATTGGCCTCGACAGTGCAGAGCAGGGTCACCCGCCGGAAAAATTTAGCCGAGTGTTCGCCAAAGCGCGCGACCTCGGTTTGTTGACCGTGGCCCACGCGGGCGAAGAAGGGCCAGCAGAGTATGTCTGGACAGCGATCAATGACTTGAAAGTCGCGCGCGTCGACCACGGCGTGCGCTCAATCGACGACCCCAAACTGATCGCCCATCTGGTAGAAACTCGGATACCACTGACGGTTTGCCCATTGTCGAACACCAGATTACGCGTGTTCGGCGATATGTCACAGCATAATATCTTGCGCATGCTGGAAGCAGGCGTGTGCGTTACCGTGAACTCCGACGACCCGGCCTATTTCGGTGGTTATATGACCGAAAACTTTGAAACACTGGCGCGGTCACTTGACATGACCAAAGAACAGGCCAAACAACTGGTACTCAATGCTATCGAGGCAAGCTTTGCCGATGATACGAGAAAACAGGCGATGCGAGACTTACTCGATACTCGGTCCGGTAATTAATTTGGGGGCTGTCCCAGATAATACATAAAACCTACCACCATGATAAAGAGCAGGTTAAACTGCGCAAGTAAGCAATCCCTCACTCTCCCTGCACAATCCCCTGACTGTCCCTATATGAAATAGGTGGATACTTTGGTGGATTGTCTGCATCACAACAGCTCGGCAAACATTCCATTTTGAAATCTGCGTTGGCGTTAAAGAAGAATGGAATCGAATATCTCGATTTATCGCTGGTATTGTTGTTGGCAAAATGTTTGACGCTGATAAATAAATCGTTTGACCATTGTTTGAGTAGTTCTCCGGTATTAACGACAAACGCGCCTTCTATTACCGGTGCGTGAATCCAGCATTGGCGTTTTTCGCTATATATCACCAGGCCAGGACTATCTTGCGCCAGCAGCGTAAAAAATGTGGTATCGACGTGCGGGGCGATGCCGAAACCCTCCAAGTCTTTTTGTGTAAACGATGGGTATCGGCTGAGTCGCAATCGATATAATGGTGAGGTAAACGCGGGTTCGAAATAATCCCGGTCGAGTTTCAATGCACGCGCATAGACAGGCAGCAATTGTTTAGCCAGTTTTTCGATTTCTCTGGCGTAGGTTTCGATACGCCTTCTAAAACCCGGTAGCTGATCTTCGCCCGGCCACTGGTTGTCGTCCAGTGACGTTGCTTGATCGCGTTTGATCACGAAAGCTTCGTTGAGGTTACCCTTGTCACGTGCGGGTAGTTTGAAGTTATTAAACGGCAGGTAGCCGACCCCTTTTATCGGCCAATCGGGCTTGTCCATCAATAGAGAATTTTTGATCTCAATCGGCTGATCATGAAAACGTCGTGTTTCATCAAGGGCCTGTTGCAGAATACTAGATGGAAATTGGTGACCGACAATGGAGCAGAAACCCACCTCAGTGCAGGCTTCGCGCAGTTGGCTTGCAACCTGGTCTAAAGTCACATCGCTTAGTGTTTGGAAATAATCTTTTACGTCGATAAGCGGAATATCACCCACCGTCGATTCTTGCACCTGGCTGGTATCCCACGAGTGAGACTCACTACGCAGCTGCGCTTCTTTGTCGCGCGGGTTGAAACTGTCGGGCATTGAGCTGAGCCTGGTCAAATTAGTATTTGTATTGAAGTTTATCAATAATCGATAGTCAGGAAGGACTTGAGAGTATCAACTATCGGCTAAACGATATAGAGAAGAAACATGAACCCCCGGCGTTTGAGTGAATGGAACAAACTCAAGCTGTTGGCGCGATAAAATTAGCGGAGACGGCGTTAAATTCATCTAGTTCACCAGATTGTAGACCCAGATATAGCGGTTCTGCATCCTTGCGATAAATGTTTATCTTGGCATTGTAAACGTTTCGGCCTTTGAAGTGTTTATCGACAATCATATATTTGTGTACCGTAAATTCACCATTATTCATCTTTTCTCCAGTCAGATAGCAACTAATCGAATCAATTTTTTCACCGGATAGTTCCAGTCCGTTCAGGCTGGACAGTGTTTCCTGAGTATGGTCAATAAAATCGACGGTAGTGAGTCTAAATATGGTGCTATCTTCGCTGTCGTGAACAGGAACAAGGAAATCACCGACGAGAATCTGTCCAGGCAGGGCATTGTCAACCATGCGAGCCAGTTCTATAGTTACATCTCCAACGATATAGCTGTAAATCGTAGGGCTCAGGCCCTCAGATTGATAGAATTCATAATGACCACCAACATGGAACCCGGCACGTAGTAATGGTGTGGTGTTAGTTCCCGATTTTTTTCGCGCGACGGCATTATCGGCAAGAATCAAATGCATAAAGTGGTAGAGGTTGACATTGGCCTCGATGCTACGATCTCTATTCCAGATGTAAAATCCGTCGCCTGTCGTAGTGCGGGCGAAGTTGACGTAGACCTTGTTATTCATCATCTTCGAATAGGCTGAATTAATCGAATAGGCCAGGCTGTTCAACTGGGTTACCTGATAGAGCGGCGACAAAAGAGTAAACCCGACAATATCAAACAGGGTGACCGCACGGTCTTTGGAATAGGAAATTCCATATCGTTTTACGATTGACTCGACCATTCTGTTGGAGATTTCAACGCCAGGTGTAAAGGGTAGGTCGATTCGCAGGGCCTTGCAGCCTAACAGTTTCGAAAGATACTTTAGCTGAGCCCGATCGCTTTTTTTGGGGCCAGAAATGACACCCTGGATCACACTCTCAGACTCGCTGGAATCGGTATCGTAATCGGGAGTCGAAATGTATTCACTCAAAACGTAATGCGGAATGACCAGGATATCGATACCTGATTTGCATGGAACCCACGTCAGGACAATATTTCTCCCCAATGCCCACTCTCGATGAAGTGCAGTGTCTAGCGCTTCGATATGGGCCCTTTCCACCTGACTATCAGCCGAATCCAGCCGCATTTCGGTTGTGGCGCCGGTTTTTAGTGGAGGGGGCATAGCAGTCTGAGGATATCAGAATTTCGAATCGAAAAGATAGATAAGAGAGTAGTTTAATAATGGGAACTTACAAGGCAGGTAGCAGCAAATATTGGCATAGGGGATCTCTGATTAATTCATGAATGAACATCTTATGACCAAAATCATCAACTCTGCGTAGTGAAACCTGGCAACAGCGGTGCTATTACCAGCGTTCCACGCATCGATCTTGATCATATTGATTCACAATCTGATTCACCCAGGATTAAATAGAGGCTCTCTAGTAGCTTATATTGGTAATCAAGTATCGATGTATTCCACCAGGCACCTCGACCGTCACGTCCTCACCAACCTCGCGCCTTAGCAAGACTTGCGCGAGCGGCGAATCGACGCTGATATAGTTTTCTTTATGGTCGAATTCATCGGGACCGACGATACGATAGATGCTGATTTTTTCGCGTTTGTCTGCGAGATGCACCGTCGCACCGAAATAAACCCGATCAGAGCGAGCTGGTTTTTCGTCGACTACGGTTAAATCGGGTAGCCGTTTTTGCAAATAACGGATACGTCGATCCAGTTCCCTCAATTCTTTCTTGCGATAAATATACTCCGCATTTTCGGATCGATCTCCTTCGGCTGCTGCTGCCGACAGGGCGGCGACAACTTCGCGTCGTCTGGGCCACAGCGTTTTTTGCTCGGCTTCGAGGGTGCGCATACCCTCGATGGTGATATATGATGAGCTTTTGGGAGTGGGGGGTCGGTATCGACTCATCGAAGTCCAGATTGATAAAAAGTACAGTTTATCTGTTGTGCGACGTTTCAGAAATTAATATTTCGGGTTATTCAGGAATCAAAGGGCGCATGTAGCAATTAGAAGTCTCTCGCAAAACCCCTTTTAACGGCTATAATGGAGATGCAGAAATCAACGATCAATACGTTAAATTAGAGAGAAGAGTATGAGTAAAGGTACAGTAAAGTGGTTTAATGCAGCAAAAGGTTATGGTTTTATTACGCCAGAAGATGGCGGCAAAGACCTGTTTGTACACCATTCAGAAATTAGGAGTGGTGATGACTACGCCACACTTAACGATGGCCAGGCAGTAGAATACGAAGAAGGCCAGGGCCAGAAAGGCCCGTGTGCAAACAATGTAGTACCTGCCTGACTATTGGGAAGTACCACCGGGTAACAAACTTTAGGTCGCGGAGGCGGGTATTCCTCTCCGGCCTCGATAGCAGGGAATCTATGATCGAGTCATAGGGACCATCTTGTGACCAATATTCCAATTGTGGCGTCGTCTGTACGAATAATGCGGCCGACGCTCTGGTGTTTTGGTGGTGGCGTGAGCCTTTATCTAAGGATGGACTGTATTAGGACGCCAATCGTAGCTGTTTATGTCAACTTACTGATCAATGAAACGCCCCGCTTGTAATCAAAATCCTACGAATCCTGTCGTCCTGAGCTATATCGACGCTCCGCTCTTTCAGGCATAGTAATGCCAGGACATTTTCCACGGAAGGATTTATGAATCTACTAAAAACTTTAACCAGCCCCACCTCCAGTTACCAGTTATCCAGGCACGATTTACTTGTCGAGGAATCCCGGTTGGTACGTGTTATAAGTAATTTAAAAGACCAACACCGGATGATTGAGCACATACCCGAAGCAGCTAGGCGGGTGCAGTATGTTCTAAGAGAAATTACCAAATTAGAAATCCAGTTAAATTGTATTCGTAATCTGACTAAGGAATGCCGCATGAAAATCGACGTAGAGCAGACAGTTTCATAAGACTATCCTGGGGCTTTACACTGCTACGCTTCGTAAAACCCGGCGGCTCACGGCATCAGTAGAGCCTTGCCACATCACATTATTTTCAGATCAGGCCAGTCGGGCAAGCTGGGGTTTCACTGGTCTGGCGTATTAAAACGGTATCTCCTGTGCGTAGCAAATATAACTTATTAGCGGCGTTGCGACTTTAAAAGTTGCTTCGACTTCGTCTATGAAATGCGGATCGAAAATCATCTCCGGATTTTCATGGCGCATGACGAGGAAGCTTTTGCGCTTTAAATCTTCTATGTGTTGATGTTCGGGGTCATAGCCTTTAGGTGGACGTTTTAACCCGTCGCCGCTAATTCTGCCGCATAGTTTCTTTATCGACTTGCTGGTTTTGATTTTATTCCATTCATGTGGATTTTCGACAATTGTGTCGCGAATTTTGATTAGCTCCGAGCTGGGTGGCAACCATATACCACCACCAATTATCACTTCGTCTGGAGAAAAATGCACATAAAACCCCGGCGCGTGAACATCTTTGCCCAGTTTGTGGCGGAACTGGCATGCCGCGTGAAGTTTGTATGGAATCTTGTCTTTGGAAAATCGGACATCCCGGTAGATACGAAACATCGAGCCGCCATTTCGTCTGGGGTCAGCAATAAAATGCCGGGATATTCTACTCAGTCTCGGTGCCATTACTTCGATGAAATGAGTCAAAGGTTCAACTACCGATTGAAGGTATTCAGCCTTATGCTCGTTAAACCACTCCCGGTTATTATTTTTGGCTAATGATTTAAAAAATTCCAAAAAAGTCGGCTCAAACATGCCGTTTCCTCTTTTTATTACAGACCCCCAGGGGATAAAAACCTGAAATTTTAGCAGTTAATAAAATAATACTTCTCTTTTTAACCTTACACTCGCGCTCGATTCTGATTTTACGTCAACCAAAGTATTATCGTCGAGCACAATTTTAAATCGTCTGTCGGATTGATAAAAAAGTAATTTATATAAAATATTTGTTTGCTACTTATACCATTTCGGTGCGATATAATGCCGCGAGCTATGAAAGTGCAAGGTATTTTTATTTCGTTGCTTATGGGCATCGCGATCCAGAATGTGAGTGCTGAACAATCCCGACTGTCGCTGATCCACGAAGGTACCGCACGCTCGTATCAACTCTATATTCCAGCCTCTTATCGGCTGGGCAAGCCGATGCCATTGCTCATCGTCCTGCATGGTCGATCGGGTAGTGGGCAGCGCATGTCCCAATTAACCAGCTTCAATTCGCGTGCCGATCAATTCGGATTCATAGTGGTTTATCCGGAGGGGGTAGGGAAAGGGTGGAATTATTTGCATGGAATTGCAGGTTTTAAAGAACAGCCCAACGATTCCGAGTTTCTGCTTAAAATAACCGATGAAATTAAAAGTGAATACGGCATCGATGCCGAGCGAATTTATGTAGCGGGTATATCTAATGGCGGATTTATGGCGCAACGTCTGGCCTGTTATGCGCCAGATAAAATTGCCGCGTTTGCATCTGTAGCTGCTGGAGGTTACGCGGCGATGCCAGTCGATTGTAAAAACAGTACGCCTGTCAATATACTCTATATGCATGGTACTGCGGATTCAAAAGTACCCTGGAATGGACTAGGCATCGAAGATGCCAATGGCAACCAACAACGAGTAACCATGTCGATAGCCAACTCGGTCAAGTTTTGGGCCAGTCGTAATCAATGCAGTCCGAACGTCAACGCCAGAGAAATACCGTCCCAGGGTAATTCGCCAGGTACCTATGTAAAAGTATTCTCTTCTAAAAAATGTATTGAGAATGTTGAAGTGGTTCTCTACGCTATTATTGGTGGGGGCCATAACTGGCCTGGCGTGCCTGACATCATATCGACATCGGTAGCTGGTCGGGTAAACATGGATATCCACGCGAGCGACGTGATCTGGTCATTTTTCAGTGGTAAAAGTATAAATAGAGTAAAACTATTGAATATATTAAATTAATTAAATATACAAATTAAAAATAACGACGATAATACTCCTTAGTATCTTGATTAACTCATTTTAAGGAGACATTCCATGTTAAAAAATCGCGAAGGCAAGCGCATTCCACAAGTCACATTCCGAACTCGTCGCAACCACGAGTGGGTTGATATCAGCAGCGATGATATATTCAGAGGCAAGACTGTAGTGGTTTTTTCATTACCGGGTGCCTTTACCCCTACCTGTTCATCGACACATGTACCAAGGTACAACCAGCTTACCCCTATGCTGATAAAACAGGGCGTAGACGAGGTTGTGTGTATTTCGGTCAACGATGCATTTGTGATGAACCAGTGGAAAAAAGAGCAAAAAGCCGACAATGTAACTTTCCTGCCCGATGGCAATGGGGACTTCAGCCGGGGGATGGGTATGTTGGTATCGAAAAAAGGCCTCGGTTTTGGGGAGCGGTCATCGCGCTATTCAATGTTGGTAAAAGATGGCTTGATTGAAAAGATGTTTATCGAGCCGGACTCGGCCGGCGACCCGTTTGAAGTCTCGGATGCCGACACCATGCTGGAGTACATAGCGCCTAACGCTGCCAGGCCACTCAATGTCACGGTGTTTACTCGCGAGGGTTGCGAGTACTGTACCGGCGCCAAGGGAATGCTAGATGACGCTGGCATCGACTTTGAAGAACTGGTGTTAAATCGTGATTACAGCGAAGCGACTATCCGCGCAGTGTCTGGTAAATCTACGGTACCGCAGGTATTTATTAATGGCCAGTACATCGGTGGGTCTGATCATCTGCAGCAGTATCTAGGGAGCCTCTGATTAAATCCGGGAGAATCTACAAGACTATTATTTATGACTTGATTAGCGACTCCCTGAGCCGGTCAAAACCGGCTTGACGCAGTGCTGCAAGGCTTTATTATTCCCGTTCGATAATAGGCAACGGGAAGGCGGTCAATGTCTACAGGTGGCAATAAAGCGGTAGGTGGTCTCGAACGCGAGACCAATACCTTCGTACCCCATAGTGCGAATTATCTGCTTGCTGTTTTATCGATTGGCAGCTGGCTTCCCTGCTCCGCAATTGCGGGTGAACTACCCCTGGTCGATGCCCACATCCACTATAGCCACGATGCCTGGGATATAGTGCCTGCTGAAGAGGCGATCAAAATATTACGCGAAGCTGGGCTGAAAAAGGCGTTTGTGTCGAGTTCCAGTGACGAGGGCACACAGAAGTTGTATGCGCTTGCGCCTGAACTGGTGGTTCCGGTACTACGTCCTTATCGTAAACGTGGCGAAATCAACAGCTGGAAGTATGACGAAAGCGTCATCGCTATGCTGACAGAGCGTTTGAGTAAATTTCGCTACGCCGGTATTGGCGAATTTCATGCCTTTGGCGATGATATCGAATTGCCAGTATTGCGGCAGGTGATCGATCTCGCAATACAATACGGTATTTATCTTCATGCGCACGTGGATAGTGATGCGATCTATAGAATATTTGAATACAACCCCGACGCACTGGTTCTCTGGGCGCATTCCGGCTTTGACGGTCCCGAAGTGATTCGCCCCCTGCTGGAAAGCTATCCAAACTTGTGGAGCGATCTGGCTTTTCGCACTGAGCATGTTTTGCAGGACGAGGTCGCCCCGGGATGGCTCGAACTCTTTACCGATTTCCCAAACCGATTTGTGCTCGGCACCGATACCTACACACCGAATCGCTGGTATTATGTGGTTGAGCACGCCGATGAGTCGCGTGCATGGCTGAACTCGCTGCCCGAATCAGTCGCTGAAAATATTGCCTGGCGCAATGCTGAGGCATTGCTTGAGAAAGTAGGTTATTGAAGAATTCGGCCCTACAGACATAAATTCCCCACTCGATTATGGTATGGGTCTATCTAATTAGCTTTCCTGCTACGTTTTTCGGCCTCAATAAATATCCGCTTTATTTTTGGGTTCTTCGCCTTGATGGTCGCATCGATTTCGGCAACAGTGGTTTCAATTTCGTCGGCGGTTTTCTGGTCGTCAAAATCAACGCTGATATTCGCCAGTATAAAATCCGGGCCCATGTGCAGGGTAAGTACTTCGTTGACGTGATCGATGCTGTCAATATTTTGCAGAATTTCGCGTATATCGGTAATGATGGATCGATTCGCACTTTCACCGATTAACAGGCCCTTGGTTTCGTAGGCCAGCCAGCTAGACGTACCGATCAGAATCAAACCGATAATGATCGAGGCAATCGGATCGAATATCAGGATGCCGGTGTATTGACTCAGCGCAATACCGACAAATGCGACCACTAACCCCAGCATGGCGGCCGTGTCTTCAAACAATACTACAAATACTGTTGGGTCTTTAGCGCGCCGGATGGCTTCGATATAACCCCATTTCCCCCGTACTTTGTTGAATTCCCTGAATGCGAACAACCAGGCGGCGCCTTCAAATATTAGTGCCAATCCCAGCACTACATAATTGACGATTGGATTGGTGATTGGCTCCGGGTGTTGTAGGTTGGAGATGCCTTCGTAAATAGAAATTCCGCCACCCAGAGCAAAAATCAATATTGCGACGATGAAACTCCAGAAATAAATTTCCTTGCCATAGCCGAACGGATAATCCGCATCGGCGGGTTTAGACGCGCGCTTAATGCCATACAATAATAGAAGCTGATTACCGCTATCGACCAGTGAGTGGATGCCTTCTGACATCATCGCCGAACTACCGGTGTAGGCGGCCGCCGCGAATTTAGTAATAGATATTAAAGTATTGCCCGCGAGTGCTGCGAGGATGACTTTTTTTGATCCCGATGCCATAGGTTATATCGCCCTGGAGTAGTGAGATTCAAAATAGCGCGTATTATCGCAGCTCTGGGTATTTGGGCCCTGCTTTAGTCGCATAGCCCTGCTTTTAACAAAAGATCGAATAAAGTTTTTGAATCTTCTTCATACTGGTAGGGCACGGATTCATACCAATAAAC
>JADFJT010000162.1 GCA_022566015.1 Pseudomonadota bacterium | reverse complement strand
GCCTTTGGAGAAAATGGCAGGGCGCTTAATGCGATCATAACGGCAATAAACAATTTTTTCGTCAAATATTGTTTTAGCATAATTTCCTCGAAAAGACCCTGTAAGGTCTGCATGGTTTACCATTTACTGAATTACTAAATCTGTTCCTTATTACTAAATCTGTTCCTTATTACAAACGTAGTGTAGCTTGTATTAACAGATTTTTAAGTCAATAATTTCCGATTTCAGTCGCGTCAAAATCAATGGGGTCAGTAAAATCAATGGGGTCAGTATCGATTGATTTTTAATACTAGTTGATTTAATATTGCTGGAAGTTTAATAGTAATAAAAACTCTTGGCTCGCTTACCTCGTTTCGTCATTCCAGGCCAACCACAACATGTCATCGTTCGTGGTATAAATCGCGAACCCATATTTTGCCGCGAAGAAGACTATCGTTTTTATCTCGAAAAGCTTAGCTATGCCTGTAATAAATACCAATGCGATGTTCATGCCTACGTGTTAATGACCAATCACGTGCATCTACTCATAACACCGCAGACCGAGGACGGCATCGGTAAGGTGATGCAAGCGCTGGGGAGATACTACGTTCAGTATTTTAACTTTCATTATCAGCGCACCGGCACGCTTTGGGAAGGGCGCTATAAGTCAACATTAATTGATTCAGAAACCTATTTACTCACCTGCTGCCGCTATATCGAGTTAAATCCGGTGCGCACACAGGGTATGGTCGACCATCCATCGAAGTACCCCTGGTCGAGTTACCATAGCAATGCACTGGGGCATGATGATATTAATGTAAAGCCCCATGATCATTACTCGCAACTAGGCAATACAGATGAAGACCGACAAAAGGCTTACCGGGCTTTGTTTAAGAGCCCAATTGTCAACATGACATTAAATGAAATCAGACAGGCGACGAATAAGGCTTGGTTGCTCGGTAACAGCCAGTTCAAACAAAAAATAGAGAAGCATTTGAATCGACGGGTCGCCCCTCTACCCAGAGGTGGTGATCGGAAATCAAAGGCTTACAAGGAGAGAAATGGTATCAATCGATACTGACCCCATTGATCCCCTGAACGAGCAAGCTATTTGGGTTAACCTCTCTTCGATGTGAATCCATTGATTTATTCCGGAGGAAAAGCATGGCATATGCGCTGGCGGTGAGTTGGACTGCGAAAGAAGGCCACGAAGCGGAGATCCACGAAATCCTGCGTATTCTCGGTGAAGCGTCGCGACAAGAGCCGGGTGTTATCACCTACACTACGCATGTCGACCCGGACAATCCGCGCGAGTTTTTCATCTATGAAAAATACTACGACGCTAGTGGTCTCGAGGCGCACCAGGAAACCGCGCATTTCAAGGAATACGTGCTCAAAAAGGCTATACCGTTGCTCGAGAC
Source organism: Pseudomonadota bacterium (assembly GCA_022566015.1). Classification (GTDB taxonomy): domain Bacteria; phylum Pseudomonadota; class Gammaproteobacteria. The sequence continues at coordinate 3,214 of JADFJT010000162.1, read as the reverse complement.
CCGGGTCCGCAGAACCTTCACCGATTTTTAAGAAAACTAAAATACAAGGAGCAATCCCTGTTTTCTCAGATGAATCATAGTGAGGCTACTTCTCTGTAAGCGGAACCACATAAGGGTTTTCCGAGAAATCGAGTTCGGCCATAAGTCGTCACTTAGCACTATTTAAGACATTAGTTGAATCAAAGATTTTTTTTCATCACTGTCCGTTACAGCGGCCATCGCCGTTTTAAACGCCAGTACATTTTTATCGTGATTGGCGAGCAATTTTTTCAACTCCAGATTTTCCGCGATACTGGGTGCGCCACCAGATTCGTATAAAGAATCGATTGTTTCCAGGCAGTTAAAATGTGCTGTCTTACTATCACTCATATCGACAAATGCCTGGTAGGCTACTTTCGCTTCTTCGCTTAAACCGTCTACGGATTGCATGATTTATATCTAATTCCTAATGCTGTGAGGAAATTATAAACGATGGTATCAACGGCAATTCGAAACTGACCCGATTAGATGATTTTCGTCCCTTTTAACACCCTCAATACCCTACCCAAACGTTTTGCCAACCGCACGAATTTAGTGAAACCCCAGCCAACTAAGGATATCGGTCAGGTAGCTATGGTAGCTTTCCCATATCGGTCACCACTTTCGTTTAGCAACACCCCATTCTACAGGCAGGGTAAAAAATTTGCTGCCCCCCCGATAGCGGACAATAAAATTCACAACTCCAGCGTCGAAGAACGGTATTGGCTATTAGCTGACATGCCCAAAATTAAGGAAGCCTTTGAGATAGAGCTTCTTTTAACGATCGTATGGGCGTGCGAACTTCCCACACTATTAGGTTTATTGTATACCATCATATTCAATGAAGTGGAGGTGCCAAGCATTGAAAATTCCGGTGCAAGATATCAAGGCGGCCGATCGACGGATCAAAGCAGTCGCGGGTGGTGTTCGGGAAACTCCATTGGATGAGTCGGGTGTGCTCAGTGAGCGAACGGGCACCACCTTTCTTCTGAAATGCGAACACTTGCAGCCTACTGGATCATTCAAGTTGCGGGGTGCCTTAAACAGGGTCCTGCTACTAAATGACGGGGAGCGGGAAAAAGGTATTGTCGCTTCATCATCGGGCAATCACGGCATAGCCACTGCCCACGCAGCTCGTGCTGATGGCGTGGATATCACTATCTATCTACCCGACTCCGTATCTCCTTTGAAGCTCGCCAATATGAAGCAGTTGGGGGCGAATACGGTACTGGTGCCAGGTGTATATGCCGAATGCGAAAAGGCCGCGCGCAGCGGTGGCGAGCCAGGGCAAAATCTTTTTCTCACCCTATTCGCACACCGATGTAATCGCCGGACAGGGAACCGTGGGGCTGGAATTGGCCAAACAATGCCCTGATCTGGCAGCAGTTTATGCCAGCGTAGGCGGTGGCGGATTAATTGGAGGTATTGGCAGCTATCTGAAGGCGCTAAGACCAGACGTGGCGATCATTGGATGCTGGGCCGAAAATGCGTCCGCCATGCATCAGTGTCTCGAAAGAGGGGAGATTTTTGACGCGTCTGAGAGCGAAACCCTGTCCGACGGAACGGCTGGGGGTATTGAGGAAGGTGCGATCACATTTCCTATCTGCCAGCAGGTGATAGACCGTCAAGTGCTGGTCAGCGAAGCGGAAATAGCCAGTGCCATGCGCGACATTGCAGCTAACGAAAGGTTCATAATAGAAGGTTCGGCGGGCGTGGCTGTCGCGGCGGCTCTCAAGACTGCGAGTGACTATCGTAACAAGAATATCGCTGTGGTGATCTGTGGCCGAAACATTGACTTGAACACATTCCGTAAGGTTTTAGATGGTTTTGTATAGTGGTGCCATTGACCATAATCATATTGGTGACCGCTTAGACACTTGCACCGAGCCGGATATATCCATGTCGTAATGCCGGCTAACGGATAGCAAATCTGGCTCTGGATGTGAAAGGTTTTCGGGCTACCAGGATCACTGGCGTAGCAGCAAACTCGGTAGGTCTGTGCTGGGGAGTGGGCCAGGTACGAGATCGAAAACATACTACATACCTGGATGCCGATTAGAGAAGGGGCGACCATTCCATTAGCTGGGCACTGAACGGATCCTGCAATGAATCGATAATATGTTATTAGATCAGAAAGATTCTAATTCAGATGTTATGCGAGTTAAGGAAGAGCCAGCAAAAGGGAAATTCAGAGCTAGCCGGAGGAGACTACAAATTAAAATTAACGTTAATTGTCATTGCGGTAAAATCACACACAGCGCAAAGATTGATCTAAACGCAGTCTATTTATGTCATTGCACAGAATGCCAATCGATATCGGGCTCTTGTGCTGCGGGCGCTCGAATCATGGAGGTCTGGTTCTCACATAGCTCTTTCGTCAGACCTTGAGGCTGGCGTAGTCGGAACCCACTGGCCAGGCCGGTAAGTTGTACCAACAGCCGGTTGACGGCGCAGCCTGGACGCACCTCAAGCACGTAGAATTGCTGTACACTTATTGCAATTCGCTAGTTCACGAATTTAGGGCCCTGGGCCCGGGCTACAGCTTGCCGGAAGATCAAGCTCCGTACTACATAAGCACGCACACTTCCTCGGCCAGCAATGACGCGAGTGAGTTTCATTGGGAACTTGTATACCCGCTCGTGTTCTTACGTGCGCTTTCACAATCTGCCTTGCCTGCCGTCGAGACGCACATTCGTGGCAATCAGATCGACCCGATTGAGGTTCTTGGACTGGGCGGTTTTGGCTCAAGGCGCTTAACAGGAGAGGAACGTGACACATAATCTACTATTGGCCGATCTGGAAAGAGCCTTTGATCTCTTGAACCAGGTGGATGAAAGCAGACTGGACTTCGCCCCTGACCGGGATGTCTCTCCCGACATTCGCGAGCTAACGGGTCTGGAGACGTATCCGGTGGATTCCCACCTGGCGAACTTGCAGGCCCGAATCGAGGCCGTCGTGAAAGCGGGGGATAAGCTGGAACCGCGCGACCCCTCCGATTATGTGTCGAAGCTCATCGTCGCGTGCGTAAGGCTCGCCCCGCCGAGCGAAGATTGAGCTTAGAATTAAGGAATTAGGTGACAGTTAATTAATTTCGTCCCTGCTGAAAGAAGTGAATCGGACTGTTGCGATGCTGGTTTGCCGGGAATTCAATCAATCGGTTATTCAAGCTGATCGTCTCCTCAGGGTACCTGGCCGA
>JADFJT010000066.1 GCA_022566015.1 Pseudomonadota bacterium | reverse complement strand
AAAATTCAGGTGGATCAAGTAACGCCTGAGAGATCGGGGATACCGGTGTTTCCTTGGAGAACTCAAGCCGGGTTTTTCTTCAGCCGGGACCCGCTTTCCTTCATAAGATGACGGAATAAACGTCAAGGATATTTTCTGTTTTCCTCAGTTCCTCCAGGGCTTTCGCCGTCGGGGGGGCAAAAATCCAGACCAAGGGACTCATTTTTCTTCATCGCCTCGCCATGGATGTCGCGCAGATAATGCAGTTTCTCGCCTTCCCATAAGCCCCAGCTCATTTCGATCAGCCGGTCATCTGTTTTGGGATTTATTCCCAGGATAGATGCGGTTTGTCGAGTTCGCTGTAACGGACTTGCAAACCAGATCGCAGCTCGAATGTCAACGGGAAGCATCCATTTCTCGGCGGTGGACTGGCCGAAATCACTAACAGGAATATCGGTACGACCCTGTATGCGTCCCTGTTCGTTCCACAGGGTTGGTGCATGGCGCATCAGGGTCAGGACCGGCATAATGTCACCTCTGTCAACACCCGGTTGAGGGATGAAGCCCCACTATTGAGGCCGTGATGATCCCAGGTGTGCTGCTGTGCCCTCGACGCCATTGTCTGTCGGCTTTCAGGGTCATCCAGTAATTTTTCGACAGCCGCGGCCAATGCTTCAGGCTTACCCGGTTCCACAAGCACGCCGCAGCCCGGTGCATTCACTACCCCCGAGACACCACCGGAATTTCCAGCAATGACGGGAAGACCCGATGCCTGTGCTTCGATGAATGCCATGCCAAATGCCTCGTTGACGGCCGGCCATACGTAGAGATCGCAAGCTGCATAGATACCCGGGAGTTTTTCGGCATCCTGTGTCCCAATCCAGTGAACATGATCATTAATAGCTGCCAATGCCCTGGTTGCCTGTTCACGGGCTGTTCCATCACCGATTACGAGTAGTCGCCAGGGACGATCCTTTAATTTCGACAAGGCGGTTCCCAACTGCTCATAGGATTGTATTTTGTCACCGGGGCGCATCATGGCCACGCAAAGTAACCACGGCACACCCGGGTCGATACTGTACCGATCGGCAGTCAGTCTGCGGTGGAGCATCTTTTCCTTTGCCGCAGCGGCATAGGGCTGGGTGTCCACGAATGGGGGAATGGGAAAAATTTTCGTGCCACCTCTCAACAGGGACGAAACACAGGCATCATCGACGGCATTGAAACTTATTATCGCGGATGCCATCTCGATCGCCTGCTTGCTGGCCCGAAGACCCAATTCCCATGGGCCACCAGACTGTTTGGCAGCATAGGAAGCCTCTGCGATGATGTAGGGTATTTTCAGGGCTTCGGAAATTCCCGGCCCGATCCAGTCAGGAGCCTTGTGATACAGGTGGTAGGTGAACCAGATATGCGGTTTGGCTATCTTGTCTTCACTGTAGGCATCCAGTAGGGTCAATACCTGTCGCTCGCCTTCCTGCCTGATTGTCGCCTGGGTTTCCGCGTTACCTGTGCCGTCATAAGAACGGAGCTGGCTGGCGAGATGGACCTGCTGGCCACCCTGGTTAAGGGCGCGCATCAGAAGCTGCGCTAATCGACGGTCACCGGACGGGTTCGGATGTTCAGGGGATTTCATCGGAGCGTAAAAGGCGATCAGCATCAGTCACCCCCCTCTATATCAAATCGGATGCTCAGATCGTTGATACCGTCGTCAAGCGCAAACGAGCTTCTGACTCGCTGTTCCCCCGCGTCGCCCAATGACCGTCGAAGAATTGGGTCTTCTATCACTTTGGTGATCGCCCGGCTGAGTGTTTCAGGGCTGTCGGGTGGTACCAGGATACCGGTTTCACCATTGATGATCAGCTCTGGAATGGCGGAAATACTGGTGGCGACACATGCCAGTTGCTGGCTTTGTGCTTCCATCAGGACATTGGGCAGGCCGTCCCTGTCTCCATCGCTGGCAATCCGCGAGTTGAGGACAAAAATATGTGCTTCCCGGTACGCCGATAGCACCTGGTCCAGTGGCTGAGCGCCACGCCAGTCGAGTTTAGAATCAATGCCCAGTCTCCGCGACAGTTTTTTCAGCTTGCTTATCAGCTCGCCACCGCCGATATGGACAAAGCGCCAGTGCAGATTGTCAGGTAGTTGTGCCAACGCCCGCAGTAAACCATCGTATCCCTTTTTCTCAACGGCCCGGCCGATAGACAGGATCGTCACCAAATTCAGGGGTGATGATCCGTCGGGGTGATCGCTCCTTTCGTCGGGCGGGGTGAAGCGGTCGAAATCAAGACCATGATAAACCAGCGAAACGATATTTTCTGATGGCGCCAGCCCAGAAAGGTATTCCGCGTTGGTTGCTGTACAGGTTACCAACCACTGGCAATCCGCGAGCTTTTCGCGCAGTTCCCACTCCGGTGAGGTGTAGATGTCTTTGGCGTGGGCAGAACAGCTCCACGGCAACCCCAGCATGATGGAGGCATAGCGTGTGACCGATGCTGGCGTGTGCAAAAAATGGGCGTGTAACTGCCTGATTTCTTTGGGCAGCTCTACGGCGAGCACGCAGGCCTGGCCAAATCGACGGATTCGATTTCGGCTGAAATCGCGCGTCAGGTCAGCTCGCCAGAGTTTTACCGCTTTTTGGTAACCTGGCAGGCGACGGGCGACCCAGCAGGCCCTGGCCACCCGGACCGGTTCATCATGCAGATATTCAGGCAGATAGTTTACCGGTGCACTGATTTCATTATGGACAGGATGGAGGTACTTATCGGTGGGATGCCTGAGGGAGATGATCTGGATCTCGAGCCCGCGCTTCTCCAGCGCCAGAATTTCCTGCGCGATGAAGGTCTCCGACAGACGCGGATATCCTTTTAGAACAAAACCAACAGTAGCCACAAGACCTCGCTAGTCAATATCTCTGAGCTCCGCGGTGTCAGAAGCTTAATCGACCACTGGTACCCTATTATGCTATTCCGGCGGCAGCCTACACCAAAATTATACCAAACGCACTGATATTAAAAGTCTGCCCGGGTCCGAAAGTTAATAAATAGCCGGAAATTATTAACCAACGCCTTATGTCACAATGCTATGTATTTCAGTTAATATGTTCACCATTGCTGGTCTCGGACATTAAATCTATGGTTACCACAAGTAGAATAAAACCACAGCAATCTACGCTAAAGCAGGAAAGTATCGAGCTTCCGGAGCGAGTAAAAAAAGCGATAAAAGACCAACAGGAACGAAGTGAAGTTTTGATCAGTGTCATTCAATTACTGGTCGTTGGAATTTTTGGAGGTCTCTATCTTATTTCGCCAAAGACCTTTACCGAAGACGTAGCTTTCGCACCGGTTCCCTGGGTATTGAGTGCCTATCTACTATTCAGTCTATCAAGGTTTGCATTGGCGCTTAAAAGGCGGTTGTCCGACTGGATGCTATACCTTTCTGCGGTTGCTGACATTGCCTTGCTGATGGTATTAATCTGGAGTTTTCATATTCAATACGAACAGCCGCCATCGTTTTATTTGAAGGTCCCTACATTGCTATATGTATTTATCTTTATTAGTATTCGCGCTTTGCGTTTCGATCCGAGATTTTTAATTGCAACCGGAATCAGTGCGGCATCAGGATGGGGGCTCATGGTGCTTTATGTGCTTTTCAGTAATCCCGTCGACTCGATGATTACACGCGATTACGTAGAATACATGACTTCCAACAGTGTTTTGATTGGGGCGGAGTTCGATAAAATAATCTCCATATTGATAGTAACCGGTGTGCTCGCCCTGGCCTTGCAGCGTGCCCGCAAGTTACTGATCGACTCGGTTATTGAAGGCAGTGCCGCACGGGATTTATCACGATTCGTTCCCGAAGAAGTGGCGCTGCAGGTTATTCGTTCGGAGGAAGGTGCGACCACCGGTAAGGGAGAGGTTGCCGAGGCCACTATCCTGTTTACCGATATCGAAGGTTTCACCTCGATTAGTGAATCGCTGCCTCCGGAACAGTTAATCGAAGCCCTGAATCAGTACTTCACGCTAATCGCCCAACCTATCGAAGACTGTGGTGGGGTTATCAGTCAGTTTCAGGGTGATGCAGTGTTGGCCACTTTCAACGTGCCAAAGGCCGATGCGAATCACGCCAGCAATGCGGTAAGGGCAGCGTTGAACATTCAGCAGGCACTTGAAGGCAAGCTGTTTGGCGATGGAACTCCATTCAATACGCGTATTGGTGTCAATACGGGCTCTGTGGTCGGTGGACTGGTAGGCTCGGGGGGCCGCGTCGGCTACACCGTCCATGGCGATAATGTTAATTTGGCGGCACGACTGGAGCAGCTCAACAAAGATTACGGCACGCGTATTATTGTTTCTGAACAAACTCGTGCATCGATTATTGACGGTGAGTATCAGTTCAAATCCCTGGGGGAGGTTGCGGTTCGTGGGCGTCAGCAACCGGTAAGAATTTACACGATCGACATTGGCAAATGCTGATCAAGCATCATCAGCCTCCGATTTGGCATCGATAGACTCAAAGTAATCGGTCAAATTTTGCCTGGCCTGGGCCTCGTAGTTCTGGAAGAAATAATCGGTCTTGAAAAACCTCGGGCGGTCTATCAGGGATTGCTGAAAAGCCAATTGCTTTCGATAATAATCTTCATTCGACAGGTGCGCCATCTCGCGTCTTAACTTATCACTATCGCGAATGAATACGGGCCATGGCGATCCAAAGCTGGATAAATCGATATCGAGCATGTATTTCGTGTCAGCGTGATTCATTTCCGTTTCGAGATGCACTGTCGCCATAATGTGCTGATAGACGATGTTACGCAGGTTGTCGTCGAACTGATTCTTTGTGGTTTGCATGAATTGATCGGCGCTCAATTGTTCATTGTTTTCCGCCCCGGGCCTGTAAACCACGTCGTGGAACCAGATTGCCAGTTCAAGCGCTTGAGGACTTTGCAGTTCTGAGCAGATTTTATCGAACAACGACAGGCAGTGCTCGATATGATCGAGTGTGTGATAGTAGCGCTGAGCCTCGCCATAGGCAGCTATCAATTGTTGATGAATAGCCGCGCTTTCATCGATAGCCGGGTCGACCAGGCACAGACGCCACAATAGCTGGAACCTGTTATAGTCGTGTGTGCGGTACATAGTCAAGTTTCCCGGAAAACTCAGGTGGCTGAGTTATGTTGCTCCAGTTGTTGTCGCAGAACTTCGTCCTGATCATATATGACCAGCTCTCCTGTGAATGCCAACGATTTCAATTTCGGCGCACTCAGCTTCGTAAACAGAGATATCTTGAGAAGCAGGTCGGTTTCCTGCGCTAGATCCAGCACTATCGTCTCCTGAACACTGCAGGGATGGTTTAGGGTACTCTTTAGCAGTCAAGATTCTCACGTGAACCGCTTCAATTCAAGTGTTCCGGGTGGAAACTTTGGCCGGACCACTTCATGTTTAAGGCAAATCGAGGCGTCTCGAGCTCGAAAGGCGATATCGGCAGGCTTCGGTCGAATCGTTGCCAGTATTTCCTGTTTGCCAGGGAGTTTGGATATAATGTGGACATGATCGGAGAATCTAATCGGCTCGTTGAGCGGCTATCTGTCCTTTTGACAGATAAAAAACTCAAAATTTGCACCGCGGAATCCTGTACCGGCGGATTGATCGCTAAATCTTTTACCGACCTGGCCGGGAGTTCGGCCTGGTTCGATCGCGGGTTTGTGACTTATAGTAATGCTGCAAAAACCGATATGCTGGGTGTGCCGGAATCGTTAATCCTGGACTATGGCGCGGTCAGTGAAGCGGTCGCGGCTGCGATGGCGAGTGGTGCCTTGCAGCATAGTGCTGCCGATCTGGCCATCGCGATTACCGGAATCGCAGGCCCCGACGGAGGCAGCGAGGAAAAACCGGTGGGTACGGTATGGATAGCATTGGCGGCAAAGGAGCAGCTTGTTGCACAAAAGTATCAATTCCCCGGTGATCGCGCTTCCATCAGGCAGGCAACGCTATGTCAGGCAATCGAAAATCAGCTACGGCTTCTCGAACTGGTTTAATCGATGTCGGCCGAATAAACGATGCCGATCTGGCTTAAATTTCAGACTTCCTGATCCGGCATAAATGCGTTTTCAAATTGGCCTGTTGCGAAATGGGGTCGAGCGCGATGCCGGTCAGATGGTTCACCGTCGACCCGGGGTGATAAGGCTGTTGTTGGTCCCAGCCAATTGGGATAAATATGCTGCTGGGGCGTATTCCGCGGTACAACCAGGCCCGTGCCTCTATCGAGCCCTGGCGGGTTTCGACCAGCACTGTGTCGCCATCATCGATACCGTGTAACTTAGCCTTGTCGGGGTGGATTTGACAGTAGAGTTCGGGCCACATTTCCTGCGCCTGCCAGAAATAATGGGTCCACGAGTGAAAGTGGGGTGCGGGTGGTCGCCCGGTGACCAGTTCGGTATCGTAAGCGGGTGCCAAGGCCGGATTTTCGGGTTGCGCATCGCCCCGGTCTTCTATACTGGCCGGGTGAACCAAAACATCGTTGGTAAAGAACGGTGAAATCACCGCTAGATCCGAACGATGTAAGTGGGGCAGGTCGATCAATTGCTCCGGCTCGCTGTAAAATTCCGGCAGGGAAGATAGACCCATTACCGTGAATTTTTGTTCGATCTCTTCGGTCCAAAATTCGAGTTTGCCACTTGGGGTGGGGTAAGATTCGCGCGACTCGGTGCGGGTCTTCGCCCGTTCGGTGATGTACAGGGGATCGAGTTCGTCGCTTCCGCTCGCTCGTAGTGGCACACGCAGGCATCGATTGGGTTGATCGGTCAGGGCCTTGATCGTGACTCCAGTGAGGGCCGGTGTCGCAGGGACCAACACTTCGTCCCACAGGATTCGTGGATCCTTGTAGCTGGGCTTCAAAACATCGTCGAACCCAAAGCGCTTGCCCAGTTCAATCCAGAACCAGTGATCCGACTTCGCTTCGCCGGGCGGATCGATCATGCGGTCATTCCAGATGATACGGCGGTCTTCGGCAAAACGCGTGGTGCCGCCTTTTTCGATACCACTCGCCATCGGTAATATATAGTCGGCATAGCGCGAGGTTTCATTTTTAAACAATTCCATGTGCACGATCAGATCGAGCGATTCGAACGCTTTACGCACGCGACGCTGGTCCGGCCACTGGGCGAGTGGATTATTGCCGGTAATCAGTGCGCGGATAGGATAGGGCTCATTGGTGAGCATCGCTTCGAGCCAGACGATTGGGTTTTTGCTGATCGCTGGTTTAGTGGCCGGTTTGCGTCCTTCGGGGATTGCTGGAGCCCCCCAGTTCAGTTCTGACGATACATTGAAGTAGCCGCCGCCTCTGCGCCCCCAGTTACCCGTGATCGCGGCGAGAAACATGAACACCCGGTTGGTTTGCATCGAATTGGTATGCTGATTGATGCCTCGGCTGACGAATATCATGCAGCCGTCGGCTTCGGATATTTCCTGCGCCAGTTCGGTTATCTGCTGCGCTGACAGGTCGGTTACCGAGGCGGCCCAGTCGACGTCGTAGGATTTTTCCCGTACAAAATCGCGCCAGATATGCCAGCCCTCGATCCACTGCTCACAAAATTCCAGATCGGCCATATTTTGATCGAACAGGTAATGAATGATGCCGAGGCCAAGCGCCATATCGGTACCCGAACGAATCGGCAGCCAGCGGTCGGCTTTGCTTGCGGTTACGGTCATTCGTGGGTCTACCACGATCATCCGGGCCCTGTTTTTGATACGCCAGTCGTTTACCAGTCCAAAATTGACGGGTCGGGTTTCGGCCTGATTGTCGCCGATATACAGGTAGAGTTCGGCGCTACCGATATCTTCCTCGGTATATATATTGGCCAGGTGCCCCATACCCTGGGTTACCTTTAGCGCGAGGCTCTTGCCCATATCGCAAAATGGCTCAGTTGCGGCGACGTTGGGCGTGCCCCACAGGTCTGCGAACAGGGGAATTGCACCAAGAATATTCAATACCCCGGTACGTGAACCCGCCTGTATCGCGAGTGATTCAGCGCCATACTGCTTGCGTAGCAGGCTGAGTTTGTCGGCGATTTCATCGATAGCTTGTTGCCAGCTAATGGTTTCGAATCGATCACTACCGCGTTTTCCGACACGTTTCAATGGTTGTAATAGTCGATACGGATTGTTGTACATCTGCAAAGTCATTTGGGACTTGGGACAGATTCTGCCCTGGAATACTGGATCTTCGCGGTTGCCATATATATTCACTACCCGATTGCCACGCAGGTGGTATTTGACCGGACAGGCGTTAAAACAGATATTACAGCCACCGGGTACGATGCGTTCGGGCAGCTCGGCCTCGACAGACTTTTCGGTTTTATTGTAAGAGCCCAGCGCAACCTCTGGGCGCAGTCGGGCGCGCACAGCTTTATCGAGCATGATCGATGGCGTTTTCTGTACCATGGTTGCCGAATCGATTTGCCCCATATCGCGTAGTCTTTTCAGATATATGGTTGCGGGTTTTTGCATAAAATGATCGGTATCGAGTAGTTCGCGATCATCCTGCTGTGCCTGTATCAACAGATCGTCACGCGTTCCAAAGCTAATTGCGCGGGTTGGGCAAACCTCGGCGCAGGCCGGGCCCAGATCCCTGGAACGGCGATCGGCACACAAATCGCATTTCACCGCGTGGTGTTTATCGGCGTCATAGCCGATAGCACCGTAGGGACAGGCAAGCGCGCATTCGCCGCAACCGGTACACCGATTTTCATTCACCGATACCACGCCAGTATCAGGATCTTTTTCGATCGCTTTGGGATGAACCGGGCAGGCGCGTAGACAGGCCGGTCGCTCGCACTGCTGGCAAGTGACCGTGAGAAAATCGAGTCGGGGTGGCGTATCCCCCGGGGTATCGGACTCTTGATGGTTAAACCACATCACGCGATTTCGGTAGGCGTTCGGCCCCAGCGCATTGGTCTGCTTACAGGCGGCTTCGCAGCTTTTGCAACCGGTGCAACGCTCGAGGTCGATCATCAGTGCAAGCTGGCTCAATGAGTGCCCCTGCCCCAATCGGTGATATACCACCAACCGATGTCACCATCACCAGCAGCGTACCCGGCGAAGAACAGTACCACGATGATATGGGCGAGCAAGCCGAGGTAAAACAACAGTGCGGCGAGCATATGAATACGCCGCGACCAGGCGAGTAAAACGCCAGCACTTTGTCGGGCACCCACCATCGCAGCTTCTTTATTCGCCAGCGCCTGATAGCGTAAGCTGAGCGCGGGGTGGATTAACCAGTGCCTGAGCGTGGGTGAAAACAGTGCTTCAGCTTCTGCGGGGTCTAACGAGGCAAGTAATGTCTGCTTGGCTTTTATGATCTCCCCTAGCGCACGCTTGTCGAGCGCTTCGGGTTTGGCGAAACCCTGCACAATACTATTGCGTGCAAATAGACCGGAGAAGCGCTCCGATATCGATGCGCGTAACAATACCCCCTGGACCAGCAGAAACATCATCAACAATAACACTATGCCGGGCGGTGAAAACCAGTCACCGCCAGCGGCATGCAGCATGATAAACCATGCGCCCAGGCTCGCGATCAATACATGGGCCACAAACCAGAAAGGTGGGCTGGCGCTATAACCCGAACGCTTCAGCAATGAAAATACCAGCGGTACGAGCAGGGCGATGGCACCGAACGTAGCGGCCCATTGCCCGGCCGGTGATCCCGGGCTTTGCGTACCGAAGAAGTATAGCGAAAGCAGCAAAATTAACGATGAGATAGCCAGCAGGGCGTAGAGTCCCTGGTTGGGTAAGTCGGGTCGCACCTGGCTAGTCAAGAGTATTTTTGCTGCATAGCATTAGTGACGGTCTATGCTATAGGGGTAGCACGAAATACTCAACCGGGCTGAGACAAACTCAATGCTACGATTTTTGTGGCATCCGCTTTCGGCAGAGCTATAACCAGATAATCCGGACGGTAATACCAGTGCGCTGATGCGTTCTACTAAACTATTATTCGCATTATTGCCATACTAGCTGACGATAATCGTTTGCTCGAGCGGATTAAATAGATGAACAGCACCAATTTCTCAACCCTGCTGTGGATAATGCCAGAATTGAAATATTATCATGTCGCTGTTTTGGTGGCTCACTCTATGAGCCTCTCAAGCGATATAATTCTTGCTACTGAGATTAAAACACGAAAAGGCGATAATGAATTATTTTAAAAGTTCTCTTTATGTTCTCGTTGGTCTATGGGATAATTTACTCCGATTTCTACCACTAACTCTTGAATACAGGTAAATATTATGGATGACAACAAGAAAAAGGCACTCGATGCTGCGCTTGGGCAAATCGAAAAACAGTTTGGCAAGGGTGCGGTTATGCGCCTGGGAGACGAAGTGGATACGCCAATCGATGTCATCTCAACAGGGTCGCTATCGCTCGATATCGCATTGGGTGTTGGCGGGTTACCACGCGGTAGGGTGGTCGAGATTTACGGGCAAGAATCGTCCGGCAAAACCACGATGGCGCTGCAGGTAATTGCCGAATGTCAGAAAGCAGGTGGTGTGGCAGCATTTATTGATGCCGAGCATGCACTCGACCCGGCCTATGCTAAAAAACTCGGTGTAGATACCGACGAACTGCTTGTATCTCAACCCGATACCGGCGAACAGGCGCTGGAAATAACCGACATGCTGGTACGTTCTAGCGCAGTTGGCGTGGTGGTGGTCGACTCGGTCGCCGCGCTCACGCCGAGGGCTGAAATCGAGGGTGACATGGGTGATTCGCATATGGGATTGCAGGCACGTTTAATGTCACAGGCTCTACGCAAGCTGACAGGCAATATCAAGCGTTCCAACACCATGGTGATATTTATCAATCAGATGCGCATGAAAATAGGCGTCATGTTTGGTAATCCAGAAACCACCACAGGCGGTAATGCGCTCAAGTTCTATGCCTCGGTACGTCTCGATATACGTCGTATCGGCGCGATTAAGCGCGGGGATGAAATTATCGGCAACGAAACTCGTGTTAAAGTAGTCAAAAACAAGGTTGCCCCGCCATTCAAGCAATGCGAATTTGAAATACTCTATGGGGAGGGCACGTCTCGCGAAGGTGAGTTAATTGATCTCGGTGTAAAGCTGGGTTTAATCGACAAAGCCGGTGCCTGGTACAGTTACAACGAGGAGCGCATTGGACAGGGTAAGGACAATGTGCGGGCATTCCTGAAAGAACATGTAAAAATAGCCGAGGAAATCGATCAACGCATTCGCGCTGAACTGTTGCCGAAGCCACCCAGCCAGGCTGACAGCGACGCAGTGGAAATAGACCCACCAGTTGAATTAGAGACAGTAGAACCCTAACCCAGTCTCCGTCAACACTGTGCGCTGGCTCGAAGCCTCTGATTGGGTGATTCCATTCAGAGGCTTTATTTTATTGCGAAACAGACCAAACCTGTAAGAGTCCTGTGATAATGCAAAAATCGCGCGAACCCAGAAGTATTCGAACTGTAGCGATGGTTTTGCTCGCACGCCGTGAACACTCGGCCTACGAATTAAAACAGAAATTGAAATTGCGCGAATTTGATCTGGACGAAATCGACTCCGCAATGGCTTTATTGCAAAAGGATCGATTGCAAAGCGACAGTCGATTTACCGAGAGTTATGTAAATCATCGAGTGAATGCCGGTTTTGGCCCGATCAAAATTAGTCACGAACTACGCCAAAAAGGAGTGAGCAATGAGTTGGTTGACGAATATCTGCCTCGAAAAAACATACAATGGGACAAGATGATGGAACAACAGCGAGTCAGGAAGTTCGGCCTGGAAATTCCGCTGGATTATTCGTTGCGCATGAAACAAGCTCGATTTTTGCAAATTAGGGGTTTTTCTCCCGACGCAGTCATGCGATTATTCCGTTGAAAATACAAGGTCAGTACTCTGATTGCTCTTACTTAAGCCTTCCGATATGGTGGTAGAGGCTGAATCGGATGGAAATATCACGACCGTCGACAGCAGGGATGATGTGGCCGGCACCCCGGTGGCCGGTACCCCGGTGGCCGGCACCCCGGTGGCCGAGCCTACAGGGAGGTATTAACGGCGTGTCCTGAAATTTTTTATCCGGTTTAGCCGGGTACGGTTTTAAGGTAGAACCATTCGGGTCGTACCACTAGTTCAATTCATTGCTATCTGAACAGTGTACTGCTAATAGATCTTATTTTTTGTCCGGGTCTTTAAATTTTTAAATGCTCAAATGAAACCATGATAACCAGCGCCGAATTACGGGATAAATTCCTGAAATATTTTGAAAGTCACGGGCATACCATTGTGGCGTCTAGCCCGCTTGTGCCTGGAAACGATCCTACGCTACTGTTTACTAATTCCGGCATGGTGCAGTTTAAAGAGGTATTTCTCGGAACCGAAAAAAGAAATTACAAGACCGCGGTAACTTCGCAGCGTTGCGTGCGCGCCGGTGGCAAGCATAATGATCTCGAAAATGTTGGGTATACGGCCAGGCACCATACATTTTTCGAAATGCTGGGCAATTTTAGTTTTGGCGACTATTTTAAAAAGAAAGCTATTTTTTACGCCTGGGATTTTCTCACCGAAGTCATAGGGCTGCCGCCGGAAAAACTCTGGGTCACGGTTTATGCCGACGATGACGAGGCAGCCGATATCTGGTTGAATGATATCGGAGTTGACCCGGGTCAATTCACGCGTATCGGTACTTCCGATAACTTCTGGTCGATGGGTGATACTGGCCCCTGCGGTCCCTGTAGTGAAATCTTTTACGATCATGGCTCTGAAATCGAAGGTGGTCCACCGGGCACACCCGAGCAGGATGGGGATCGCTATATCGAGATCTGGAATCTGGTTTTCATGCAATATAATCGCGATGAGAAGGGTGTAATGCACCCGCTGCCCCAGCCTTCTGTCGATACCGGTATGGGTCTCGAACGACTCGCTGCGATTATGCAGAACGTACATAACAATTACGATATCGATCTATTTCAAAGCCTGATCAAGGCCGCTGCAGGGTTAACTAACACGCATGATCTGGAAAGCAAGTCGTTACGCGTTATAGCCGATCATATTCGCTCCTGCGCTTTTTTGATCGTCGATGGTGTGTTGCCTTCGAACGAAGGGCGAGGATATGTATTGCGTCGGATCATTCGTCGAGCGGCACGACATGGGCATCAACTCGGTTGTCAGCGAGCGTTTTTTTATCGGTTAGTTTCGACTCTGGACGATCTGATGGGTGATGCCTATCCGGAATTGCACAAGCAGAAAAACCATGTAGCGCGGGTATTGCAAAAAGAGGAGGAACGATTTTCCGAAACCCTGGATCAGGGTATGCGAATCCTGGAGGAGGCCATTAGCGAGATGAAGGGTGACACCATCGGCGGTGATATGGTTTTCAAGCTTTACGATACCTATGGCTTCCCGGCAGATTTAACTGCCGATGTCGCGCGGGAAAGGGGTTTAAAAATCGACCAGGCCGGGTTTGATAGCAAAATGGAGGCTCAAAAAAACCGTGCCCGGGCCTCCAGTCAGTTTAACGCCGCCGGAGATTTGTTCGATCTTGACGCATACCCGGCCACCCGCTTTCTTGGTTACAGTGAGTTCGCTTCGCAGGCTAAAGTCATTGCTATCTTTCAAAATGGTGTATCTCTCGAAGTACTCGACAATGGCGATGAAGCGATGGTGATACTGGATCAGACGCCGTTTTATGCGGAATCTGGCGGGCAGGTAGGTGATATTGGAACACTGAGCCGCGAAAATACTGAATTTCAGGTGCGAGACACGCAAAAACAAAACGATATCTACCTTCATATTGGTCAATTGGACATAGAGCGATTGAAAAATGGTCAGCTAGCAGTGGGTGATTCGATTGAGGCCCAAATTGACGAAGAGTATCGAGGAGCCGTGGTTCTTAATCATTCCGGGACCCATTTGATGCACGCAGTCTTGCGCCAGGTACTGGGCGACCATGTCCAGCAAAAGGGGTCTCTGGTCGACGCCGAAAAGTTGCGCTTTGACTTTTCGCATTATCAACCATTGACACTGCAGGAAATAGAGCAAATTGAAACGTTGGTCAATGGTGAGATTCGCAGCAATTTAAAAACCAGTGCCGAAACTATGGGTTTCGAAGCAGCGAAAACCAGCGGCGCAATTGCGCTATTTGGCGAAAAATATGGCGATACTGTACGTGTGTTGCGCATAGGTTCTCACTCGGTTGAGCTTTGTGGCGGCACGCATGTTCGAAGGGCAGGCGATATAGGCTTGTTCAAAATAGTGCTGGAAAGCGGGATTGCCTCTGGCGTACGCCGTATCGAAGCGGTTACGGGTAAGCAGGCGATGCGACGGTTTATCGAATCTGAACACAGCTTAGAAACCGTAGCGCAGGTGCTAAAATCCGGAAGAGAAGAACTCGTTGCCAGGGTTGAGCAGCTTTTTGTCGGTCATCGCCAGTTAGAAAAGGAACTGGCCGCGCTAAAATCAAAAGCTGCCACCCAGGCGGGTGGAGACCTTGCGGCGCAGGCGGTCGATGTAAAGGGTATCAAGGTGCTAGCCGCCTGCCTCGATGGTGCGAATATTAAAACTCTAAGAGATACGGTCGATCAGGTGAAAAACAAACTGGGGTCGGCAGCCGTAGTGTTGGCGAGTAGCGGACAGGGTAAGGTTTCGATCATAGCGGGTGTCACTAAAGCCGAGACCGATAAAATCAGCGCGAGTGATTTGGCTAATCTTGTCGCCGAACAATGCGGTGGCCGGGGCGGTGGGCGTCCTGATATGGCGCAGGCTGGTGGCAATCAACCCGAGAATTTGGCCAAGGCACTGGCTTCTGTCGTTTCCTGGATCGAAACGCAACTCTAGGGTTAAATTTGAGCGGCCTGTAATGGTAGGATCGAAATTATCGGAGCTTGAACCTGCAAACCGGTCAATTAAGTACGACCCTTTTCGATCAGGGGTGAACTAATTTAATTATACAAGTGCACGCATATTTTCTATAATCCGCGCTCGATTTTTCATTGATTAGTTATGCCCTTACTCGTTCAAAAATATGGTGGTACCTCGGTCGGTTCGAAGGCAAGAATTGAGGCTGTGGCTGACAAGGTGATTGCCTACAAGGAGCAGGGCAACGACATGGTAGTGGTTGTTTCCGCAATGAGTGGAGAAACAAATCGCCTGGTTGCACTCGCACAAGAGATCAACCCTAATCCGGCAGGCCGGGAGCTGGATGTATTGTTGTCGACCGGCGAGCAGGTAACAATTGCACTATTGACAATGGCCCTTCACAAGCGTGGATACGCGGCGAAATCCTATACCGGCATACAGGCCAGTATCATAACCGACAGCACACATAACAAGGCGCGAATCAAATCAATCGATCGTGAAAAGATTCAAAGTGATCTGGATTCAGGAAATATAGTAGTGGTGGCCGGTTTTCAGGGTGTCGATGAGCAAAGCAATATAACCACTTTGGGTCGTGGCGGGTCGGATACTACCGGCGTTGCGCTGGCGGCAGTCCTGAATGCTGACGAATGCCAGATTTTCACCGACGTAGATGGTGTTTACACCACCGACCCGAGAGTCGTACCGGAAGCCCGGCGCCTGAAAACAATCACATACGAAGAAATGCTCGAAATGGCCAGTCTTGGTTCCAGGGTATTGCAAATCAGAGCGGTCGAATTTGCGCAAAAATACAAAGTCCCATTACGGGTGCTCTCTTCGTTTGAAGAGGGGGAAGGCACGTTAATTACCACAGACGACGAAGCGGATGAAATTATGGAACAAGCCCTAATATCAGGTATCGCGTTCAACCGTGATGAAGCTCAACTCACGATCAACGGTGTAGCCGACACACCGGGCATTGCCTATCAGATATTGGGTCCGATATCCGATGCGAATATCGAAGTCGATATGATTCTGCAAAACGTCAGTGCCGATGGAACCACCGATTTTACCTTTACAGTACATCGTAACGATTACGAAACTGCCCTCGCTTCGCTTAAAAATACCGCGAAGCAACTCGAAGCACGTGAAGTATCGGGTAATAATCGTATCGTCAAGGTATCGATTGTTGGCGTGGGTATGCGCTCGCATGCTGGCACAGCTAGCCGCATGTTTAAACTATTGGCAAATGAAGGTATCAATATTTTAATGATATCAACATCCGAAATTAAGGTATCGGTCGTGGTAGATGAGAAATATCTGGAACTTGCAGTACGCGCTTTGCACGATGGGTTCGATTTAAAGTCTGAAAATTAGCCCGCATACTTCACCCAGGTCAGTGAATTTATCATTATTGCAATACTCTAGCTTGAAATGCAGGCAAGATTGAAAATTACTGCTTGTGCCTTAAATTCGTGCCCTTGAAGCAGTTTGCGGTCTAGCCTCAGCCCAATTTGTTGGGTAGAATACTACCTTAGCTCAAGGCAATACGGGCTAGAAAATAAATATAACTGGATTACCTATAGAGGATATGGGTATAGATTACTGAGTTTTAATTTATGGAGATTTATTATGCTGATATTGACTCGGCGAGTAGGGGAAACCTTAATGATTGGCGACGAAGTAACAGTCACCGTGCTAGGCGTTAAAGGAAATCAGGTTAGAATCGGTGTTAACGCACCAAGAGAAATACCAGTCCATCGTGAAGAAATTTACGAACGTATCAAGGCCGAAAAAGCCCTGGAGCAGGAGCAAAACCAGGGCCAGGATGAAGACGAAGAGCAGGAGCAAATAGGAAACAAAGCCGAAAACGTCTAAGCCGAGGCAAAAAAAAGGAAGCGGCGGTTCACGCCGCTTTTTCAATTATTATGACTGGAGAGATGGCCGAGTGGCTGACTAATTCGTCTGGAACGAATTAGGACATCCGTAGGATGGCCCCGATGGGGTGCAGGGCACGACTGCAAGGATGCAGCGGTTCCGACGTATCGGAGGTAGAGCTCCAACAGTAGGCGCTTTAGGCGACGCAGGAGCAGTCGCCGAGGAGCCCGGAATAACGCGCTCCCCCTTTGGGAGAGTAAAATATATTGAATTGGAGAGATGGCCGAGTGGCTGAAGGCGCTCCCCTGCTAAGGGAGTATACGTTAATCGCGTATCG
>JADFJT010000161.1 GCA_022566015.1 Pseudomonadota bacterium | reverse complement strand
TATTTTTCAGAGATGAAAAATTAGAGCGTATAGGGACATATTCACAGCGTGTTTTGAGCGCTTCGCCTACATGGATGTAGGTGGTAGAGCAATGCAGGAGCAATTGCCGAGACCCGAGGTAACTGGCACCCATTCAAGAGCGTTGAAAATCGCCAAAATTGCCGCTCGACTAATCGTAAATTAGTCAGACAACCTTTTCGAATTTGAAAAGCTCATAGCTGTTCTGTCGCAATATCCCTATTAACTCCGATTCGGAAATTCCACGTAACTCAGCAATAGTGGCTAAATGTTCAACGATATAGGCCGGCTCATTAAGCTCCCCACGATGATTGACACCGGGTTGATCCGGTGCATCCGATTCAATCAATAATCCATGATCCGGCACCTGGGCCACTACTGAGCGTAGTTTTTTTGCGCGTTCAAATCCGACCGTGGCCGCGATACCCAGTTTAAAACCAAGGTCAACTAATTGCAGGGCCTGTTGCAGGCTACCGGAAAAACTATGGATCACACCGGTTATCGGGGCACTTTTTTTCAACAGGCCGATCACCTGATCCATCGCTTTTCGGACGTGCACAATCACCGGCAGGTGATGGTTTATCGCCAGTTGCAATTGTTCGCTGAACAATTGTATCTGCCATTTTTCATCGACCCGTGAATGATAAAAATCCACTCCACACTCGCCCACGGCAAGCGGTTTTTCACGCTCCAGCCACTCGTCGAGCTCGCTCAGATGCGCAACCTGATGCTGTTCGATAAACATTGGATGCAATCCGTAAGCCGGAAACATACCCTCGTATGACTCGGCCACCTGCTTTACTTTAGGCCAGCGGTTAGCGGTGGTCGAAGGGATGACTATCCTGTCGATGCCCAAAGCGCGCGCGCGTTCTACCACCTGGTCTCTATCCTGGTCGTAGCGGTCATCGTCGAGATGGCAATGACTATCGATCAGCGGCATCACGTTTCTTCATAATATCGGCAATGATCGGAGCGAAAATAATTTCCATCGCCAGCCCCATCTTGCCGCCGGGCACAACAATCGTATTGCGTCGCGACATGAACGAACCTTCTATCAGCGACAACAGGTTCGCAAAATCGGTGTTACGAATATCTGGATTGCGAAATCGAATGACTACAAAACTTTCATCCAGTGTAGGGATGGCACGAGCG
Source organism: Pseudomonadota bacterium (assembly GCA_022566015.1). Lineage (GTDB taxonomy): Bacteria > Pseudomonadota > Gammaproteobacteria. The sequence continues at coordinate 3,516 of JADFJT010000161.1, read as the reverse complement.
ATAAACGGATTCGACGTATCGACCGTTGCCACGCGCTGAAAGTTTATGTCGGTTTCCGAGAATTGCGGCGTAATATACTTAACGTAATCGGGCATGCGCCGCAGAATATTTTCGACGATCACCTCTTGACTGTATCCTCGTTCGGCATTATCGCGATGAATTTTTTGAATCCACTCGAGGTTGACCACAGGCACGACTCCGACCTTCAAGTCTACATATTGGGTCATGTCGACCGACTCGGTTTTTACCAGGCCGTGCAGTCCCTCGTAAAACAACAGATCGGTTCCAGGTTGAATATCTTCCCACGGAGTAAATTGCCCTGCTTCCAAGTCTACCTTCAGCCGACTATTATGCATTGCTGCTTCTTCGTCACTGTGTAGATAGTAGCGCTTTTGTCCGCCCCCGGTTTCACCATAGGTTTTGAACAATTGCTCCAACGCCTTAAACTGGTTAGCGGTAGATCCGAAATGGCTGAAATTAATGCCCGCGCGAATTGCCTCGTCCATCTTAATTTGCATTGTCGTTCTGTCGTAGCGATGAAAACTGTCACCTTCGATCACAACAGAATTTATCTTTTGGCGGAAAAAAATTGCTTCTAGTGCTTTCTGTACGGTTGTCGTACCTGCGCCCGATGAACCTGTAATGACAACGACCGGATGTTTTTTTGACATATGGTTTCCTACCCGATTGGTCGAGCCAGGACCAATATATCGATTTTAACTTCATATTAGCTTATATCGCTAACGAAGTAGTTTCGCACAGCAATAGTCTATCTCAAGCGGGTTATGCAGTGGCGCCTCAATTTGTGTACACTAGCAGGGTTGAATTCTGGTCGCATCCATTATCATCCAGTGGCTCTGGTGCATGAGCTCTGGCAATCGATAGAACCTTATTTGTAACCGTTGTGCTTCACCGGCTTTTGCATCGGTGATCACCCTGTCAATTGTCCTTTTGAACTGTGCTATAACGCATATCTGTTAGAATTTCGCCCTGGAGAGGCTACAGACAAAGCTTGATTAAGCTCACAAAATCTCAAAACATAAAATGGGTGGCAGCGCTCTTTTTTGCCATAGTAGCCTGGGAAATGACTCAGGTAGCACCGAGCATCGAAGTAGCATGGGTAAGCGCCTTACTGATTTTGACGATTTACCTGTTTTCATTCGAAATTCTTAGCGTAGACGAAGCGGCTATCTCGATCATGGTATTACTGGGGCTAACCTCGCTTCTGGCGCCGGTGATGGGGCTCGAGCAGGGATTAGTACCGACTGAACACCTGTTCGATGGTTTTTCCAGTAATGCAGTTATGTCGATTATCGCGGTGATGATAATTGGTGCCGGGCTCGACAAGACCGGCATTATGAGCAAGGTTGCGGTTTTTATCCTGAAGGTCGGAGGGACAACCGAAAAACGAATTATTCCCATCATTTCAGGCACGGTGGGCATCATTTCGTCGTTCATGCAAAACGTCGGTGCCGCAGCATTGTTCCTGCCGGTGGTGAGTCGTATATCGGCCCGTTCCGGACTGCCGATGTCGCGGTTACTGATGCCGATGGGTTTCACTGCCATTCTCGGGGGCACTGTAACCATGGTGGGTTCTTCCCCGCTTATCCTGCTAAACGATTTGATGCTGGCTTCAAATACGGCGCTTTCCGCCGATCAGCAAATGGAAACCTGGGGCCTGTTCTCGGTTACTCCAATCGGTTTGGCCCTGGTATTGACCGGTATTATTTACTTCGTCGTCGCTGGCAAGTACGTATTGCCGAGCACACCGACCGACAGCAAAACTAAAATTGCCGGTAGCGCTAAATACCTCGAAGAAGTTTACGGTGTCGACTACTCGCTATTCGAAGTCAACGTGCCGGCCGACAGCCCATTGGTTGGCAAGATACTCGATGATATAGAAACCAAAAACAAAATTCGCATCATTGCTATCAAATCCGCTGGTGCGAGCGTTCGAGCCAGCAGTGGAGACCTGTCTCGCGACATTGACATTACTGAGAACGCTTCGCTGGGAATATTGTGCTCCCCTGGACATTTGAAAGATTTTGTAGACGCCTATGAGCTTGTTATCCAAAAGGGTCTTCGCGCATTCTCTGAGGCCTTATCTTCGAGTCAGGTAGGTATAGCTGAAATAGTCATCCCACCCGGTTCATCGCTACTGGGGAAAAGCGCGCGTGACGTGTGGATGCGCAAGATATATGGAATCGCGTTAGTCGCATTACATCGCGGTGGTGAAACCATGCTCGAAGGTGAACATATTCGCGATATTCCCTTCCAGGCAGGAGATACCCTGCTGGTACACACCACCTGGAAAGCACTGGCATACCTGGAAAAAGACAAGAATTTCGTTATAGTTACAACAGAATATCCGCGCGAGGAAACTCGTCCCAACAAGGTCGGGTGGGCGGGATTCTTTTTTGGCCTCGCCTTATTCCTGGTTTTGTTTACTGATCTACGGCTCTCTGTGGCACTATTAACCGGCGCGATTGGCATGGTGCTATCCGGGGTGTTGAAAATAGAGGAAGCCTATGATGCGGTCTCCTGGAGTACCGTTTTCCTGCTCGCGAGCTTGATACCCTTAGGCCTCGCAGTCGAAACCAGCGGTACTGCAAAATGGATTGCCGAGCAAACACTGCTAGTGGTTGGGGATATGCCGGTCTGGGTAATCCAGTCGTCAATTGCAATACTAGCGACATTCTTTACCCTGGTAATGTCGAATGTCGGTGCCACAGTGCTGCTGGTTCCGCTCGCAGTTAACATAGCCATAGGGGTCGACGCGGACCCGGCTATTTTTGCGCTCACCGTTGCGCTCGCAACCTCCAATTCGTTTTTACTACCCACGCATCAGGTAAACGCGCTAATCATGGGCCCTGGCGGCTATCGAGTACCGGACTTTATCAAAGCCGGTACCATCATGACTATTTTATTTCTCACCGTAATGATGGTAATGATGGCTATTATTTTTTGATTTCATCGATTTTAGTAACGCTAGCATGGTAACAATTCACGGGTTGCATATTAATAATCTCAAGGGCGCTCTGTAGGCGGTTAAACGTCCGCAGTGGTAACCTGGCCGTAGGTCTGAATAGTATTTTTATTACCCTCGGCATTCCGGGCCTGACTCCAGTCAATAAAATTCCGTTAAATTTACCTGTATCATCCGGTGGTCTAGCCACGGGACGACAGCTGTGGAACTGGCATGACGATACTTAAAGATAATAATAGAAATCAGGCTTACTTCCTCTCGAAAATCAAATCCCAGACACCGTGTCCCAGGTTAACACCCCGTTTTTCAAACCGAGTGATCGGTCGATAGACGGGTTTTGGCGAGTAGCCATGATCGTTACCCCGATTTAGATATCGGGTATCTTGCATCAGTTCGCGCGCCATGTACTCGGCGTAATCTTGCCAGTCGGTTGCCATGTGCAGGCAACCGCCCGGTTTGAGTAATTCGAAGGCCAGGTCACGGAATTGCTGGTTTACGATCCTTCTTTTAAGGTGTCTTTTCTTGTGCCA
>JADFJT010000065.1 GCA_022566015.1 Pseudomonadota bacterium | reverse complement strand
CAACGTGTTCCATCACGAGGCTCTCTGGCACTCGCTGGAGCCATCGGTCGTCGATGCGATTGCGTCCGGGAAGGGTTTACAGCGTTCCTGAAAATACTTACCAGTGATTGCTCCTCCGGGGAACCAACTCGGTATCTACTCCCACCGAAAAATCTTCGCCCCAATATACAATAACACTACACTCATCAAACCCAGTACCAGTAAATGATCGGAAACCTGAGCGAGTCCAGCACCATCGATCATAATTTCACGTGCGGCCTCAGTGATGTGGGTGAGCGGCAGAATCAATGCAAATTTCTGCATCCAGGGGTGGGCACCTTCGAGCGAAAACCATATGCCGGAAAGAAACATCATCGGCCAGCTAATCAGGTTGAGAAGTCCATTCGCTACTTCTTCACTCGATATGCGCGCGGCCACGACCAGGCCACAGCAGATCAGGCAGATACTTCCGAGAGTAAACACCAGAAATAGGTCGAAATATGACCCGTTCATACGAAAATCGACAAAAAAATCCATGCCGATAAAAATAATACTATTGACCACTAGCAGTAACCACAGTCGGGACAAAATTTGCGCGGTCAAAAACTCGACCGACGTTACCGGCGTTGCACGCAGACGCTTGAGCACACCCATTTTCCGGTAACGAACGATGACATAACCTATGCCAAATAATGCGCCCCACATGATGTTCATCGAAATGACGCCGGGTATTACCCAATCGACATAACGAATTTCATCACCCTGTACCAGGTTCTGCCTGAGTTGATAACCCGAATTGGCATAGGCTGCGATCAATAGCTTTTCTACGATATAACCGTTGGGAGAGGTTTGATTAATCCAGTAACGCCCGGTATTGGGGTCAAACACCATGTCGACCTGGTGTCGCTCTACCTTCGGCAAGCTACTGGCGATTTCGTCGATGTCAATAAATCTGATGTATCGAGTCGATTTGAAGTCCTCCATACCCGCATTGATTGGTGCATTTGATACCAGTGCCACCTTAAATTTTTCCGGGTTTTCGTCGGTAAACGCATAGGTAAAGGCAAATATAATCAGTATCGGCAACGCCACGTTCCACGCGAGAGCCGACTGGTCACGGAAAAACTCGGTGTTACGCGCGACAAACAGTGCATAGATCCTGGTCCACATCAGGCGCGCAACTCCTTACCGGTGAGTTCGAGAAAAAGGTCTTCGAGATTGCGCGCTCGAATACGCAGGCGACCCAGCGGCACCTTGAAACCCAGCAGGCACTCGATAGTTTTATTCACGTCGCTGGTCAATATATGGGCGCAATTGTTTCGGTAGGTTGCGCCGAACTCCTTCTCACCCAGGGCGCGCGGTACGTCATGCTCGTGTAGCTGCACCACCACATCGCTAAAGTGTTTAGCGAGTAGTGCGTCGGGGGCATCGTGTGCGATGATCTTACCATGATCCATGATTGCGATTTGATCGCACAGCTCGTAGGCTTCTTCCATATAGTGCGTGGTCAGCAATATGGTCGCACCCTGCGCTTTTACCTGCCGCACCCGCTCCCATAAATTTCTGCGCGACTGCGGATCGAGCCCGGTAGTCGGTTCATCGAGGAACAGTATTTTAGGCTGATTGATCATTGCCATCGCTAACAACAGACGCTGTTTCTGGCCGCCAGACAGTTTGCGTGTATCCTGATGCAAAAAATCCTGTAGCGAATATTGTTCGACCAGTAGGTCGATATCGGCTGGGTGCGGATAAAAGCGGCTAAACTGCAGCAGCATTTCGTACACTGTGACGAATTCCTGCAACGCGGTATTTTGAAACATGATGCCCGCTTCGTTTCGAAACTTCCGACCGAGCGGTTCGCCCTGATAAAAAATATCACCCTCGTCTGGCGTCCTGATACCTTCCATCAATTCGATCGTGGTCGTTTTTCCCGCACCATTCGGCCCTAGCAATCCAAAGCAGGTACCCGATTCAATTTCAAAACTGACCCGATCGACCGCAGTTAATTTACCAAAGCGTTTTACTAAATTGGAAACTTGCAGGATAGCGGGCATCTTGGTCTCAGGGTTGGATTAGCGCAGTATAAACAGCCCGTCTGGTTAAAACTACCAGGGAACCTTATAATTCAATAATGGGCGAGGAAATTAGCCAAACACATTTCGACCAGGCGGATTACGACCGCTTCCATGATCGACTGGTCGAAGAAAACGAGTTTGTTCACGAACTTTTCGCCAGACGAGCATTCGATAACCACAGCCGAAAACTGGGTTACGAGCTCGAGTTGTGCCTGGTCGATGCCGATGGCCAGCCATGCAGGATAAACCAGCAGGTACTCGATCATGCCAATAATCCATTATTCGCCCTGGAGTTGGCAAAGTTTAACCTCGAGATTAACGGCCGTCCGTACGACGTCGGCGCCGATGTTTTAAGCAAGATAGACCAGGATTTATCCGATTTATATCGCCAGATAGAACAATCTGCGCATAGTTTAAACGCGAGTACCGGGCTATTCGGTGTACTACCCAGTTTGCAGCAAAAACATCTGGAAGCGAACAAGTATATGTCCGAACAACATCGCTACAATCTGCTCAGCCAGCAACTAATTGGAATGCGCGGTAAACCGGTTCACCTCGATATAGGTGGCGAAGATCGCCTGATTGTTGACAAAAACGATGTGATGCTCGAAGCGTTAGGCACCTCATTGCAGGTTCATATGCAGATACCTTTCGACGAGGCCGTATCGACCTACAACGCAGCACTATGGTCGAGCATGCTGGTGTTAGGCGCGGTGCCCAATTCACCCCTGGTATTGGGTAAGTGTTGCTGGCAGGAATCCCGCATCGCTATTTTCAAACAGGCGGTCGATACCCGTAACCCTGGCGAAATTCGTGATGGTATCGTGTCACGCGTGCATTTCGGTAAAGGCTATATCGAATCGCTGCTCGAGCTGTTCGACGACAACTTTTATTACAGTCCGATACTTCCCGAAGTGATCGACAAACCAGTAGAAGCACTGCACCATTTTTCGCTGCACAATGGTACGATCTGGCGTTGGGTACGGCCTATTTTAGGCCACGAACCCGATAAAGGTTATCACCTCCGGCTCGAACTGCGCGTCGTGCCATCCGGGCCAACGCTGGTCGATACAATTGCCAATATAGCCTTTCATGTGGGCCTGACCGAAGGCTTGAAACATTGTGGCGAAGATTTAACCAGCCTCGATTTCGCAACGCTGGAAATCGATTTCTACGCGGCTGCCCGTGAAGGCATGCAGGCGCAGGTACACTGGTTAGACGGCCATCGAGAGCCATTAAAAAACCTGCTGCTGTCTCACGCGATTCCACTCGCTCGTGATGGCTTAAACAAGATAGGGGTGCTGGATTCGGGTGCCTGGCTCGATATCATCGAGGCCCGGGTTGCTTCGGAACAAACCGGGGCAAGCTGGATTTTGAAACACTGGCACAAGCATGCGGATACCGCAGCGCTGGTAATGGATTATCTTCAAAATGCCAGGACCAACACCCCGGTACATCTCTGGCCGAAAAATCGTAGCATGTGAAAATTATTCCGCTAAACAAGCAGTGGCGAAATAACTCAAATTAAATTTAACCCTGGGAAGTAGCAGTTCAGCCTCGTTGACTCATATTACAGGTAACCGTAACGGGAAACTGTCATAGGGGTAAAAATGAACGAATGGCCTATCTAAACCGTATTCCCAGTTGCATCGCAATGCGGACCAAATTCACATGCTCAATGGCCAGTCTGAGATTATGCTGAGAAGGTTGGGCGTTATGCGTGAAATATCGCTAGGACAGAAACACCAATATCAATACACTATCGCTGCAATAACAGGCGTTATGACACGAATGGCACCTACTTGGGCTTTGAATCAATATTGCGTCGATCTAGCCTACGCGCCGAAATCCTGGTAAGCAGGCATTTCAGCAGTAATAGGCAGGGTTTGCTCCGACAGGTCGGACCTCGAAAACCCTATTGCTTTTCCACCATTCCTGGCGGTCTTTCCCGCTTTCGCGGGAATGGCTAGATTGGATAAGTGCCATTCGTTATAAACCGGAAAATCTGATAAACAAAGAATAACCCTATGAATAAGAACAAAACAGTGGCCGTTGTTGGCGCCGGTATCATCGGCACAAGCTGTGCATTATGGTTGCAGAAAAAGGGTTTCTCGGTGATTTTGATCGATCCGGAAAAACCGGGCTCAGGCACTTCTTCGGGCAATGCCTGTACTATCGCGGACTACGGTTGTGTACCGGTAAACAGTCCGTCTATATTTAAACGCCTGCCGGGCTTACTGTTTTCGTCCAACAGCCCATTCACAATCGATGCGAAGTATGCCCTCAACCACCTGCCCTGGTTGATACGGTTTCTTTCAAATTGCAGGCCAGCACGTGTAGCGCGCATCTCACGAATCCTGGGAAAACTATTACTTAAAACCTACGAGGGTCTCAATCCTCTGCTTGAATACAGTCATTCTCAGCATTTAATTTCGCAGCAGGGTTGCATGTACGTGTATAAAACTGAGCGCGACTTTAAAAAAGCGCGTGCGGCCAATCAGACGCGGCGAGACAATGGCGTTATCTTCAGTGAACTCGATGCTGCTGACATACGCGATCTTGAACCCGGCATCAAATTAAGCTTCGCCAGGGGAATTTTGTTCGACCAGGCCAGCCAGGTGATCAATCCCCAGTCGCTCACCACCCGCTATATTGATTGTTTTCAAAAAAATCAGGGACTCTATATCAAACAACGCGTGCTTACAGTCATGCTCGAAAAAGACTCGTTGAAAATCATGCTCGATAATGGTGAAAATCTCGATGCAGATAGAGTCGTTATTGCCGCCGGTGCCTTTTCGCGCCAGATTAAGGGCGTGGGTACGCATTACTTGCCACTCGATACCGAGCGTGGTTACCATGTGCAATACAAGGGCCTGGAATCTCTGTTAAATCGTCCGGTGAGCTGGAACGATGCCGGTTTTTACGCGACGCCGATGGATGAAGGATTGCGCATCGCGGGGACGGTAGAAATTGCCGGTTACCACCTGTCTAAAAATCCGCGTAATCTAAAATATTTGATACGTAAAGGTCAGGAAATGTTTGACCTGCCCGAGAAACCCGACCAGGAATGGCTTGGATTTCGCCCCAGCTTTCCTGACGCCTTGCCGGTCATTGGCCACAGCCTGATGTCTGAATACGTCTTATATGCTTTTGGCCATCATCATTTGGGGCTTACGCTTTCGGGTATCACTGGAAAGCTAATCGCCGAGTTAGTCAATCAGGAGAAGCCCAGCCATAATATAGTTCCTTTCAGCCCAAGGCGTTTTTTGTAAGCGAAACCATCACGCCAACAGCTTATGTCATTCCGGAAAATCCAAGAGTTATTGTCAAGTCCGGTGTTTGGCATCTTGAATCAAGCGGCGATCCGGTAATTACCCCTTCGAGTTTTGAAGGCTTTCAATTTAATTTTTACCTTATCCGGCAATAAAATGAGCCACGTATTTCCCCGTCACACCAAAGCACGACCACCTGTTGCAGCCAGTGGTACAGGCGTTTACCTGACCGATCAGCAGGGCAAACAGTATATCGATGCATCCGGCGGCGCAGCCGTTTCCTGCCTGGGACATGGTGACGCGGAAATCATCGCCACGATCAAGCGCCAGCTCGATCGTCTGGAATTTGCGCATACCGGATTTTTTACCAGCGAGGCAGCGGAGTCGCTCGCAGATCTGTTGATACAGAACGCGCCAGCGGATATCGACCGGGTGTACCTGGTATCGGGCGGCTCGGAGGCAATAGAGGCGGCTATCAAACTGGCGCGCCAATATTTTCTCGAAATCAATCAACCATCGCGACATAAAGTCATCGCGCGCCTGCAAAGCTACCATGGCAATACTCTGGGCGCACTCGCTGCCGGCGGAAACATGTGGCGGCGTAAGCCCTTTGCACCGCTGATGATCGATACCACGCATATCTCACCCTGCTATGCCTACCGCGATCAGGCCGATCACGAATCAGAATTCGAATATGGTCAGCGTGTCGCCAACGAACTCGAAGCCGAAATATTACGGCTCGGTGCGGACCAGGTCATGGCATTCGTGGCTGAGCCCGTGGTCGGCGCGACTATGGGCGCAGTAACCCCGGTCGAAGGATATTTCAAACGTATCCGACAGATATGCGACCAGTACGGTGTATTGCTAATTCTCGACGAAGTGATGTGCGGGATGGGCCGAACCGGCAGCCTGTTTGCCTGCGAACAGGAGGGAATCGCACCCGATATTTGCGCGCTTGCCAAAGGCCTGGGCGCCGGCTATCAGCCCATCGGGGCGATGTTATGCACCAGCGATATTTACTCGGCGATTGAAAACGGTACGGGCTTTTTTCAGCACGGTCACACTTACCTGGGCCATCCTGTCGCGTGTGCGGCTGCCGGGGCGGTTGTCTCAGCAATCCTCGAACGGAACTTGATACCACGCGTACAATGCCAGGGTGAAAAGCTGATGGGAGAACTTACCGAACGATTCGGCGAGCATCCAAATATCGGCGATATTCGGGGTCGCGGCCTACTTATCGGCATGGAGTTTGTGCGGGACAGGGAATCTAAGACTGCCTTTGACCCCAGTCTGGAAATTAACAGGGCATTCAAGAAAGCCGCTTTCGAAGCAGGCCTAATCTGTTATCCGATGGGTGGCACGATCGACGGCCAGCACGGCGACCATGTTCTACTCGCTCCACCTTTTATTATTGACGATAATCATATTGGCGAAATCGTCGATAAGCTGGATACCGCACTAAAAGTTGCCATACCCGTCTGATGGTGGACAAAGGTTTATATTGTATTTAACTGCCCCTTTATTAATTCTTCGGCCTGATCAGGAAACTTTTTCACTAACCATTTTAAAACTTCGACCTGATCACCGCCTTTCGCTCTTCGAATCTGTATCAGCAGTTTTTGCACCGATGGCCTCTCCAAAGTCAGGTTTGAGGCTCCCTCATTACAAATGGAACATAACGCCTGGAGGTTTGTAGCCTCATCGGTCCCACCTTGCGATTTAGCTACAATGTGGCCTATATGAAGCTTCGTTTTTCGTGAGGAATCATAAGGATGTCGCTCTCCAGCTACAGCACCACACATTTGACAGGTAAATCCGTTTCTGTCCAAAACATAAGCACGAGTTTCCTTTGAGATGCTACGTTCAAAGGCTGGTTGGGGATTAGGATCTTCTAAAATATACCGGCCGGGTTTCAGCGCACTTTTATCATTGTGAGTTTGTATTTGATAACCTTCTTCGGTGCGCAACTCTCTAACCCTACGCGCCCATTCACTGATATTGCCAGCTACATTACTTAATTCTTCGGATTCCATTACCCTGCCTATATTGGGAAGAAAATGATCTCTTAGCTTTGTTCTCGCACCTTTCTTTTTTGGCATCGTTTGTTTTCGAATCGCTAGATTATTATCCTACCAGGGCAAATACTTTCCTTATGAGTTAAACAATTGTGAATTTGCTCTGCAACAGCACAGGCAACAGGTGGAGGAAAAGCGTTACCTACTTGACGATATGCAGGCGTCTTTTTACCAGTGAACTGCCAATCGTCAGGGAATCCCTGGATTTTTGCTACCATTTTAACAGTTAATCTTGGCATTCCGACAAAGTCCCATTCAGGCACATCGTTCGCTATGCCCATTTCGTCAACGCCAAGAGATGCCCAAGCCTGCTTAGCACGAGTCGGACCCAAATCAGGGCCGCCATGTTTTTTCGATCCTCCTAAAATAGTAGGAGCTATTTTATTAGCCTGGTGCATCCTTTTTTTTGCGGCTTTCCATTCATGGGAAGCCATTTGTTGATAAAGCAATTCGCCTACCGACTTTGGGGTGTGTTTTAGTGGTTCTGGCCAGGAAAACCCTTCGTAATATTCTCTTTTAATGGCAACAATAACGACTCGGGGCTTAATTGAGATACGCCAAAATCCGATGAGTTAAGTAATTTCCAGCCAACGATATAACCCATTTTTTCGAGTTGTTGTTTAAGATTACGTCGATAATCTTCAAAAGTAGCATCTAAAAAACCGCGGACATTTTCTAACAATACTGCTCGAGGCCTGCATTCATCGACTAATCGCAGCGCCTCTGGAAATAAGTCGCGCTCATCAGATTTGCCCAATTGCTAACCCGCTTTCGAAAAAAGAGGACAGGGGACCCCTCCGGCAATCAAATCTATTTGTTGATAGCTGCTTATATCAAATTCTCTAACATCACTTTCTATTTCCAGACTGGCCTGTTAAATCTAAGCGTATTGCAACAAGGCCCGTCATTTTCTACCAATACTAAAGGCTCGAATCCTCCCTGTTCGAGTCCTAATTCCTGTCCTCCCGCTCCAGCACAAATCTCTACACAATGTAATTTTCCCATCACTAGGTAGAATCAATCCGATACCTGAGAGCTTCCTCAGCTACAAATAAATCTGTTTGCAATCCCTGCCTATACGTTTTCACATAGCTTCTCATGAAACTTCTGAGAACCTGAGCGGCTGGTAAATCTTCTGACTTACATGCATAGAGGAATTCCTCGTGTAAATCAGGTTCGACCCTAATTCTAAAATTTGAAGATTTTTTCAATGGATACACGTTGGGAACACATTTGTAGGCGCAGTATAACTAAAATTACAAGAAACTCAAGATCGACTACATAATACAAGCTCGGGTCGTAAAGCATAAAAAATCATAACCGTTGCTAATAGACAGCCCCCAGCCAGTAAAAAACATATCTGTTCGAATGCCATACCCCGAGTCAGTAGAAAACCAACTTGGGTTTAATACTTAAGGCAGCAAGTCATAATAGCCTCGAGGCGCTATTCGATCTAGTCTAATTTCTATCCTCGCGGATGTCAGCGCCAGGTGCATCGATCATATTGCCAGACAATCAGAATAACGTATGATACCCACATGATTCAGTCAACAGGAGCAGGATTAAATTAAATGATCACCACTGAAAAATTCGTGTTCATCCACATGCATAAAACGGGTGGTCAGTCGATCAATCATATTGTCGAGCAGTGTATTCCGAGCTTTCAGCAGATCGGCTATCACTACCCCCATCACCTGCTTCCATCTGAATATTCAGCCTTGCCAATCGTCGGCATGGTGCGAAATCCCTGGGACTGGTACATCTCCTGGTATGCCTTCAATATTCGCATGAAGGGCGCCAATCCTTTGTTTTTCATTCTTTCTGATGCCTGCCAGGCCGATTATAAAAAAACACTGAAAAATTTGATTAGTCTGGGCTCAGATACCCCGGCAAGCCAAAACTACAGAAATGCACTGGTTGAAATCCTGCCCGAAACACTGGATGGCAATCAAGGCGTCGGTCTAACCAAGGACGACATACGCCACTTTAATGATGACGATAACGGTTATTACTCCTGGCAATTCAAGCGCATGCACGGAAATCTTGAAAGTAAAAACACCTACATCGGTCGTTTCGAAAATTTGCAAGACGAGTTTCTATCCATCATGGATAAACTTTGTGTCGAAGAAACCGATTCAATCAGAGAAAAATTTAAAGGCGCGGCGCATTTAAATAAATCCAGCCACAGCCATTACTCACGATATTATGACGACGAGCTACGCGATCTGGTCGCCCATAAAGAAGCTTTGTTAATCGATAAGTATGGCTACGAATTCGAACAGCTAAACGACTCGGATAAAGTGATTCAATTTCCTAGCGTACAAATGTATGGAATCCAGGATTCTTTCCAGAAACTTGCAGGTAAGGAAAGTAATTATCTATTACTCAGTTCAGATATCGATGTTGAACCAATAAAGAATAAGCTGGCCCAAATCTCGGAACAGGTCTGGGCAGAATCTGATCGGGATAAACAATTCGAAGCGCATCGCCAGACCCAGTCGTTACTGCTGATTCACGACGATGATTTTCGTCATTACAACCCGACCTACCGCGATATCTATTCACAGTTCGAAGCAGAACTCAAACCTCTGCTCGATTTCATCGCCGATTATTTTCAACACGATGGTTTTATAGTCCGACTGCTGTTTGCGAAGCTACAGGGCCACGGGAAAATATCGGTTCATACCGATGGCGTTTACTCGTTACTCAAATGCCACCGCATCCACGTCCCAATCATTACCAACGATAAGGCGATTTTTACCGTAGGCGGCGAACAAAAGGTGATGCGCGTGGGCGAAATGTGGGAAATCAATAACGCCACCCTGCACGCGGTCGATAATCAAAGCGACGAAGACCGAATTCACATGATCGTAGACTGGGTGCCTAATTCTACGGTACGAGCGGAAGACAAAAATCCTGCCTCTAAGCAGGCAAGCGTATCGAATATCTCGTCGGCTCCCGCCAGCAGGAACCAGTTCGCCGGTAACAAGGTTGGTCGTAACGATCCCTGCCCCTGTAACTCGGGGAAAAAATTCAAGAAGTGTCATGGAGCTTTGCACTGAGACAACCATCGCCAATTTACAGACAGCACCCGAAAGATGCTGCCTGACCGGAAGGCGACAATTTATACACTCGATCTATGCCTTCAATCACCAAAGCCAGATGCGCGCAAATCTGCCCTTCGTCACATATCGTTGCTCCGGCTGGAAGTTCGGCATATTAGGCCTGTGCAAAAAATGTTTCAACGAATGCCGGATCGGCCTGATTAATAAACCGGAAAAGCCGCCTGAACTCCGATTGCTGGGTAATTGATATCATCAGTAGCACCCCACAGGATTAGACTCGATCAAAATGATCTGATGCTTTAGAACCTACTCAAAAGTAACCACAGAATCCTGCATCTAAATAACAGATAATCGACGAAGCTACGACGGATGATGACTTCGAAGCCTTCGCCATTTTGTAGCGGAGCTATCGTCATTTCGGTCTGCGCGAGTCGGGTCTGGGCGCGGCCGAGTTTGGAGGAGTTCTGGTGACAAAATACTAAATTTACTGTTCTTCTAATGAATTAAGTATCGTGTCCCCAGAACCCAGGGTAATGATCATCATGGACGTATCCAATGGTGCGCGATAAACCGGCGGGATTATTCTGCTTTGCTGGTTTCAATCGAAGAAACGGTTAACTATGCGGTGCACTGTCAACTCCGCCGGGGCGGACTATTACCATTTCGGCTCAAGCACGCAAACTGCCTGGGGTTCGCAAGGCATAAAAAATCATAACCGTTGCAAATAGACAGCCCCCAGCCAGTAGAAAACATATCTGTTCGAATGGCATACCCCGAGTCAGTAGAGAACCAACTAGCGCAGGCCCTAGTGCGGACGAAAACACCATGACAGCATTGGTCAGTGACTTGATCGCACCTAAATACTTCGGGCCGTATAACTCGGCCCATAGTGCGCTTAATCCGGTAAAATAAATGCCGGAAGAAACGCCCATTAGCAACATATAGGGCCAGACCAGAAACCGGTCATCGGATAATGTTAAAACAACTAATCCCGCAGCCAATGGCAGCAGAAACGGAGGGACGACTCGGCGCGCGCTAAAGCGGTCGACCAAAACTCCCGACAAAATGATAGTTAATACCGTCGCTATTGAATAAGCCCAGTAGTTGCCGGTCACCCAGAGGTTGCTCCAACCCTTGGCTTTGGCAATTTCAGCCGGGAAAAAGAACATCGCCGTCATGATCATCGATGGCGCAATCATCGCTGGTAGCATCAGGTAAAAACGAGCCTCGCCGAGCATTTGTCGGCGCGTATAAGATACTTGGCCGGTCCCTTGTGCCGTCGAGTGACTCAAGCTTTCCAGCATGCGAGCATGCCTTAACTTATGACCTTTCAATAGCCATAAGACCACCAGAATGGATAAGGACACAAACCCGGCAGTGCCAAAGTAAGTTTCGCGCCAACCCCATGCCTGGATAGAAAATACCGCCAGTAATGGCAGTATAGCTTCGCCCAGGGAAAAACCAATCGCAGCTAAAGCAATCGCCTTGCCACGATCAGCCGCATGGTAACGCGCCATCGAAGTAATGCTGGCATGGCTGATTAAGCCCTGCCCAAACTGACGCAACATAAAGATCGCAAACACCAGCATCACAGGCGAAGAAACAGACCCAATCGCGAAACAGGCGAAAACCAGTCCCAGCAAACTCAGTGTGGTAAACAGCCGAAGATCCATGCGGTCGATCAACGTCCCGGTCCAGGTAATCACCACCGCGCTGAGCAGTGTTCCTGTCATATAGATTCTCCCCCAGGCACCGTTATCGAGGTCAAACAATGCCTGAATTTCGGGACCGAACACACCGATGAAGTAAGTCTGGCCAGGGCTGGAGAGAAACGCGAGCAAAAAACCGAAGCTGAGGAATCGGGGATTCGTGCGTGCGAAGTGCCAGTAATCGATCAGCATTTATATAACAATTAGAAGAGCGGCGAGAACTGTATCGAAAAGGCCAGGTTGGCGAGCTCTTCGTTGACTACTATTTCCGAGTCTGTAGTACAAATCGATGGCATAAGTAGCCGGATCGCAACCTCTGAAAAAGAACAAAACGCGGTAGCAGATTCCATAAACAGCAGTTTCAACCAAATGATTAAATTGGCCATTGAAAATTCCAGCAGTGTCCAGCAAACCTCTCAGGCAGGAAATGATCTTGCACGAATGGCTTCAGAGCTACTCGTGCTAATGGAGCATTTTCAGCATGAACAGGAAATCGGTGAATCAGGAATCGTGCAACAGTAGAACTATGCCAGTTCAAACGCAACCGCTGCATCCTGCATCCAAAGCAATAGATAATCGGCAAAGCTACGGCGAATAATCACTTCGAAGCCCTCGCCATTTCGTAGAGGGGCTATAGTCATACCGGCCTTCGCTAGTCGGGTCTGTGCGCATTGGCCGGGTTTGAATTTGCCTGGGTGCAGGTCAAGCGGGCAATCGGTGGCGATTAATGCTGCCGCATTTTTGCCGTTGATTTCGAGCAGAGTGAGTCCGCTTGAATTATCCACAACGGATGAAAATACACCGTCTAGAGCCTCTAGCAGTTTAGCCTGCACCTGCCCCTGTTGACCGGTTGGGGTGATCACCAACCATTCGTCGGGGCCCAACCAGTAAATTCGGTAATCACCGGACTCGACCATGGTATTGGGTTCTATCGGAGGTTCTGCACCGAGCACTTTAATTACCGCAGCGAGAAAAGCGGTATTACCTGGTTTACCTCGCAAATTTAAATAACCTAAAAAAGTAATCTCCCTGATCTCAGGCGCATTACCTTTGGCTTCGCCCATTTCGATATTCACCAGCGGGCTTTGAAGCTGGAATAGATCAGCCATTGGATTTCGCTCCTTCTTTATCGTAAAACACCGGTTCGGTAACCCTCGCCTCTATGATCTGACCATTGGCAAGCGGTGCGTACACAGTATCACCCCTGCGACTATGCCCGTCTTTCACCAGTGCCAGCGCGATCGAATGGCCGCAACAGGCGCTGTAGTAACTGGAGCTCACATGACCGATCATCGGCATGGGTATAGGTACATGCGGATCATCCACCAGTTGCGCGCCTTCGGGGATTACCGTGTTCGGGTCGGTGGTGATTAATCCCACCAATTGCTTGCGATCCTTGCGTACCGTGTCGGGGCGAGTCAATGAACGTTTGCCGATAAAATCAGCCTTGGTTTTCGATAGCGCCCAGCCGAGGCCCAGATCATCAACCGTAACAGAACCATCGGTGTCCTGCCCGACGATGACATATCCTTTTTCGGCGCGCAGCACATGCAGGGCTTCGGTGCCATACGGGGTGATGTCATACTCCGCACCTGCCTGTATTAACCCTTCCCACATGAAGCGGCCCGTGTTCGCAGGCACATTCACTTCGTAGGCGAGCTCGCCCGAGAAGCTGATACGATTGACGCGGCACACGACTTCGCCGATGGTACCGGTGCGCGTCGCCATAAAAGGAAAAGTCTCGACGTCAAAATCGATACCGTCACAAACGGCAGAAACCACCTTAGCGCTATTCGGTCCGACCACGGCAGCGGTTGCCCAGTGGTCGGTCACCGAAGTCAGAAACACTTCCATCTGGGGCCATTCGGTTTGCAGCCAGCGTTCCATCCAGGCCATAACTCCAGCCGCCCCACCGGTCGTGGTATGCATGAAAAAATGATCGTGCGCAAGGCGTATCGTAACGCCGTCATCCATCACCATCCCGTCTTCACCTAGCATGAAACCATAACGCCCCTTGCCGACTTCGAGATTCATCCAGTTATTGGTGTAAATCATTTCCAGAAATTTAGCCGAATCGGGGCCCCTGATTTCAATTTTACCCAGCGTCGTCGCGTCGAAAATACCAACGCTGTTACGGGTAGCGAGACATTCGCGGTTGACCGCATCGTGCATCGATTCACCGACTTGTGGGTAATACCAGGGCCGCAGCCATTGCCCGACATTTTCAAATTTAGCACCGTTTTCTTCGTGCCATGCGTGCATCGCAGTCTTACGAATCGGATCGAATAATCGCTCACCGAGGTCCTGACCGGCAATCGCGCCGAAAGTTACCGGTGTGTAATTAGGTCGAAATGTAGTGGTGCCGGTTTCAGCAATACTTTGTCCCAGCGTATCGGCAAGTACCGCCATGCCATTAATATTACCGGTCTTGCCCTGATCGGTACCAAAGCCCATCGCGGTATAGCGCTTGACGTGTTCGATCGAGCGATATCCTTCGCGCGCCGCAAGCTGGATATCCGAAGCACCGACATCGTTTTGCAGGTCGATGAATTGATTGCCGCCGCGACCTTTAGGTGAGGGTACCAGCCACAGGGGTAAAATTGGATCTTGCTGCACCGCATCGGCGGTGGGCACTGACATCGTAGCGTTAAATCCGCAGGCACTCGCAGCAGAATTACCAGCGGCAGTCGCTTCTTCTAACGCAGACTTCAGATCGAGTGTTCCGTTGGCTGCACCGACCGAGGCCTGGGCCTGTAAGCTTTTTCCAGGGAGGAACATGGCCACCGCGTCATGCCAGACTGCTTTGGCGCCCGACTGCGAACTCAGGTGCACCACCGGACTCCAGCCACCCGAAACCGCGAGCAGATCGCAGGCGATTGTTTTGATCGCACCGCTGACCGATTTTCCATCGGCCGACAGGTTCATCAATTTTACTGACTGAATACGCTTGCGGCCCCGGGTATTGATGACGACGCTCGCATTGACCACCTCGATTCCGGCACTGCGTACGGTATTGGCGATTTCGCTGGCCGAAGCCGCTCGTGCATCAACCAATGCGACCACTTCGCTGCCCGCCGATTTCAAATCGAGTGCGGTCTGGTAAGCGCTGTCATTGTTGGTAAATACCACCGCACGATTACCGGGCTTAACCGCGTAACGATTGATATAGGTTGAAACTGCCGAGGCCAGCATCACGCCCGGACGATCATTGTTGCTAAAGGTAATAGGACGTTCCATCGCCCCGGTCGCAAGAACAACCTGGCGGGCCCGTACCTGCCAGAGTTTTTCGCGCCCGCCGCTACGCTCTGTGAGCGGTAAATGGTCGGTCAGGCGCTGGTTGATAGTCAGAAAGTTTTGGTCGTGGTAGCCAAATACCGTGCTGCGCGGCAACAATGTGACTTCGGGCAATTTTTGTAACTCGTCAATGGTCACCTGAATCCAGCTGTCGGCAGATCGCCCATCGATCTGCGCATGGCTCGCCAGCGTCAGCCCACCGAATTCGCTTTGTTCATCGGCAACAATCACGCGCGCACCGGCTCGCCCTGCTGCCAGTGCTGCGCATAATCCGGCCACACCACCACCGACTACCAGTACATCGCAATGGGCGTGTGTGCGCTCGTAACGGTCTGGATCGGGCTGATCCGGCGACTCACCAAGCCCACTGGCCTTGCGGATTAAATATTCGTATTTCATCCACATGAATTTCGGCCACATGAAGGTCTTGTAATAAAAACCCGCTGGCATCAAACGACTGAAAAAACTGTTGACCGACATCAAGTCGAAGTCGAGACTGGGCCAGCAATTGACACTACTCGCGTCCAGCCTTTGGTAGAGTTCCACCTGGGTTGCACGCGCATTGGGAATCGTATACTGCCCTTTTTCGAGCTGGACAATTGCGTTCGGTTCTTCCGCACCGGCGCTCATAATGCCGCGTGGACGATGATATTTCCAGCTACGGCCCACCAGGTGAACACCGTTCGCCAGCAGCGCCGAGGCCAGCGTATCGCCAGCCTGCCCACTATAGGCTTTGCCGTTAAAAGTGAACTGGATCGTTTGATCGCGATCGATTCGGCCACCTTTGTCGGTACGGCAGCGCTGGCTCATACCTTTTCTCCCGAGGGTGGCTGTTCGCCAATTTTGTACGAGCCACTAATTTGGTAACTTACCGTATCACGCTCTACGTTGAAATAACGCCGACATCCGGCGGCGTGCAGCCACTGTTCACGATGCAAACCCCTGGGGTTCTTGCGCATGAACAGGTAGTCTGCCCATTCTTCATCGCTGAGATTTTTGGTCTCCCGCGGTCGCGTGATATGCGCTTCGCCTGCATAGCTGAATTCGCTTTCGTCGCGTTCGCCGCACCAGGGACATTCGATTAAAAGCATGTCAGTGGGCTACTCCGGCTGCGCCGTGTTCATCGATTAAATGCCCGGTGACAAAACGGTCAAGCGAAAATGGACGGCTGAGTTCGTGCGGTTCGCCGGTCGCCACATTATGCGCGAATACCCAGCCCGAACCCGGGGTCGCCTTGAACCCACCGGTACCCCAGCCACAATTGAAATAAAGCCCCTTGACCGGCGTATTGCCGATAATCGGGCAGGCGTCGGGTGTGGTATCGACAATTCCACCCCATTGGCGATTCATGCGCACTCGGCTAAAGATTGGAAACAATTCAATGATAGCCGCCACCGTATGCTCGATGCCTGAAAAACTGCCGCGCTGACCGTAGCCATTGTACCGGTCGATTCCTGCACCTATCACCAGGTCGCCCTTGTCGGACTGACTCACGTAACCGTGCACCGCATTAGACATCACCACGGTATCGAGTACCGGCTTGATCGGCTCCGACACCATCGCCTGCAATGGGTGACTTTCAATCGGCAGACGGAATCCAGCCATGTCTGCCAGCACTGAACAGTGGCCTGCGACCACGACACCGACTTTTCTGGTTGAAATCGTGCCGCGCGTGGTCTCGACACCAGTCACCCGGCCATCGCTTTGACGAATCGCGGTGACTTCGCAGTTCTGAATAATATCGACGCCGCGCATGTCGGCAGCGCGTGCGAAACCCCAGGCCACCGCATCGTGTCGCGCTACCCCAGCGCGAGGCTGGAAAGAAGCGCCGAGTATTGGGTAACGGCAGGACTGGTCAATATTAATC
>JADFJT010000160.1 GCA_022566015.1 Pseudomonadota bacterium | reverse complement strand
CCCTCGGACGCAGAAAAGTTAATCCGTGACTGTAGCGAGTGTATACGAAAGGATGGGTCTGAAGGTGCGCCCGCGCCTGTAGTTACGCTAGACGCGCCGACCGATGGCCCGAGATCCTGATCCAGGTCATAGGTAACGTCTGTCTTGATGTAACCGCCGATTTTCATCTCCAGCGCGTTGGCGGCGCCGGCCGATGCCAATAGCGCGGTGGTGGCAGCGCACAGGGTGGCGCGTTTGATCGCCGTTGCCAACCGACTGTGTTTTTGTTTATTCATGTTGAATCCTCTGCATGGTATAAGATTTGTGTTTAAGGCAATTGTCGCCCATTTGTTATCGCTGGTGCTGTTGGTTTATTCGCACAGGCGACTATGTCTTTTATACGCATTGCGTGCATTAATGCAAGGATTATGTTGGTTTATTCGCACATAGAAAACACAAGGGGTCAGGTCTTTGATATATGATATTCGCCTGGCTATACTCAGTCCTGAGTAAAATTACAACGGGGTATCAGCATGGCCCGACCCATACGCCTGGAATATTCAGGTGCGCTTTATCACATTACCTCGCGCGGTGATCGGCAGGAAGATATCTATGAAACCAACACAGACAGAGAAAACTACTTATCTATACTGAATAGGGTGTGCGAGACCTATAACTGGGTCTGCCATGCCTATTGCCTGATGAGTAATCACTACCATTTATTAATAGAAACCCCGGATGCCAATTTATGCCGAGGCATGCGACAGCTAAATGGTGTTTATACTCAGTCCTTTAACCGAGCCCACCGACGCGTAGGGCACGTATTTCAAGGCCGCTACAAAGCCATACTGGCCGAGAAAGAGTCTTACCTGTTAGAACTATCACGGTATATCGTATTAAATCCAGTGCGAGCGGGAATGGTATCAACCGCCGGAGACTGGCCCTGGAGCAGCTATCGAGCTACTGCGGGACAAATTGAGGGAATCGCTTGCCTGAAAACACAGTGGCTACTCGCGGTGTTTGACAGGCAAAAATCCAGGGCGATAAAACGGTATCAACAATTTGTATCCGAAGGTATAGGCCAGCCATCACTCTGGAGCGAAATACGCAGACAGGTGTACCTGGGTTCTGAAGCATTTCTGGAAAAGATGCAGGCCTTCATTAATGATGGCAAGGATCTGAGTGAAGTACCTTCATCACAATGTAGACCACCACCTGTAAGCCTGGCTGTATACACAAGCGCAGGTAAGAATCGAAATACGGCGATTTATAATGCTTACCTAAGCGGCGGATATACCCTGAAAGAAATAGGTGATTATTATGGCTTACACTATTCAACTGTGAGCGGGATTATCAGAAATCATAAATCAAAGACCTGACCCTAGTTTTCTGCTCGGCAATAGCACGATAAAAAATCTATCCAGGTTTCCCGGGTTGGGATAATGCCTGTTGTAGCGGTTGTAAAAATTCCTCATAGACCCTCCAGCGGCCTATTGAGGTTTTGTACATCGGTTGACGAACCTGCCACAAACTGGCGCTCGAAACCGGCCGCTGCTGTCGATGAAACTCCAGCACCGCAGGATCCCAGTCGATACCACAATGCTGAAGTAACTCGCGGCTGTGGGTCTCGGGGTCGTCGAGCAGGTCTTCGTAATGTACATCGAGTATCTGACCTGGAAATACGCTGTGCCAGTGCGCCATCAAACGTGTGTATCCGCGATAAGCAAAGCCGAGGTTTTCCAGGTCGTTGGTGAATAATAACCCCTGTTCGAAATTCTGCTGATAGCAGGACCAGCAGGTATCCATCGGGTCGCGCTTACAGTGAATAATTCTGACCCTGGGAAATAACAGGAATACCACCCCGAGGCGAAAATAATTTCCCGGCAGCTTATCCAGAATTCGCTCTGCCCCGGGTTGCAATGTCTGTAGGTCGCCCACATACCGGGCGCTCATATCGCCAAGCTGTTGTTGGCTGAGGTCGCGTACCCGATCCGCGTGGCTTTGCGCTGACGTTGGGTCGAGTTCTTTCAACGAGGCCACTAGATCCAACATGAACCCAAGTTCGCCGGCACCGTGAATAGCCGGATGCGATGACAGGATTTGCTCGACCAGAGTTGTGCCGGAGCGCGGCATGCCCACGATAAAAACGGGCAATTCAGAAAGGGAACCCCAGGAGGCGCGTTGCCGGAAGAACTCGTGATCGAATATCTCGATAATATTATCGATCTGCGCGTCGTGATGCTTTTTATCGAATCTATTTTTACGGGCTTTTATCTGGTTACCCTGCTGATAGTAGTGAAACGCCGAGGGATAGCGTCCGCGTTGTTCGTGAAACCGACCCAGGCTAAAACCCAGGGTTACCAGTGACTCATCGTCGGTGTTGTTTTTAACCAGGGTGTCGAATGCCTGCTCCAGTTCTTCAAGTTGCTGGTCCGATGGCTTAAAGCTTCGATTCAGCGACAATCGATACCAGGTATCGGTTAATTCTGGGTTTAGCTCAAGCGCTTGCTCGAAACGCTCGGTTGCCCGGTCGAAATCACCCAGGGTTTGATGATAGATACCGAGCCAGTAGTGTGCATGTGCATTGGCTGGTTCGCGGGACAATACAGCGCGGAAATAATCTTCGGCGCGCTCAGGATTCCGGGCCAGCAATAACTTGCCCAGATCGAGCTGCGCCTCTACCAGGCCAGGGTCGATATCGAGCGCCGACTGATAGCTATCGATGGCATTGCCGGGCTGCCCCAGTTTGTCGAAGGCCCTGGCCAGTCGAACATGGATGCCGGCATTCACCGGTTGGTGCTTCAAAACCAGTTGATAGTGCTTGATCGCCTGTTCCGTGTTGTCCAGTTCAACCAGAGTATCGGCCAGGTTGATGCGGCAATCGTCGAATTCCGGCTGCGTCGATAAAACTTGCAGGTAGTGTTCGGCCGCCTCGTTAAATCGCCCCAGCAAACAATAAACATTAGCCAGTTCATTGCGTACCCCGGTATCTTGCGGGTTAATCGTAAGGGCTTTGGAATAGGCATCGGCAGCCTCGTCGGGTCGATCGAGTCGATAACAGGTATGCCCCAAAATGGCCAGTGCATCGACCAGGCCGGGGTTTAACGACAGGGCCTGTTGCGCGCAGTCCCGGGCCTTTTCAAAATCGCCCTGCATGCGATATAACTCGGCCTGGTTGCTCAAAAGCTGTGGGTTTCGTGGCGAGCTCATCGCGGCTTTTTGCATGAAGTGCAGTGCCGCGCTGGCGTTGCCTTTTTGTTGTAGCAGGAGGCCGAGGAATTGCAATGCGTCGGTATGCAAGGGGTCCTGCCTGAGAACGCCGCGATATTTGCGCTCGGCCGCGCTCAGGTTTCCGCGTTGTTGCAAAGCGATCGCCTGTTGAATGGCGTGTTGTACGCTAGCGTTATTCCGGCTGTTGCGTTTAGTTTTGCTTCCCTGGGATTTTCCCATCGCCTATTAGCCTGAGTGGGTTCGGTGGATTCATTATATAGCATAAAAAATGCCGCCCCGGAGGGCGGCAATAAGTGAAATAACAGTCAAATAATTTTTTATAAACAATCGTTAGAAGGTAAACTGTGCGCCAAATTGAATCCTGGTTGCATCTCCGCTATCACCGTTCACATCTTCTCTATCCGCGGTAATAACCTCGACACCGAGATTGACGTTGTCACGCGGGCTCCAGCGGTAATTGACGTGGATAGTCGAGACCGTGTCGATATCGGTGGGCCGGAGGAATTCGTCGTCGAACGATACCTGGCCAAAGGCAACCGTGGTTTTCGCATTATCCGCGCCACCGTAGTTATGATTCCATGCGAGCACAATAGAGGTGTGGTCGATGAGCTCGATCGTGTTGCCTACTACCACGGCGGCCGGATTTCCGAAGCCATAGTAGGTGTAACGGTTGGAATTGGCATTGAATTTGGCAGACACCGATCCCGATCCCGTCTTGAAGGCGACACCGCCGGTTAGGCCGATGTTGGTCTCCGATTCACCGTCTGCGGCACTACCATCGGCTTCGAATTGCTGGAACAGGCCTGCGACCTGCCAGGAAACGTCACCCGAAGAAGCGTAGCGCAAAATGATATCAGGAATTGTATCGCGACCACGATTCACATCTTTCTTAGGATCAGCAGGATCTATTCTATCGGTTACTCGATTTTCCGGGTTTTCCAGCGCGAAATCCAGGCCATCGGATACTGTCCAGCGAAGAATCGACTGACGAATAAAGGTTGCGCCTGCGGGACCGGCAAAATCGACCGTCGATGGATAAAGCACCCAGTTCGCATCCATGAAGGTTGACCAGGTTTGACCGATCAGCAGGTCGCCCCACTTGCCGTAGGCGTGACGCAGCCTGAAATGGCGCGAGTTGGATACCAGTTCGCTGCTACCGCCTCCAAAAAAGTCGCCTTCGAGGTATACCTTCAGATCACCCTCGGTGGCGGAAAAGTTAATCCGTGACTGTAGCGAGTGTATACGAAAGGATGGGTCTGAAGGTGCGCCCGCGCCTGTATTGACGGTATTTGCGCCTACCGATGGCCCGAGATCCTGATCCAGGTCATAGGTGACGTCGGTCTTGATGTAACCGCCGATTTTCATCTCCAGCGCGTTGGCGGCGCCGGCCGATGCCAATAGCGCGGCGGTGGCGGCGCACACGGTGGCGCGTTTGATCGCCGTTGCCAACCGATTTTGTTTTTGTTTAATCATGTTGAATCCTCTGCATGGTATAAGATTTGTGT
>JADFJT010000159.1 GCA_022566015.1 Pseudomonadota bacterium | reverse complement strand
TTTTCTCCCGCCTGTGACTAAGTTGCGGTTCTACCGCTAGCTGTTCTGAAACCATATACGAGACACGAGTAAAAATTAACACCCAAATTGGGGAGGCGCTCCTGTATCTCTATTTAGATAGGGTGAATGTGGAAAAGTGCTATTCAAGACGAAGTTATCTGATAAATTGTACTGAAAATTGGAACAAAAACGATTACGAGGGACTCCGGCTCGGCGGCCTGAACGGTGAATGTTGATTCTTCCGGCTTAAGTAGCCGCCATTTCCCCCTCACCCCTCGGCAATTGCTCCTGCATCGCCTAAAGCGCCTACTGTTGGTGCTCTACTACCCGGGACGCCGGACCGGTCCGTCCATGGACATATACCCTCTCCCCAGAAGGGGCGAGGGGGTTACCCATTCACTGCGTTGACAGGCCGCGTATTATTGTCCACACTTTCAGTAACCAATCGATTAATCTTCAACAGGATAAATACTGATAATCAATGATGAGTACCGCCAAAATCGCAAAATTTAATATGATCGAAAAGCAGATACGTCCCTGGGAGGTACTGGACCCCCAGGTGCTGGCGGTAATTAACGAATTCAATCGCGAAGACTTTGTACCCGAGCGTTATCGGGGGCTCGCGTATGCCGACTGCCAGATCCCACTAGGCGGAGGCTCTTCGATGTTTCCACCCACGATCGAAGGACGCATGCTGCAGGCGCTGCTGATCGAACCGGATGATTTAATTCTCGAAGTCGGTACTGGATCGGGTTATATCACTGCTTGCCTGGCCAAATTGGGGCAACGCGTAGTCACTCTCGATACGAATGCCGAAGCTCAGACAAAGGCGAAGGAATGCACTGACCAGTATGGACTGGAAAATATCGAATTTGAAACCGCCAATGCTCTCGATCACCAATACGATCAGGCATTTGATGTGATTGCGGTCACCGGATCGGTCATTAGCGTTCCAGAAAATTTGAAACAGGCTTTGGCCATCGGCGGTCGCATGTTCATTATTTGCGGCCAGTCGCCGGTGATGCAGGCATTGCTGATTACGCGTGCTAATGCTAACGAATGGACTGTCCAATCGCTGTTTGAAACCGATTTACCCGCATTAACTGGCTAAACTCAGCCCCCGGCGATATTCACCGAACCTACCATGCGCAGAATGGACGCCCCACAATTGGCCGAATATTTGAAAAACGCGAAGGCATTGCTAGTGGATGTACGCGAACCCTGGGAATTCGATATCTGCCACCTGGCTGGCAGTATTAATATTCCGATGGGAGAAGTTTCACGTCACCTGGATCAAATTGCATCCTCCGAGGAATGTGTGGTGATTTGCCATCATGGCGTACGTAGCATGCAGGTTATCCAATATCTGCATCAACAGAATATCGAGCACTTAATCAACCTTGACGGGGGCGTAGACGCCTGGGCGCGCCAGGTTGAACCGGATATGCCTGTCTATTGAGATTCAATGGTATTACCTCAACCCGTCATTCCCTCTTTCGCGGCGGTCCGACGTATCGGAACGACGAGTATCAGTTTGCATGCTCGAGTATTTGCTATTCTACCAAGGCCCAAACGATATTAATCCTATACCAGTTTCTTTATAATCGGTTGGCAAAATCATTTCAAATATCGCTAGCTGGAAAAATCGGTGTATAAATATTTCATTATTATTGGGCTGAGCCTGAACAGTCAGCTGCTTCAGGCTCAGGATTTAATGGACATTTATCGCCTGGCTTTAGAACAGGATGCCGAGTATAAAATTGCACTGTCGGAGTATCAGGCGATAGTCGAATCCCTGCCGCTGGCAATTTCCGAGCGGCGGCCTCAGGTCGACTTATCTGCCAACATCACCAAACGAGGGACCGATGGATTTTCCGATTCCGCCAATACCAGCGATAGTTATGGTTATCGCGTGGAATTGACGCAAGCTCTGTACAACGCCGAAATCCTGTCCAGCATCGATGCCGCTGAAGCCGATGTAGCGAAGGCGCGGGCCGATCTGGAATTTAGCCACCAGGAATTGATTTTGCGCGTGGGCGAGCACTATTTCGACATTCTGGCCGCGCAGGATAACCTCGAGTTTGCCGAGGCCGAGGAAAACGCGATAGCGCGCCAACTCGAACAGGCGAAAAAACGGTTCGAAGTTGGTTTGATCGCCATTACCGATGTGCGCGAAGCCCAGGCCCGATACGATATCGCGCTGGCACGGTCTATCCTGGCCGAGAATTTACTCGATAATGCCAACCAGGCGCTCCAGGTCATCATTGCGGAGGCACCATCGACTTCGATTGCCAGTCTCGGTGAAGCCCTCGAATTGAATATCCCTGAACCTGCCGATATTCGACAATGGGTTGATTTATCGTTGCAAAATAATCAAAGCCTGGTTGCCGTTCTCGCAGCACAAAAAGCCGCTGAGTTCAAACGCGAGGGTATACGTAAAAGCAATTACCCCACTGTCGAACTGATCGCCAGTTATTCAGACATTAATTTTGACAACCCACCATCAGGCGATACCAACCAGCAAGACTTGATTCTCTCGATTAAGTTAAACCTGCCCCTATTTACCGGTGGTCGTATCAATGCCGAACGCCAACAGGCCGAGGCCAACTATCGAACCGCACGAAATGTTGTGCTACTACAAAAAAGGTTAACCTCGCAGCAAACCCGTAACGCTTACCTCGGCGTTTTGTCGGGCATAAGCCAGGTTAAGGCGTTAAAGCAGGCACTCAGCTCAAGTAGGACGGCACTGGAAGCAACCGAGGCCGGGTTCGAGGTGGGTACCCGAACTTCGGTCGACGTATTGATATCACTACAGGAAACCTATCGCGCGCAACGCGACTACGCGAGTGCCCGTTACGACTACCTGCTCAATACACTCAGACTCAAACAAGCGGCTGGATTGCTCAATGCCGAAGACCTGCAACAACTTAACCACTGGCTAACTGCCGACTAGCCGTGGCGCAACAACGTTCTGACTATTTTAAGGCCAGTCATTACTGGCACCCCAGGTTCTGGCCGATGTGGATTACGATTGGCCTGCTACGTCTGGTCGCCCTGTTTCCCTACCGCATGCAAATGTCACTAGGACGATTGATTGGAAGATTAATCCAGAGCATATCGAAATCGCGCCAGCGTATTGTCGACATCAATTTGGCGCTTTGTTATCCTGATATGCCTCGATCAGAGCGCGATCGAATCAAGAATGCCTGCTTTGAAAATGTCGGGGCATCCCTGCTTGAAATGTCTATGTGCTGGTGGTGGTCCGAAGACAAGCTCAGGCCTCTGGTCGAAATTCGTGGCAAGGATCATATCGATGCGGTGCTGGAAAGTGGCCGCGGCGTGATACTTTTGACCGGACATTTCACCAGCCTGGAAATTGGAGGGCGACTGCTTGCGCTTTTTATGCCATTACAGGCCATGTATCGGACGCAGAAAAACCGCCTGTTCGACAGTTATCTTTATACGCGCCGAAGTAGCTATCTTGTCAATATCATTTCGAGAAAAAATACCCGTCAACTGATCAGGGGCATCAAAAATGGAGTGCCTACCTGGTACGCGCCGGATCAGAATTTTCCCCACGAGAGGAACGTTTTCGCACCTTTCATGGGGGTACAAACTGCAACCATTACAGCCAGTTCAAGCCTGGCCCAGTCTTCTGGAGCGGCAATGCTCCCTTTCTACCCCGAACGCAAGAAAGATGGGTCTGGCTATATTTTGTGGATAGAACCGCCGCTCGAAAATTTTCCTTCCGGCGACGACGAAAAGGATGCCATAGCGGTCAATGCCTCGATCGAAAAGTCTGCCCGGCTGGATCCCGACCAGTACATGTGGATCCACCAACGTTTTAAGACGCGCCCACCGGGTGAACCGCCAATTTATCCATGAGCTTTCAGTCTCCTGGATCAGGCTATCGTCTGTTTTCGCTTTTACTTTTACCCCTGTGGCTCCTCCACGCATTTTGGTATGGACGATCGCAGTCACTCGGCTGTTATTTTCGGCTACGTTGTTGGGGTGAAAAAAGCCTGTCGCAGGAATTACTGATCTGGGTGCACGCTGCATCGGTCGGAGAAGTCGAGGCAATATCGCCGCTGGTCAAAGCCCTTCGCGATCAGGGTGAATCTATACTGTTTACCGCCTTTACCCCAAGCGGTTATAAAACCATTCAACGCAATTTCAGCGACAGCATAGAGACCGGAATCATTCCTATCGAATTTTTCTGGTTTTGCCGGCATTTTTTCCACCGCCACCGAATTAAACTATGTCTGCTAATGGAAACCGAATTGTGGCCGGAAGTATTGTATCAGGCAGCGCGTATCGGCCTGCCGATTATCCGCGTCAACGCTCGCTTATCCCGAAAATCGGTCGAGGCACCCATCTTTATTCGTTACCTGATACGTCGCGCGATGGCCTATGTGACCAGGCACTTAATTCGCAATGAATCCGACCGGGAAGCGCTGATTCAGTATGATGTTTCTCCACAGGACATTAGAATTGTCGGCAACCTCAAATCTCGAATAGGCGAGTCGAGCGCTACACCGCGTTTGATAGAACCTGAGTATTTGCTATTTGCATCGAGTCGCGAAGGTGAAGAATTGATGCTGTTAAAACATCGCCCAACTGGCAGCGATAAGATTTTGATTGTCATTGCGCCCAGGCACCCGGGGCGCAGCAAGTCGATACAACAGCAGCTTGATAAACTCGGTATCAATTACGCGGT
>JADFJT010000158.1 GCA_022566015.1 Pseudomonadota bacterium | reverse complement strand
AGGGCTTTGAAGCATTTGGTAAATTAAATGAAGCGAATAAAAAGTTCAGGTCTATAATAAATTAGTATGCAATCGTGAGGGTGTAAATGACGTACTTCCCAAAACATAACTATATAGTGCATATGTATTCATGCAAATTAAAACAGCATCGGATTGGTCGTTTCATATATAGATTTAATCAGAAAGTAACGGTTTTCAATAATGCAAAACTGACTTGAAAAACAGGAAAATAAGACTGCCCATAATAATGACAATCAAGATCAGGCGGAATGTATAAGCCCCGGGGTAAGAGCCGAGGTATCTCATCGATTCGCGAGTTGCGCCAGATCCCACATCGGCACGAAGATACCCAGCGCAAGCACTAACACCATCGCACCGATTGCCACATAGAGAAGCGGTTCGATTTTATCGGACAGGGTTTTGATATCGTAATCGACTTCTTCTTCGTAAAAATCGGCGATGAAGGTCATCATTTCTTCCAGGCTACCCGATTCTTCGCCGACCGCGAACATTTGCATCACCACCGGGGTGAACATCTCGGTTTGATACGCGGTTCGGGTCAGTGATTCGCCGCGTTCGATGCCTTCGCGCATGCCATGCACCCGGCTTGAGATAAATTCATTGCCGATAGAGCGTGAAATCACGCCCATGGCCTGAACGATTGGCACCCCTGCGCTGTAGGCCATCGAAAACGAACGTGCGAAACGCGCCATGTAGGCACGGTGCAAAATATCACCGATTAGCGGCGCCTTCAGGATAAACCGGTGCCACCGGAGTTTTCCTTCGGGCGTATTGATATAGCGTTTGAAAGCCACTATTCCACCGACCAGCAAGACCAGCATATAGCCCCAGTAATTGACAAAGAAATTCGAGGTGTTGAGCAGAAATAGCGTTTGCCACGGAAGCTCCAGTCGATTGGCCTCGAAAAACGCTGCAAATTTTGGAATCACGAACAGGTTAACGATGACCATCGCGATGCCGATCGCAATAATCACCGTGGTAGGGTAACGCAGTGCGGTTTTGATATTATTGGTGATACGGCGATTTCGGTCGATGTAATCACCCATCAACGAGAAGCTCTGTTCGAGATTACCGGTGTTTTCACCGACCTGGATCATGCTGATATACAGGTTTGAGAATACTTTCGGATGCCTGGCGCAGGCAATTGACAGGCTACGGCCCGATTCGAGCTGTTCCTGAATATCACGCAACGATTTGATCATCAGTGGATTTTGTATCGACTCCAGTATGCCACCGATCGCTCGTGTGATCGGTATACCGGCCTTGATCAACGCACCCATCTGGCGCGAAAACATCAATAACTCTTCGATACTGACTTTATACAGGTCGAATTTTTCATTGATGGCATCGATAATATCGATCTGTGCTTTTTTCTCATCGATGGTAATCGGGGTGATACCGCGATCCATCAACAAGCTCGCCACGGCGGAATTATTGGCACCTTCTATCTCTCCATCGATTAATTCTCCGTGCCTTCCGCGACCCCTGTAGGTAAAATTTGGCATGCCTACATTTCCTCGACATCGAGGGTCAGCGGTTCTTCCAGAACATCATCCTTCACCTGTCCAGCGAGGTGCAGCATCTCTTCAATCGTGGTTAATCCCGCGCTGGCATGTTGATGCGCAACGTTGATCAATGGCTCGTAACCGGGCGCTTTGAGTGCCGCATCGACAAATCCCTGTGAATCGTTATTGCGCAGTGCTTCCGCAAGTTCGGTATTCATGTCGAGTAATTCATAAACACCCATTCGCCCGTGGTAGCCCGTATTGCCACATTGCTTGCAACCCCGGCCTTTTTTATAGCGATGCTGGCTGGTATCTATATTTAATATATCCTGCAACCAACCGGATTCGAAGCTATCCGGGGTATAATCTTCGGCACAGTTAAGGCAGACTTTTCGTACCAGGCGCTGGGCAATGATGGTACGCAGCGTGGTTGCCAGCAAGTAGCCTTCCACCCCCATATCCATCAACCGTGTTGCGGTTGAAATCGTGTCGTTGGTATGCAGGGTGGACAAAACCAGGTGCCCGGTCATTGCCGCAGCAACACAAATTTCGACGGTTTCGGCGTCGCGCATCTCACCGATCATGATGATATCAGGGTCCTGACGTAGTGCGGATCTCAATATACTGGCGAAGCTCAGGCCGATTTTCGGGTTTACCTGGACCTGGTTAATACGTTCCAGACGGTATTCGACCGGATCTTCAACGGTGATAATTTTTGAGGCCGCTATATTGAGTTCTTTCAGGGCCGCATAAAGGGAAGTCGTTTTACCGCAACCGGTTGGTCCAGTGACCAGTACCATGCCGTTGGGCAGGTGAAAATTTCTGCGAAATCGGCGTAACAGGTCGGGCGGCATGCCGAGCTTATCGATTTCGAGCGCACCTTTGGTCTGATCGAGCAAACGCATCACCACCGATTCACCGTATTGTACCGGCATAGTCGAGAGTCGCACGTCGATATCACGATCGTTGATAGTCATATTAAAACGACCATCCTGGGGTAAGCGTTTTTCCGAAATATTCAAGCTCGCCATCAACTTGAGGCGAACTACCACTGCGGGGGCGATCTGCGTCTCTTTGATTACCTGTTCGTATAACACGCCATCGATGCGTTGACGAACTCTTATCACGTGCTTATCGGGCTCGATATGGATATCCGACGCACCGACCTGTACCGCGTCTTCGAAGATGGATTGTAGTAGTTTTGCCACCGGTGCATCGGTCATCCCGGTTTGTAACAATTCGTCGAGATTGACACCGCTGTCGGAGAGGTCCTGGCCGAGTTCCTCCGCGAGTGCACTGATCTCTTCGGTGCGGCGGTAGACCAGGTCGAAAGTATCCAGCAGCGCTGCTTCGCGCACGATCGCCTGACTCACCGGCTTATTTAATTTACCCTGTATTTCGTCTAGCGCATATATATCGGTCGGGTCGGCCATGCCGACCAGATAATCACTACCGCGATCATCAAGTACAATCGCTCGGTAACGGCGCGCTAGGGTTTCTGGTAATAATTTTGCGACCTCGTCGCTGTAATTGTAATTATTGAGATCGATAAGCGGAATGTTGAGCTGGCTCGACAACAGATTGAGCAGGCTATCCTCGTCGATCATACCGAGTTCTATCAATGTGCCACCCAGTTTTCGCCCCAGCTTTTTCTGTTCGGTCAACGCCAGATTCAACTGATCTTCGGTGATCAGTTTATTTTCGACCAACAGATCACCGAGGCGAATTTTCTTGGTGAAAGCCATTAGTTAGCCACCTGGGCAAGCTGGTTTATTCGCTTGTCGACGAAGGCTTTCAACCCTTTATTCAGGCTGCCTAACCTCACAGCAGTAGTGTAGGATCGTAAAGCAGCCTCAAACTGTGCCGATTGTTCCTGTGAAATTCCGAGGCCGATCCAGCTCTTCACCTGGCGTGAATCCTGGTTCAGCGATTGTTGGTAATAATCTATCGCCTGCAGGTGCTGATCGAGTCGTTGATGACTTGCTGCCAGTAGGGCCATCTGGGGTGGATTTGCGTCTTGTTGCACACTCAGTAAATCAATGACTTCTGTATAGGCCTTAAGCTGAAATAACGACCTGGCATATTCGGTTATAAACAATGCCTGTTGTGGATACAGTTGAATCGATTCGCGGACCAGTACCGAGAAACTCCCGGTCTGTTGGCGCGACTGGTAAATACTCAGCAATAAGGTTCGCGCGGCCATATCCTGAGGGCCATCGATTAATGCCCGCAACAATTTTTCAGATTCATTCCACCGACGATTTTGTATA
Organism: Pseudomonadota bacterium; assembly: GCA_022566015.1. Taxonomy (GTDB): domain Bacteria; phylum Pseudomonadota; class Gammaproteobacteria. The sequence continues at coordinate 923 of JADFJT010000158.1, read as the reverse complement.
GACACCCGCGCTTTTTGCAACTGCTCGCGGGAACTTAACTTCACCTGCGACGACCTGATATCGAGTTTTACCACTTTTGCTTCAGATGGCGCTTCGAGTGTTGCTTCGAGTGTCGCTTCAACTTTTGGTACCGGTTTGATTTTGACAACTTCGATTGCTTTATTTTCAGCCTTTGGAATCTTGGTAGATTTTTTTACTGGCAGTTTGATCTGCGTGGTTAAATGGACCGGGCTGATTATTTTTTTCAGTTTGATTGACCAGATTTGCTTTCCATCCTCCAAATGCTGGCGCGTTTCCACCAGCACACCGGTAGCGGTACGAAAGCTGATGTCCATACCTTCGTCGATCCCGGTCAACGAAAATTCTTCTATCCAGCGATTATGACTGATGTTTGGCGCAACAATTTCGCTCTCAATATTCTTCAGGTGATAAATAAAGCTATTTTTGGTTCGTTCTTTCAGATAGGAAACAACTTTTCCACGCAGGGAAAATTTAAGTGTCATGTCATCGACTGACTCGCGTATTTGCAAATCAATAATTTGATTAACTGGCAGCACCGATTCATCGGGCAATGGAACCGGCTGCATAATCGGGTCAGGGGTAACAGGGGCCAGTTCGATCTGATTTTCTGCTTTAACGCTCACCTGCTGAGACAGATAAAGACCAATCGCCAGACTCGCAAGTACTAATATCATTAACAGGGCAGTGGCATAAGGAAATGCTTTTTTGGGTTTCTGCACCACCAGATTTTCGACCGAGGCAATATCGATAGGAGTAAACTGACTGGATCGCCTCTCCAGATCTTTGAGGACATTGTTGATTATACTCATCGATTTTGACTCATTCGACTCGACCGATCAATTCTGAATCATCAGAATCGCCCCTACCAGCAACAGGCTAAGTAGACCCCACTGGAAACGAAA
>JADFJT010000064.1 GCA_022566015.1 Pseudomonadota bacterium | reverse complement strand
TTAGCTACAATCTCGTGCCCCTCCTCAACAAGCGTGCTTTCCTTCGGCGAGGTATGCAAGATAGGGGTTAAGACAAATTGAATCCAAATGTGCTCCCCCTGTCCAATACGGGAAAATCCTTCTACCAATGTGTGCAGGCTATGCATCGAGGATTTATTGTCACCGAGTTGATGGGGCATGGCGTTAATACTGTAACCGGTGACTATTCTCGTGGTGCGGCTGGATTCTGGGTTGAAAATGGAGAAATTCAGTTTCCAGTTGAAGAAGTCACGATAGCCTCCAACCTGAGCGATATGTACCAGGGAATTGTTGAAATTGGGAGTGATCTGGACTATCGCGGAAATATCCGAACGGGTTCAATTTTGATAGAAAAAATGACCATTGCTGGCAGTGATTAATATGCGTTTCAACGGGATTCGGTATATATTCGCCATTGCCATTTTCGCGCCAACCGAAATAGAACGGCTTGTAAAAGAACAGGCGTTCACCCACCTATAGCCAGATCACCTGGTTGAGAATCATGATCGAGGTTTTCCCCTTTGAATTGATATTTTCAATTTTAAGCGGAAGTAAACCATTATCCGGGCCGAAGAAATATTTTGAGTTGGTGGTTTGACCAACAATTGTTTGATGATAAACAGAGGCTACAATTTTTTTACCATCGATATCAAGCGTGGTTTTGTCAATCTCTACTATTTTTGATTCGAACACTTCACCTTTTAAATAGAAGTTGAATTTTGCCTGTCGAGCACCTTGTTCCATCATCTGTGCTGTCAACAGGGGTAAGGTAAGAAAATCGAAAACTTGCTCGGGTAGATCTAAGATCCGCCGCTTGCCCTTACGCTGGATGTCTAGCTTCCGACTGTTCCAGTCAAAACGAGCTGTTTCGTATTGTTCGTCATCTCCCTCATCAGCCAGTAGTATATTGTGGATACGATACCGATTATCGAGTAGCGAAAATGTGGTTTCGGAATAAGGCTTCTTGTCAGTAAATAGTTTATACACTCCTCTTGGTTTGCTTGACAGACGCCATCGCCAAAAGCGTCCAGACTGCTCGAGCGAAAGGCTGGATCTGGCAACCTGAAAGCCGCTTTTGTAGAACTTATAACTGGCCTGGTAAGGGGTTATCGAAAGCTCGACCGCCAGACCTGGTGTCGAAGCTAACAGAAATAAGCCAACCAGCAGAAATATCGAAATAAAAGATTCAGATGTTTTCAAATTCGACAGGCTCTTGCAGCAGTTGATGTTCATACACGATCGAATTTTGCTCTATGTGTAATTTTCCGACGCTTAACCACTGTAATACCAATGGGTACATGCGATGTTCTAGTTGACGCCCCCGGCGTTTTAACTCAGTGATTGTATCGTCGGCTGTAACAGGAAATCGGCCCTGTAAGATGAGCGGGCCGCCATCCAGCTCTGCTGTGACCAGATGGATGCTGACCCCGTGTTTTGTTTCATTATTTTCGATCACGCGCTTATGTGTATCCAGGCCCTTATAATCGGGTAATAAAGAAGGATGAATGTTAAGAATTTTATCGACATTGGACTGAATGAAAGCTGAACCTAAGATGCGCATAAATCCGGCGAGCACGATGAAGTCTGGAACGAACGACTGGATACTTCGATGCAAGGCCAGGTCGAAGGCATCGCGTGAGGCGAATGAACGGTGATCGATTACTCGATTTTCGATACCATGCGCTGCGGCTCGAATTAGCCCGTATGCCCCCGGCTCGTTGGATATTACCGCGCAAATTTTGGCTTCGAGGCAACCTGATTCGATCGCGTCGATAATCGATTGCAGGTTGCTTCCTTTACCCGAAATGAGTACGACGATAGAAAGAATTTGACGCCTGGGCTGGCTCCGAGTCATGTGATGATTACAGATGGTCCCTGCAATTTCTCGACAATATCGCCAATTACCCAGGCCTGTTCACCCAACTGATTCAGTAGTCCGAGGCAGTCGTCCTGATCGTCCTGATCGACCACCAGTACCATACCAACACCGCAATTAAAGGTGCGGTACATTTCACTGGTTGCTATATTACCGGCTGTTTGCAGCCACTCGAAAACTTCTGGCAAGATCCAGCTTGAGCGATCGATTCTGGCGGCGCAGTGCGACGGTAGAACCCGGGGGATATTTTCGCTCAGGCCGCCGCCGGTGATATGTGCGATAGCCTGTACAGAATGTTGCTCGGTCACTGCAAGAATATTTTTTACGTATATACGGGTTGGCTGGATCAGGGCTTCCGCCAGTGTTCGGCCATCGCAATTTTGTGACAGATTCACGCCGGAGACCTCGATTATTTTGCGTATTAAGGAATAGCCGTTGGAGTGAGGGCCCGAGGATGCCAGTGCAATAAGGCGACTTCCGATTGCCACCTGAGTGCCATCGATCACACGGTCCTTCTCTACGATTCCAACACAAAACCCGGCCAGGTCGAAATCACCGGACGCATACATACCAGGCATTTCGGCCGTTTCGCCACCGATTAACGCGCAGCCCGCGAGCCGACATCCGTCGGCAATGCCAGTGATCACCTGTTCTGCAACATCAAGATTTAATTTACCAGTAGCATAATAGTCCAGAAAAAATAACGCCTCGGCCCCCAGCACCGCGATATCGTTAGCACACATAGCGACCAGATCTATGCCTATACTATCGTACCTGTCGAGATCAATCGCCAGCTTCACCTTGGTACCAACGCCATCGGTACCGGATACCATCAAAGGGTTTCGATAGCGGTCGAGTGGAAGTTCGAACAAGCCGCCAAACCCCCCTATATTGCCGATACAGCCTTGTCTGTAGGTAGATTTTATCGCGGGTTTAATTCTTTCGATTAGTTCGTTACCGGCGTCTATATCAACACCCGAGTCGCGATAGGTAAGGGATAATTCAGATTTCATCGATTGTCGGTTCAGGAAATATTGGCTGTGTGTTATTTTACACGCCTTGAAATTAAATGCCCCAGGAGTCTGTCGGACTTAGGATGAATCTACTGCGGAAATTTAAATTTGCCAGATTCTTGTTCGATATCGTTGAATGTGAATAACTTCGCCTGAATCGAACAGGAATCTGACTGAAAATAGCTTTCCCTCGCTACGTTTGCCTAATTCTGACAGACTCCTGAAAAACTTGAGAGAAACAATGAATGACAGGATTTTTAGTCTGCTGCTGATATGCCTCGGGTCGATAGTCAGTACCAGTGCTCAGGCAGTCATTGTCGAGGATCTTTATACTATCGAGTTGCCAGTGGCCGATCAGACCACCAGTCTGCGCTTGGAGGTATTTAGCGAGGCCTTCAGGCAGGTTATCATTAAGGTCAGCGGTTCGGACGATGCGCTTCGCAGCCCGGCTTTCGAGCGGCCAGTTGAAAAAAGTGCCCGCTACGTCAAACAATTCAGATATGTGGTTCGAATGGACGATGGTGTAGATGGATTTGCCAGCGATCGACTATTTTTGAAAATTGATTTCGACCAACAGCTAGTAGAAAACCTGCTACGAGAAAATAACTTTCCCATTTGGGGTCGTGAACGGCCAGGTAGCTTATTAATTATTAGCTACGATGTGAATGAAACGATACGCCTGGTCTCGGGAGATACTACGCCCAGGATGATCGATTTGCTCGATAAAGCAGCACTCAGGCTGGGCGTTCCGGTACTATTCCCGTTAATGGACCTGGAAGACATCGCGCTGCTTAATATTGCAGACATCGTTTCCCGACAGTATGGCAATATTGCAACGCTGGCGGATCGCTACTCGCCAGACGTTCTTGTCATTGGACAGATCGTAGGTCGTAGCGGGCAAGGTTGGAGCGGTGACTGGGAAGTTCAATTTACCGATCAGGTTTTTAAGTGGGAGTACAGGAATGCTTCGAAGCAGGCTGTGGTCGATCAGGTCATGGAACACCTGGCTCGAATTCTGGCTTTAGAGTATGCACTAGATGATCATCGGCGATCGGGGCAATCGTTACTTATGAGCGTATCGTCGATGAATAACATAGGGAGTCTGGTCTCGGTACAACGCTACCTGGGGGCGTTGAACGTGGTAGATTCGGTACGCGTGACGTTGATTTCTGACGATGTAGTAACCTATGAACTGAAACTTCGCAACGATGCCGAAGCGCTGCAGCGGTTGATCGAATTAGGCGAAGTGCTGGAGCAGGAGGAATTGCCGCAGGTTTATGCTCAGAGCGATAGCCAGACTCAGACTGTTTTGAGTTATAGCTATATCGACCGAGGAACGTCCAATTAAAGCGGCCCAAATTGCGCTACCATTATCATTTGACCGGCAGTTCAGTCTGGAAAATTATTTTGCCGAAAAAGGCGAGCTGATCATCACAAACCTAAAATTGCTGATTACTGACGATGGTGAGTCGGTGATTGGACTTTGGGGAGGCCTCGATAGCGGTAAAACACATTTGATCAATGCCTGTGCACATTTTGCGCGTCAGCAGGAAATCAATTTTCAGTTGTACGCAGGTGACCAGTTAGCACAGTGCGATCCTGAATATTTCAATATTCAGGCAAATTGCGATGTTTTGGCGGTCGACAACCTGGACGCTCTGTGTGGGCAACTTCATTGGGAAGAGAAATTTTATCAACTCATTAACCGCTGCAAGAGTGGAGATCTGCGATTGATTTTCACGCTGGCCGACAGGCCGCGTTATTTACATTGCCTGCTAGCCGATTTCCAGTCCAGGTTGTCCTGGGGGCTATTATTGCAATTACCCGCTTCGGGAGATTCTGATGTAGAGCAAATCATCAGGCAACGAGCCAAATTACGCGGGCTCGAACTATCGAGCGAAGTAGTGGCCTATCTGTTAACCCATTATTCGAGACGCCTGTCGGCTCAGATCGATAATTTGCGCCTGTTGGACGAAGCAGCCCTTTCGGCACAGAAAAGAATTACCATCCCGTTGATTAAACAAACTTTGGTCGAACCTGCCTCTGCCGACAAAATGGGTTAGGGGAACTCTGATTTATTTAGAAGTTCCTTAGGAATTAAAACGCAGGTAGCGGGTGTAATAAATACTGGAAATGAATAACGTTGTGCTGAAAAGCGTGGTAAGAAAAGCGTATGTTCTTAATTCAGGACTGGCAATCAACTCACTAATACCAACACAAAAATAGGGCAGGCAAAGGAAACCGACCCATTTATAGGTGTATAACCGGCTGCTGATGAGACCCCGATATGGCAGTAGCAAGGGCAAAGATAAAAGCACGACCCAGTAGAGATCAAGCGAGTTATCAGGAACGAAAATCAGACCAAGCTGACATAACAGTAAACCGCTGAGGGCTACCAGGCTAGTGGATTTTAATGGATGCGGCATGGGCTTAGATTAGCCTGGTCGTGAGCCAGGAAATTCGTTTCCCTAGTGTCAGACAGGCATCTATTTCATCCTGACTCAGTGGTTTGCCTTTTTGACCGGCTACATGACTAGCACCATACGGCGTACCACCTGTGCTGGTTCGATTGAGTGCTTTTTCCGAGTAGGGTATCCCACTGATGAGCATTCCGTGGTGCAACAGCGGCTGCATCATACTGAGCAATACGCTTTCCTGCCCACCGTGATGACTAGAAGTCGACGTAAATACTGCGGCGGGTTTGTCAATCAGCGCCCCCGAAAGCCATAACGGGGTGGTTTGATCGAGAAAATATTTTAGCGCAGACGCCATATTGCCAAAATATCCGGGGCTTCCTAAAATAAGCCCATCGCAATCTTCTAGCTCGGAAAGTTCTGCATAGGGGACGCCTGAATCCGGGACAGTCGCCGTTGATTGTTCGGTGCTGGCCGATACTTCAGGCAGGCAACGAACGATTGCTTCGCAGGCGGAATTCGAGTCTACGCCGAGACTGATTTGTTCAGCCATCAGGGCCGTATTCCCATATCGGCTATAATAAACAATGTATATTTTATTCAATTGAATTTCTGCACTTAGATGAGGCGATATCTGCTCTAGTCAGGGTTTAGAAATTTGGTAATACGGAGATTTTTAGCTGAATAAATCCAGCACCCTGGCTGGCGGCCTGCCAATCACGGCCCGATTCCCCATCACCACGATCGGGCGTTGTAAAAGCGATGGATATTCGTAAATCGCCGCCAAAATGTCTTCATCATTTATCGTATTGTCACCTAGTTTCGCCTCCTGATAGGCCGGTTCACCCGTTCGCAGTATTTCCCTGGGAGACAAATCTAATAAATCGACAATTCTTTTCAGTTCATGTGTGTCCGGAGGGTTTTTCAGATATTCGACTATTTCGGGTGATTTGCCGTGTTGCTTCAGAATATTCAGAGTTTCCCTGGATTTGCTGCAGCCAGGATTGTGGTAAATAGTCAATTTTTCTTCAGTCATTCGGATAATAATTCGTTTAAAAGGCTAGGCTGACAGATATCAGGACAGTTTTACAATATTGGTGCCGCTTTATCAACTAGCGACTCTGAAGCAGACGGCCCCGACTTGATCATGAAGTACCCTAAACTAGTGAATTATCGTGGCTTTATTTTGCCCCAGACTAGAGACCCGGTAAGAAATCAGGTTAATTTGGCCGGAGCACTGGTATATAATGAGCATTAATTTACATATTTAGGCTTGCTCTGTAAGGTTGATCAAGGTAATCTTCTGTGCAAAGCGGGCACACAAAAAGCTTACACACCTTAATTTATATCTAAAAACGATCAGTTCTCTGGAGATAAGAACACATGAATGCTAAAGAACTCTTAAAATTTGCTGCAATTGCGGCTATCACTGCCGGATTTCTTACTGTAGCTGGTTGCGCCACTACCGAGGAAACTCCGATGGAAGCTTCGGCTGAAGAATGTATGGGGGCTACAGCTGAAGTCAAAAACGCCATCTATGCAGCCAAGCTGAAAAATGCGCGCACCAGAAATCTGGGCCTCGAATGGCGAGAAACCGCCAAGATAATCGAGACCGCCGAAAAAGCGGCGGAAGAATGTAATAACGCTCGTGCATTGATTTTGGCTAATAAAGCAGAAGACGAAGCATCAGATGCCATCGCTGCGTTCCATGCCTCACAAGGTACTACCGAGGTGGAAGAAGCAGCACCGGTGGCCGAAGGCATGGATAGTTACCTGGTAGTCGAAGGCGACAACCTGTGGAATATCGCCGGTAAAGATTCAGTTTACGGTAATCCTTACCAGTGGCCATTAATTTACAAGGCAAACTCAGGCCAAATCAAGGACGCTGACTTAATTTATGCTGGACAGTTTTTTGAAATACCTAAATCATCCATGGCTGAAGCCGACGCAGCAATACAACATGCGAAGACTCGCGGAGCCTGGATATTAGGTGAAACCGAAGCCTCGGATCTGGATTACCTGGCCATGTAAGTTGTATTCCTGCTACAAGAAGTAAGAAAAAAACCCGCTAGAAAGCGGGTTTTTTTTGCCCGCTAATCGGACTCTGGTAATCGGGGATTATTTGTCGCTAGTGTCGAAATTCCTGCTAATATGTTTTGAGTATCCCAATAAAAAACACTTCTGCAAGATGATAGATAGTTTAAGGCGAGACGAGAATCGGCTCTATGGCGAACCTGAGCGTTTGTAATCTAGAAAGCATCCTACAGGTGCTGGTATCACAGGGAGCTGTAGATCAGGAGAAGGCGAGCATGGTATCGTCACTGGTATCGGACAGAGATCGTGAAAATCTGCACCCACTAGAATTAATCGCCAGCCGTAATTGGGCTAACGACTCGAAGCCTGAGCAAGTGTTGACACTCGATGTGCTGACCGATTGGCTATCCGAAGAATCTGGCGTGTCTCGTTATCACTTTGATCCCCTAAAAATGGATGTTGCCTCCTGTACTTCTATCATTTCTTATGCCTACGCTTCGCGATTCGGAATTCTACCGGTAAAAGTAACCCCTACAGAAGTTTTGATTGCAGTGACCGATCCCTTCAACCTGGAGTGGCGCGACGAATTAAACCGAATTGTTGACCGACCGATCGTTACGGTGCTGGCTAATCCGAACGAGTTAAAATCTTATCTGCTAGAGTTTTACAGTATCAGCAAGGCGATGGATAGCGCTGGTGCAAGTGCGGGGAATTTGCCGAGTACGCTACAAAATTTGGAACAGTTGATTCAACTCGGAAGCGCGGGTTCGGTTGATGCCGATGACCAGCATATAGTCAGTATAGTCGACTGGCTGATGCAATATGCATTTAACCAGCGAGCCAGTGATATCCACATCGAACCGAGGCGAGAGCAGGGTAATGTGCGCTTCAGGATCGACGGCGTGATGCACCAGGTGTATGAGATTCCAGCCAATATTACCGCTGCGGTTATTAGTCGAGTCAAGATTATGGGCAGGCTGGACGTGGCCGAAAAACGAAGGCCGCAAGATGGCCGTATTAAAACTCGATCCCCGGATGGTGCTGAAATTGAAATGCGAGTATCGAGTATGCCAACTGCTTTTGGAGAAAAGCTGGTACTGAGAATTTTTGATCCTGAAGTGCTAGTGAAAAATTTTTCGGCGCTTGGGTTTGAGAAAAAAGACGAAGATTTCTGGAATCAGATGATCAAACAACCACATGGGATAATTCTGGTGACCGGGCCGACAGGCTCGGGTAAGACGACAACGCTTTACACCAGTCTGAAACACCTGGCTGTACCGGAAGTGAATGTTTGTACGATTGAAGACCCGATCGAGCTGGTCGAACCCAGTTTTAATCAAATGCAGGTACAGCATAATATAGGCCTGGATTTCGCCAGCGGGGTCAGAACCCTGTTACGTCAGGATCCAGATATCATTATGGTGGGGGAGATACGCGATCTGGAAACTGCGGAAATGGCAGTGCAGGCGGCACTTACCGGGCATTTAGTGCTGTCGACCCTGCATACTAATGATGCTCCTTCGGCGATCGCACGACTGACCGAAATAGGAGTGCCGCCCTACCTGATTAGTGCGACGCTTATTGGCGTAGTAGCACAAAGACTGGTACGTACCCTGTGTCCCCATTGCAAGCAAAACCAGGATATCGATAAAAATGAATGGGAAGCCCTGATCAGACCCTGGAAGACTACGGCACCAGCGGAAATAGCGCGTGCCGAGGGCTGCCTGGAATGTCGCCAAACAGGGTTTATTGGGCGCGTGGGTATTTATGAGATGATGCCGATTAGTGATAAGCTCAAGCAGGAGATAGGGTCAGATTTTGAGTTGGCTAAATTCAGAAAAACGGCGATCAAGCAAGGAATGAAGCCGCTCAATCTGGCTGGCGCGCAAAAAGTTGCAAAGGGTATGACGACAATCGAGGAAGTGTTGAAGGTCGCACCACCACGGTATGATGTTTAGAGTCCGTGCTTTAACTATTGTTTAAACCAGTGGGTGTTGAGCGCCTTAAATATTTTGTTCGGGTAGGTCTGGCTACCAAGACTGCCATTATAGCGTGCCAGAGCACGCATCATGTCGTTCGATTCCATATCCATGTAATAGCGTAAAATTGTGCAGCCCATACGCAGATTGGTTCGTATTTTAAACAGGTTTTTATCTGAAATACCGATTTCGTCTAACCAGAATGGCATGATTTGCATCAGTCCAAGGGCACCCGATATCGATATGGCGAACTTATCGAAACGGCTTTCGACCTCGATTAACGCCAGTACCAGTTCGGGGGCTAGATTGACCCGCTTGGCTTCGTAGTGCACATTCATTAACAGTTTGAGTCGTTCTTCGGGGTCGCTGATAAATGGCCCGAGTCTATTCGACATGTCGAGCAACCAGACTTCGGCATCAAATCGATCTTCGAATCCCGCATTGCTTTCGATGGCATTTTTCAGCAATAGTCGAAGTTTAGAATCTTTCTCCGTGCTGATTGAATGAGCTGGCACCACAATTATTAACGCTAATACGAGCGCTAGTGGACGCAGGCAGGCTATCTTTATGCCGATTTGCATGTCCGTTTGAACAAACCATCGAGAAACGACGGCAATTCGGTTAATTCATAATTACTGGCCGACTGGTCTCTGCGACCTTTGTATTCAAATTGTTTTGCACTTAAGCCACGTTCGCTCAGTACAATGCGATGAGATACTCCAATAAGTTCCATATCGGAAAACATCACTCCCGGTCGCAGTGGGCGGTCATCCAGCAAAACTTCGATCCCGCGCTTGAGACAGTCCTGATAAAGGTCTTCGGCGGCCTTTTTGACCCGTTCAGATTTGTGATAATTGATTGGGCAAATGACCAGCTGAAAAGGCGCCAGTGAATCGGGCCAATATATTCCACTAGCGTCGTTATTTTGCTCGATCGCTGCCGCGACGATACGGGTTATCCCAATACCGTAACAACCCATTTTGGTTACCGCTTCTTTTCCGTTTTCGTCTAGCACAGTTGCCTGCATTGACTCACTGTATTTATCTCCAAGCTGAAAAATATGACCCACTTCGATACCGCGTAGAATCTTCAGCCTCCCTTTCCCATCGGGGCTCGGATCGCCTTCCTCGACATTTCGAATATCGACTACTTCAGGCTCATCGCAATCGCGCCCCCAATTAGCATTGATGTAGTGCTGACCATCCGCATTGGCGCCACAGACAAAATCACTCACCAGGGCCGCACTTCGGTCGACATAGATTTTGATTTCGAGTCCAACTGGGCCAATAGAGCCAATATCGATTCGTAGTTGAGCATTAATATTATCGCGCTCAGCCAATTTAAACGGACTTGCGACGCCTTCCAGTTTTTCAGCTTTTAGAGGATTAAGCTCATGGTGCCCGCACAGTACCAGTGCCACAAGACCACCATCGTCCGCCTCGGCGATTAGGGTTTTCAGGCATTTATCGATATCGATACCAGGGGTTTTGGCGACCTCTTCAATTGTGTGTTTTCCGGGAGTATCAATGGTTTTCATCGCTGCACCCGGTTTGGCGCGAGTTTTATCGCCAGGAACGGCTTCGGCCATTTCGACGTTAGCCGCGTATTGGCTTTGGTTGGAAAATGCGATAGCGTCTTCGCCAGAATCTGCGAGCACGTGGAATTCATGTGACGAATTACCACCAATCGCCCCGGAGTCGGCGGTGACAGATCGATAAGCGAGGCCTAAGCGGTCAAAAATTTTGCTATAGGCCTGGTACATCACATCGTAAGTCTGTTGTAGAGATTCCTGTCCGACGTGGAATGAATAAGCGTCTTTCATGATAAATTCACGGGCCCGCATAATGCCAAATCTTGGCCTAATTTCATCACGAAATTTGGTCTGGATTTGATAAAAAGTAATCGGTAATTGCTTGTAACTTTTGATTTCACGCCTAAAAATATCGGCTATTACCTCTTCATGTGTTGGCCCGATGCAAAAATCTCTTTGATGTCGATCTTTTAAACGCAGCAATTCGGGTCCGAACTGATCCCATCGTCCGGTTTCTTGCCACAATTCTGCAGGTTGAATGGAAGGCATCAGCACCTCGAGTGCACCGGCTCTATCCATCTCTTCGCGTACTATTTTTTCTACTTTACGCAGGGTGCGTAATCCCAGTGGCATCCAGGTATAAATACCCGATGCGAGTCTACGTATTAATCCCGCGCGCAGCATTAACTGATGGCTAACGATCTCCGCGTCAACCGGTGTTTCTTTTAATGTCGCCAGGTGGAATCTGGATGTCTTCATATTCTGATCGAGCAGGAGTTTATAATGCTCGGCGACCCCAGGAGGGCTGTCGAGTATTAAAATTCCGAGTATTATAGGGGAGGGGTTACCTGATTATTAGTGATTTAAATAAATCACTTGCAAAACTGAGCGATGTCTTCTTCGGCCGTTTGCTTTCGCTGACTAATTTCCTCGGTACTCATATAGCGTACGCTGCCATCGGCCGACTTAAGCCTGATTCGAGAGCTGCTACTGATCACCTTCAAATCCTTACGAGCATTTTCACAGGCAATATTTGCTTCAGCTTCCGGTGTATTGCTAAACTGCTGATTCGACGCACTTTGATTGCTCCCACTGCTGCTGGAGGCATTACTTGAACCACTACCAGAGAGCCTCGGTAGCGCTTTGCCCGGATTACTGGGAGCTCTAATCACCTTTACTGGTTCGGCTTTCGCTTCTAACGGGGGTGTATCCCCATAATTAATATTGCCATCTTCATCGATCCACTTCAGAATTTCTCCGGCACTAAGCGAAGGTGAAACCACGATTAACAGGCATATCAAGAACTTCATATTCATCCCTTTTTTCTTCATTATTAATAGTTTACGAGCGAAATCCAGAATTGTCATCAATTATTATAGATGTGATTTGCGATTCTGTGACATATGTCGCGTAAATATTACTGCCTCGCCGACATTACATTGTATTAGACATATTTATAACCTCTGTAGAACTACATAAATTTTATATATAATATGAGCCTAATTTTTCCGAGTTGCCTAATTCCATGAGTGATAGACGCCTGAAAGTATTTCATACTGTCGCCAGGCTGCTGAGCTTTACCAAGGCAGCCGAAGCCATGCACATGACTCAACCGGCCGTTACCTTTCAGGTACGCCAGCTAGAAGAATACTTTAATACTCGCCTGTTTGACCGTACGCATAACAAAGTCAGTTTAACTTCTGCAGGCGAAAAGGTTTCCGAGTTTGCCGAACGTATCTTTGATCTATATACGGAAATGGAAAATTCCGTGCGGGACCTGACCGGCGAAATAAGTGGCGTTTTGACTATTGGCGCCAGTACTACGATCGCAGAATACATGTTACCGGCTTTACTTGGAGAATTTAAGAATTCTTACCCGGAGATCAACTTACGCCTGAAAGTGTCAAACACTGAGGGTATCGTATCGATGGTGGAACAAAATGTGATCGACCTCGGTGTAGTGGAAGCGCCGGTTTCTAACAAGAATCTAGTGGTCGAAGTATGTCACGAAGATCATCTGGTGGTAGTGGCAGTTCCCGATCATGAACTGGTTAAAAGAGGTGGCAAGGTTAAGCCTGCTGATATAAAACGATATCCCTTCGTTTGCCGTGAAGAAGGATCGGGTACCCGCGAAGTTATTTTGCAATATCTTGTCGAGCAAAATATAAACCCGGCAGAGATGAATTTCTGCCTGGAATTAGGGAGCCCGGAAGCATTAAAAGGGGCAGTTGAAGCTGGGATGGGGATCTCGATCTTGTCTCGTTCTACGATAGAGAAAGAACTAAAACTCAATACCTTAGCAGCGCTGCAACTCGATCCACCGCTGACCAGGCCTTTTTCATTTGTGCGCCAAAGGCAAAAATTTCGGGTCATGGTGATGGAAGAATTACTGGAATTTGCCCGTGCTTATTGCAGGAGAATAAAATGATCGTATCTGTTAAGACTATTATTGGGAGAGATTGTAGAAGTGACGAAAAATCGGCTCCAACAGCTTGAAGTCTTGATGAGCAGTCTCGGTATGGAGCATCAGCAGGCGATTGTCGATTATGCGACCTTTATGGTGCAACAATATAAGATTCAACCATCCGAGGACGCCAGACAGGAGCCAAAGTCAATTGCCAGGCCTGGCGTCGAAACAGTCGTTGCAGCGATTAAACGACTGAAGAAAACTTACTACATGCTCGACGAAGGCAAATTGCTCAGCGATACCTCGGCGTTGATGGGGCAGCATATTATGCAAGGGAAAGAAGCATCGACAGTGATCGACGAGCTGGAAACCACATTTCAAACCCAATACGAACAGTATCTACAAAATGATTAATCTATTAAGACAGTGGTATGAGCGTTACTTTACCGATCCCCAGACGATTATTTTCGCATTCATACTGATTGTTGGCGGATTGCTCATCCTGGTGATGAATGCTCATCTTATGCCTATCCTCGTTGGAGTCATCATCGCATATCTATTTGAAGGCCTGGTATACAGGCTGGATCAGATCGGGGTGAGCCGAACAGTCGCCGCCAGTATTGTCACTGCTTTAATTCTGGCAACTATATTAATAGTTCTTTTAGTATTGTTACCGCTTTTATCGCGCCAGGTCAGTGAGTTGATTCGTGAGTTGCCCGCAATGTTTGGTAAAGGCCAGCAGCTATTATCTCAGTTACCGCAAGACTATCCTGACTATGTTTCCACCGAACAGGTAGAGGATATATTTACATTTGTACGCACCGAATTGACCAATTTAGGGCAGCGGGTCGTGAGCTTATCCTTAGCATCGGTAGTCGGTGTGATAACCTTTTTCGTCTATTTAATCCTGTTACCCTTGATGGTTTTTTTCTTCCTCAAGGATAAGGATATGATCCTAAGATGGTTGGGTAATTTTCTGCCCGACGAACGCAGACTAGTAACAACAGTTTGGGCAGACCTCGACTCCAAAATTGCCAGCTATGTACGAGGCAAATTTATCGAAATACTTGTCGTCTGGATTTCGTCTTTTATTGCGTTCGCCTTTATGGGGCTCAATTATGCATTACTGATCAGCTTGCTGGTTGGACTGTCGGTGATCGTGCCGTATGTGGGGGCTACCGTAGTGACAATTCCCGTTGCATTAATCGCTTTTTTTCAATGGGGTGCCACATCCGATTTTGGATATCTGATCGCGATCTATGCGCTCATTCAATTTCTGGACGGTAATTTGCTGGTACCCCTGTTATTTTCCGAAGTGGTTAATTTGCATCCAGTTGCGATTATCGTCGCGGTTGTTTTTTTTGGAAGTCTTTGGGGTATATGGGGTGTGTTTTTTGCGATTCCGCTCGCTACGCTGATTCAGGCCATTATTAAAGCCTGGACAGACCATGATACGAAGGCTGAAGACGATTCCCAGGGCGAACTATTATAAAATTTACTCAGGGAGTCCTTGATAGCACCGCTACCGATGATCAGTGCCGTGGCGATTTGTCGGGGATAAACTTGACGACTATTACTTGTACATTAGCATCAGTCTTTATAACATACGCGGCTTATTTGTTATTCAGTGGTGCAGAGGTGCGGCATGTTTAAAGGTAGTCTAGTGGCGTTAGTGACGCCGATGCTTGGTGATGGTGCCGTGGATTATGCACAGCTCGAAGTATTAATAGATTTTCACGTAGAACAGGGAAGTGACGGTCTGGTCATTGCTGGAACTACTGGCGAGTCAGCAACATTGAACCCCGATGAACACTGCGAGCTCTTGCGCCGTAGCCGGGAAATAATTAACCAGCGCCTACCGATGATTGCTGGTACTGGCGCTAACTCGACCAGTGAAGCAATCGAATTAACCCGTTGTGCGAAAGAGGCAAAAGCTGATGCCTGTTTGCTGGTAACGCCTTATTATAATAAACCCACTCAGCGAGGCCTGGTACTACACCACCAGGCTATAGCCGACGCAGTAGATATCCCGCAGATACTCTATAACGTACCCGGACGAACCGCTTGCGATATGCTGGCCGAAACTATCGGCGAGTTGGCGAAAGTGAGCAATATCGTCGGTATTAAAGAAGCCACTGGCAGCATGGAACGTCTCGCCGAAATTAAAAAGCTGGTCAGTGACGATTTCGCACTATTGACCGGCGATGATTCTACTACCTGCGAATTTATACTTAATGGTGGTCATGGTGCGATATCGGTAACCGCCAATGTCGTACCTGCAAAGATGGCCAAAATGTGCCGTCTTGCCTACGAAGGTAAGGCACAGGAGGCTCGTAATATCGATGCGGAGATAGCCGAATTGCACCGCCTGTTGTTCATAGAGTCGAATCCGATTCCAGTGAAGTGGGCAGTTGCGGAAATTGGCTTTGGCGAAGCCCATATGCGTCTGCCGATGACTGTGCTGGCAGAAGAGTACCAGGATTCAGTACGCAAGGCGTTAATTGCTGGTGGTGCAATATGAAAGCGGGGTTAATTATACTGGTCGCTATTATGCTGGCCAATCTGGTGGCTTGTAGCAGTTCGTCGTCAGATTTACGTTATCTCGATAGTCGAGTATCGCCTGGGCTGGAAATACCGCCCGATTTGACTACCGACAGTACTAATTCTGCTTTCGAGTTGCCGGCCGTTTTTTTTAGCGAATCAGACGATCCCGACTCGAGGAAAAAGATACCGGTATTAGCCATTGTAGAATCATTAAAAATTGAAGGCTTTGCAGACTTTTACTGGCTTAGCCTGGACGCACCGGTCGATGAGTTATACCAGTTAGTCAGGGAATTCTGGGCCTCGGAGGGCTTTACACTGGCACTAGACGAGCCAGTGATTGGCATCATGGAGACCGAATGGGTTTACAAAGAAGAGGGTGGTCATAAAGAAGACCAAGGTTTTTTTGCCAGACTGTTCTCCTCCAGGAATTTGTCGGAGAGTCAGGATCAATTCAGGACACGAATTGCGAAGGATGGGGCTGACCAGGGGGTTCGTATTTACATTTCACACCGGGGAACCGAATTTAACTTCACAAAGCTGACGAAACATAATCTGGCTGAGATCGATAACAGCCGGAATTTTCGCCAGTCTGATTCCGAGTTGGAAGTGGAGATGCTCTCGCGCCTGATGATTTACCTTGGTTTGCGGCGCGCCGAGGCCGAACAGCAGTTGGACAACGTCAAGCTATTTGCATCCAGGGCGTCATTCAATACCGATTATTTAAAGGAAGAGACTTACCTGCTGGTTCAGGAAGGTTATTCGCGCACCTGGTACCGAACCCTGCATCAGCTGGAGCGGATGAATTTTGAAGTGGCCAACGCGACGTTTAAAAGTGGACTGTTAGGCAATAAGGGTGTCATCCGGGTGAATACCGACATGGATGTAGAAGTAGAAGATAGGGGATTCCTATCGTTATTTGCCGCCGAAATAAAAGTAGTGAAAAAGCAAATTATTCTGATTATTTCAGAGGAGACGTACGATACCACCCGCATAAGCATCGAAACAATTGACGGTGAAGCTGACAATTCATCTGAAGGTATCGGGTTTTTGACTTTGCTGTACCAAAATATTAAATAATTATGGAATCTATAATAGTAGGGGTCTAAAAATATGGATGTTCACACGTGCGGATAGCGTCTCTGGGCAGCGGTAGCAAGGGCAACGCCACACTGGTGGGCCACGAAGGGAAGACCATTCTGATAGATTGTGGCTTTTCGTTGCGCCAGTTCGAGCTGCGTCTGTCAAAACTTGATCTTGTTCCCAAAGATATCGATGCCATTTTACTCACGCACGAACATTCAGATCACGGCGCTGGTGTGGAGCGGCTTGCCACTCGATACGATATTTCAGTCTGGTCGACTACCGGCACCGCGCGTGCTGTTTTCGACAGTAGCTTTACTTATCAGGTAGTTAGTGGAGGCCAATCGATTAAAATTGGCTGTTTCGACATTTTGCCTGTCACCGTTCCGCACGATGCAGGCGAACCGGTTCAGTATGTGTTTCACCACGTTGCCAGTGGGAAACGGTTGGGAATTTTGACCGATACGGGGCATATTTCCGCCCATATTATTCAGGCTTATGATCATCTGGACGGATTGCTGCTAGAATTTAATTACGACCAGACGATGCTCGATATTGGGCCCTATC
>JADFJT010000063.1 GCA_022566015.1 Pseudomonadota bacterium | reverse complement strand
TGCTGGATATGTTTTTCGACCATAGCGAATTCAAGATTAAAAAGAATGAAATTGAAATGGTGTTGCACGCTGATTGGCTAAAAGGCGAGACCGCGACCTTCGATATTACTGTGAAGGGTAAGGTGCTGGTGCCACAGGGTCGTCGCGTTACCGCTGTGCATGTTAAAGCACTGAAAAAAGCCAACGCTAAAGTGTTACCGGTACCCGAAGACTATGTCGTGGGTAAAATTCTGGCGGATAATCTGGTCGATAGCGAAACCGGAGAAATATTTGCCAGTGCCAACGATGAAATTACTGAAGAATTACTCGTCCTTATCCGTAAAAAAGGCATCAAGAAATTTAAAACCATTTTTACCAACGAGATCGATCGTGGTGCTTTCATTTCCAATTCTTTGGCGCTAGACTCTACCACCAACGCTCTGGAAGCCAAGGTCGAAATTTATCGCATGATGCGACCTGGCGAGCCGCCAACAAAGGATTCAGCCGAAAATTTGTTCCAGAATTTATTTTTCAACCCAGATCGTTACGATCTGTCCGAAGTGGGGCGGATGAAGTTCAACCGACGTCTCGGTCGCGATTCAATCGAAGGCGAAGGTACACTGTCAACCGAAGACATAGTTGATGCGGTAAAGGTATTGATCGATATTCGCAATGGCAATGGGACGGTCGACGATATCGATCACCTGGGCAACCGTCGTATCCGTAGTGTTGGAGAAATGGCCGAAAATGCGTTTAGAACCGGTATCGTACGGGTCGAGCGCGCAGTTCGCGACCGCCTCGGACTAGTCGAATCCGAAGGCCTGATGCCGCAGGATATTATCAATGCCAAGCCCGTAGCGGCCGCGGTGAAGGAATTCTTCGGTTCCAGTCAGCTTTCGCAATTTATGGATCAAAATAATCCATTGTCTGAAGTGACCCACAAGCGACGGGTGTCGGCGCTCGGTCCAGGTGGGTTGACACGCGAACGGGCCGGTTTTGAAGTCCGCGACGTACACCCAACCCATTACGGTCGGGTATGCCCTATCGAGACGCCAGAAGGCCCTAATATAGGCCTGATAAACTCTTTGTCGGTTTACGCGCGTACCAATCACTACGGTTTTCTCGAAACGCCGTATCGTAAGGTAAAAAATGGCAAGGTCACCAACGATGTCGAATACCTCTCGGCCATCGAAGAGAGCCAGTTTTCGATCGCGCAGGCCAATGTGACGCTGGATAAAAAAGGCATGATGGTCGATGATATTATACCCTGTCGGACCAACAATGAATTCACTCTCACGACCCCAGACAAGATCGACTATATGGACGTTTCGCCTAAACAGATCGTTTCGGTAGCCGCATCGTTAATCCCGTTTCTGGAGCACGACGATGCTAACCGGGCTCTGATGGGATCGAATATGCAACGCCAGGCGGTACCCTGCCTGCGCGCACAGAAACCACTGGTTGGTACCGGTATGGAACGTATCGTTGCGATTGATTCGGGCACTACGGTCAAAGCCCTGCGTGGTGGTGTGGTCGATTCGGTCGATGCGAGTAGAGTGGTCATTCGTGTCAATGATAAAGAAACTACCGCCGGTGAATCGGGTGTCGATATCTATAATTTCACCAAGTACACGCGCTCGAATCAAAATACATGCATCAACCAGAAACCACTGGTCGTACCAGGAGACATTATTAGTAAAGGTGACGTATTGGCTGATGGTGCCTCTACTGATCTCGGTGAGCTGGCCCTCGGCCAAAACATGCTGGTCGCGTTCATGCCCTGGAACGGTTACAACTTCGAAGACTCGATTTTATTATCGGAACGGGTAGTCAAGGAAGATCGTTTTACCACGATACATATCGAAGAACTGAGTTGTCTCGCGCGCGATACCAAACTCGGCGCTGAAGAAATAACCGCTGACATTCCAAACGTCAGCGAAGGCCTACTAGCCAAGCTGGATGAATCGGGCGTTATTTATGTCGGTGCGGAAGTTAAGCAGGGCGATATCCTGGTCGGAAAGGTAACCCCTAAGGGTGAAACCCAACTGACGCCGGAAGAAAAACTACTGCGCGCTATTTTTGGAGAAAAAGCCTCCGACGTGAAAGATACTTCGTTGCGCATGAAATCCGGTGTCGTAGGTACCGTGGTCGACGTACGAATATTTACCCGCGATGGGGTACCCAAAGACGCGCGCGCGCTCGAAAATGAACGCGCCGAAATTGAGTCGTTAAAGAAAGATCTGGACGACCAGTTTCGCATTATCCAGGATAATATTTATCTTCGCCTCGCCAAGATAATTACCGGTCAAAAAGCCACGGGTGGTCCTGAAGGCCTGAAGAAAAACGCAGTCATTACCGGGGAATATCTCGAGTCCATCGAACGCAAACAATGGTCGATGATTCGTATCAAAGACGATGACCTGAGTAAAAAGCTCGAGTCGCTGAATGAGCAGCTTGATGCGCAAGGCGCTGCGTTTGACCAGCTATTCGAAGAAAAGAAAAAGAAGGTGACTGCAGGTGACGATCTCAAGCCGGGTGTCCTCAAGATGGTCAAGGTATATGTCGCCGTCAAGCGTCGTATGCAACCCGGAGACAAGATGGCAGGTCGCCACGGAAACAAGGGCGTTGTCTCGATGATTGTGCCCGAAGAGGATATGCCTCATCGTGAAGATGGAACACCAATAGATATAGTGCTGAATCCGCTCGGTGTTCCTTCGCGCATGAACGTTGGACAGATACTAGAAGCACATCTGGGATGGGCTGCACGCGGTCTGGGTCTGAAAATTGGTGAAATGCTCGATGCACGCTCCAAGGTTGAGGAATTGAAAACTTTTCTTAAAAAAATCTACAACAATAGTAGTGAAAAGGTGAACTTCAAGGAGTTCAATGATAAGGAAATTTTGGAGCTTTGCGAAAATCTACGCGAAGGCGTGCCGATGGCGACGCCAGTATTCGACGGAGCCGACGAAGAGGAAATCAAAAATATGCTGGCGCTGGCAGAATTGCCGGAATCGGGTCAGACCACTTTAATCGATGGCCGTACCGGCGAAACTTTTGACAGGCTTATTACCGTGGGCTACATGTACATGTTGAAATTGAACCATCTGGTGGACGACAAGATGCACGCACGTTCAACCGGTCCTTACAGTCTGGTCACGCAGCAACCACTCGGTGGTAAGGCACAGTTTGGCGGTCAGCGGTTTGGCGAAATGGAAGTCTGGGCACTCGAGGCCTATGGTGCCGCCTTTACCTTGCAGGAAATGTTGACGGTTAAATCCGACGATGTAAATGGGCGAAATAAGATGTACAAGAGTATCGTTGATGGCGATTTTAGCATGGAGGCCGGTATGCCTGAGTCATTTAATGTGTTGCTGAAAGAGATTCGGTCTTTATGTCTGAATATTGAGCTTGAGAAGGATTAATTATGAAAGACTTACTTAATTTATTAAAAAAGCCAGGTCATAGCGGCAATTTTGATCACATCCGAATCGGATTGGCCTCGCCTGATATGGTGAGATCCTGGTCATACGGGGAAGTTAAAAAGCCCGAGACCATTAACTACCGAACTTTCAAACCCGAGCGTGATGGATTATTTTGCGCCAAGGTTTTTGGCCCGGTAAAAGACTTCGAATGTCTGTGCGGAAAATACAAGCGCCTGAAGCACCGTGGTGTAGTGTGTGAAAAGTGCGGTGTTGAAGTTACCCAGACCAAGGTTCGACGAGAACGTATGGGCCATATTGAACTGGCCTGTCCGATTGCGCATATCTGGTTCCTGAAGTCGCTACCATCGCGTATCGGCTTGTTACTCGACATGACCTTACGTGACATAGAGCGGGTACTCTATTTTGAGGGTTTCGTTGTTATCGACCCTGGCATGACCACGTTGGAAAAAGGTCAATTACTGAATGATGAGGGCTACCTCGAAGCGATCGAAGAATTTGGCGATGATTTTAACGCCAAAATGGGTGCGGAGGCCATATTCGAACTGTTAAAACAGGTCGATTTAAAAATAGAAGCGCAACAGCTGCGTGAGGAAATCGAGAGCTCTAAATCGGAAACCAAATTCAAGCGCCTTTCCAAACGCTTAAAACTGGTCGAAGCCTTTATTGATTCTGGCAATAAGCCACAATGGATGGTGATGACCGTATTACCCGTATTACCACCTGACCTGCGCCCGCTAGTACCACTCGATGGTGGTCGATTCGCCACCTCCGATCTGAATGATTTGTATCGCCGTGTGATTAACCGCAACAACCGACTAAAACGATTGCTCGAACTCAATGCGCCAGACATCATTGTGCGCAACGAAAAACGCATGTTGCAGGAATCGGTCGATGCGCTGCTCGACAACGGTCGTCGCGGGCGAGCAATTACCGGCACCAACAAGCGGCCACTAAAATCACTGTCGGACATGATCAAGGGAAAGCAGGGCCGTTTCCGCCAAAACCTGCTGGGCAAACGCGTGGACTATTCTGGTCGTTCGGTCATCGTGGTAGGCCCAACTTTGCGATTGCACCAATGCGGTTTACCCAAAAAAATGGCGCTGGAACTTTTTAAACCATTCATTTTCAGTAAATTAATGTTACGCGGGCTTGTCACCACGATCAAGGCGGCGAAAAAGCTGGTAGAACGCGAAGTAACAGAAGTCTGGGATATTCTCGAAGAAGTGATTCGGGAGCATCCGATCATGCTCAACCGCGCCCCGACTTTGCATCGACTCGGAATCCAGGCGTTCGAGCCTATCCTGATCGAGGGCAAGGCAATTCAATTACACCCATTGGTATGTACCGCTTTCAATGCTGATTTTGATGGCGACCAGATGGCGGTACACGTACCGCTGTCGATAGAGGCGCAACTCGAGGTTCGTACATTGATGATGTCGACCAACAACATTCTATCTCCGGCGAATGGTAAACCGATCATCGTGCCAACCCAGGATATTATCCTCGGCCTTTATTACATGACTCGCGAAAAGATCAATGTACAGGGTGAAGGGATGACTTTCGCCGATGCTAAAGAAGTGGAACGTGCTTATAACGCCAACGTAGTTGAATTACAGGCCCGTATCAAATGTCGTGTGACCAATTACGAGCGTGATGAAGAAGGTAACCAGGTGGCGGTCAGGCAACTGGTCGAGACCACGGTTGGACGTGCCATCCTCGGAGAATTACTGCCCAAAGGCCTGTCATTTGATTTGATTAATAGCACCCAGGATAAAAAGAATGTGTCCCGGTTGATCGATAACTGTTATCGCCTGGTAGGTCTCAAAGAGACCGTCATTCTGGCGGATCAGTTGATGTATATGGGTTTTCGATTTGCGACAAAATCGGGCATATCGATCGGTGTTAACGACATGATCATCCCCGCAGATAAGGCTGACCTGATCGCTAGTGCGGAAAAGGAGATCAAGGGTATCGAAAAGCAGTGGGCTACTGGCCTGGTAACTTCTGGAGAGCGTTACAACAAGGTGGTCGATATCTGGTCGCGCACGAATGACAAGGTAGCGCGCGCGATGATGAATGAAATTGGTAAGGAAACCGTAGTGGACGCCGAAGGCAACGAAGTGGTGCAAGATTCTTTTAACTCGATATTTGTGATGGCTGATTCGGGTGCGCGGGGTTCTGCCGCGCAAATCAGGCAGCTCGCCGGTATGCGTGGATTGATGGCCAAGCCGGATGGTTCGATAATCGAAAATGCGATTACCGCAAACTTTCGCGAAGGTCTCGACGTACTTCAGTACTTCATCTCTACTCACGGTGCCCGTAAAGGCCTGGCAGATACCGCATTGAAAACTGCCAACTCTGGGTACCTGACTCGACGACTGGTTGACGTCTCGCAAGACCTGGTGATCAATATGGACGACTGTGGTACCGACAAGGGTATAGATTTACGGCCAGTAATCGAAGGAGGTGACATCGTTGTCGATCTAGGAGAGCGAGTATTAGGTCGGGTCATTCAGCAGGACCTCAAAGACGAACAGGGTAATATCGTAATCGAACGCGGCACTTTGCTCGAAGAAAATGAAGTCGAATTGATCAACGAACTAGGTATCGATGATTTGATGGTTCGCTCGGCGGTAACCTGCGAGGCACGCCACGGTTTGTGTGTTAAATGTTATGGACGCGAACTCGCACGTGGGCACATAGTCGGCAAGGGTGAGGCGATTGGTGTTATCGCCGCGCAGTCTATCGGCGAACCCGGTACGCAGTTAACCATGCGTACTTTCCATATTGGCGGTGCGGCAAGTAGCTCAGTCTCGGTCAGTAGTATCGAGGTCAAAAATAGCGGAACTATTCGGTTTCATAACATCAAGGTGGTCAAAAACTCTGCCAGGAAACTGGTGGCGGTATCGCGCTCTGGTGAAGTGGGTGTTACCGACGCGAGTGGGCGTGAGAAGGAACGATATAAAATCCCATACGGTTCAGTATTCGAGATCAAAGATGGAGCCGAAGTCAAATCGGGGCAAACGGTCGCGAACTGGGATCCGCATATGCACCCTGTAATTACCGAAGTGGCGGGCAAGGTCAAGTTTTCCGATTTTGTCGAAGCGGTCACGGTTCAGCACAAAGTAGATGACATGACTGGATTGACCTCGATCGAAGTAATGGAGGATTCAATTCGCTCCAATGTGGGCAAAGAATTACGCCCGACCATCGAATTGATCGATTCTAAGGGCAAGGCCCTGTGTTATGCGGGAACCAATATTCCAGCGCACTATATGTTACCGGGCGGTGCGTTCGTCAACGTTGAAGATGGCGCGTCGATCAAAGTTGGCGACGTGCTTGCCAGAATTCCGCAGGAAACTTCCAGGAACCGAGACATTACCGGTGGTCTGCCACGAGTAGCCGATTTGTTCGAAGCAAGAAAGCCGAAGGAACCTGCAATCCTGGCAGAAATGACCGGCACGGTATCCTATGGCAAGGAAACCAAGGGCAAAAAACGCCTGATCATTACCAATACTGATAACGAGTCGATAGAAACCCTGATTCCCAAGTTTCGCCACATCAATGTATTTGAAGGCGAGCATGTGGACAAAGGCGAAGTGATGGTTGATGGTGAGTTCGACTCGCACGATATTGTACGTATCAAGGGCTTGAGGGATTTGACCACCTATATGGTCGACGAGGTTCAGGATGTTTATCGTCTCCAGGGCGTAGCGATCAACGACAAGCACATCGAAGTGATCGTGCGCCAAATGTTGCGTAAAGTAACCATAATCGATGGCGCCGATACCCGATTTTTGCGGGGGGACCAGGTCGATAAGGCGCGCGTACTAGATGTCAACGATAAAACCATTGCAATGAATAAGAAACCCGCGACCTTCGAACAGGATTTGCTCGGGATTACCAAAGCCTCGCTGGTTACCGAGTCGTTTATCTCCGCGGCATCGTTCCAGGAAACCACACGCGTACTCACCGAAGCAGCGGTCAGAGGTAGTAAGGACGATTTGCGCGGTCTAAAGGAAAATGTCATCGTAGGGCGCCTGATACCGGCTGGTACAGGACAGCCCTATCACGAAGAGCGCCGCCTGAGTCGCCTGCGACCTGTGATGCCGATCATGCCAGGAGACGTGAGTCCGGAAATGCCTGATATTGCAGGAACCGCAGAAGTCGTTGAAACTGCAGAACTTGCAAAAGGTGCCGAAATGATTGCCGAAGCAACACCGATCGAAGAAGTGATCGTCGAAGCTTCCACCGAAGAAACATCAGAAGAAGCGACTAGCGCTAGCGAGTAAGATTTTATAACCCGCAGTATGAATATTGGGTACAGGGACGTACCATGCCTCGTAGTGCAGTTAAGAAAGATTATATTGTTTTCGGTGGCAGGGATATTTCCCCGCAAATAATCCAGATCTGTGTCAGAAGGGATCGGTTCAGCAGTCGTTTGACCTGACATAAGCAATTGATTTAGCAGGATTTATTATTAACCCACCCGAGTTCGCGCGCGCAAGTATTTGACAGCCCAAAATTCATTGCCTGTAGAACCAGTATAGCGGTTGACAGCAGGCAGTTTCGCCCCTAAAATTCCGCCCCCTGATAGCAGGCTATACATCTATATGTATGGCCTGCTATTCATTGCACATTTAAGAATCTCTGAATTATTCATGCGTGAATTCTCAGAGAACGACAAACGAAAAGTGTGATTTCCGTTTGGCAGCAAATGACCCACATGGATGTGGGAAATGCAGGGTTTGCAGGAGCTTAAACCTGCCCATTTGCTGCAGGAAGATCTGAATAATTCAGACCTTCCCCTATAAATAAATAGTCTGCTCGCAGGAGAGTTTTATAGATGGCAACCGTTAACCAGTTGGTACGTAAACCGCGTCGATCGAAGCGTACCAAGAGTAACGTACCCGCACTAGAGGCGTCACCACAGAAACGTGGTGTGTGCACTCGTGTATACACGACCACTCCTAAAAAGCCTAACTCTGCGCTGAGAAAAGTGGCGCGTGTGCGCTTGACGACTGGTTATGAAGTCGCCTCTTATATCGGTGGTGAAGGCCACAATTTGCAGGAGCACTCGGTGGTTCTGGTTCGCGGCGGTCGTGTCAAGGATCTTCCCGGCGTGCGTTACCACGTGGTTCGTGGCAGCCTCGATACCCAGGGCGTGCCAACTCGCCGTCAGGGTCGTTCTAAATACGGCGCCAAGCGCCCCAAGTCGTAAGCCAAAGGTGCTTAATTAATGCCAAGACGTAGAGAAGTCCCTAAAAGAGTCATACTGCCAGATCCCAAGTTCCACGATTTGCAGATAGCAAAATTTATTAACATGATCATGCGCAACGGCAAGAAGTCTACGGCGGAAAGGATTATGTACTTTGCACTCGACAATGTCGCGCAAAAAAGCAGTATAGATTCGGTCGAGTTGATGGAAAAAGCACTGGAAAATGTGCGTCCGACTGTCGAGGTTAAGTCTCGACGTGTGGGTGGTGCGACTTACCAGGTGCCCATCGAAGTTCGCGCTTCGCGACGCAATACGCTGGCAATGCGCTGGTTGATTGAAGCGGCGCAAAAGCGGGGCGAAAAAACCATGGCGCAAAAACTGGCCGGAGAATTATTAGATGCGTCGGAGAGTAAAGGTTCGGCGGTGAAAAAGCGTGAAGATACGCACCGGATGGCTGAAGCGAACAAAGCGTTTGCTCACTTCCGCTGGTAGGCACAGGAGCCTCTGATCAATTCATGAATCAACAGTTGCTAGTTAAAATGAGCCAATTCTTCGTAGCAAATCTTGCGAATAGAAAAACTATTCACTACGATTCGCGCCCTGATTTGACCCATTTTAACGGTGCACCTGAATGCCTCAGAATTAATCAGAGGCTCCAATTTAAGCATTAAGGAAATACTGTGGCTCGTTCGACCCCGATTTCGAAGTATCGGAATATTGGCATTATGGCCCATATCGATGCAGGCAAGACGACTACCACAGAGCGCATACTGTTTTATACCGGTGTCTCTCATAAAATAGGAGAGGTGCACGACGGTGCTGCAGTGATGGACTGGATGGAGCAGGAGCAGGAGCGGGGCATCACTATTACCTCGGCCGCGACAACCTGTTTCTGGAATGGGATGGACGAGCAGTTTGACCAGCATCGGATCAATATTATTGATACGCCTGGCCACGTCGATTTTACTATCGAAGTTGAGCGCTCGTTGCGCATACTCGATGGTGCTTGCGCGATCTTTTGTTCAGTGGGGGGTGTAGAACCACAGTCTGAAACGGTGTGGCGCCAGGCAAACCGATACCAGGTGCCACGTATCGCATTTGTGAACAAGATGGATCGCGCTGGCGCCGACTTTCTGCGCGTAGTGGAGCAGATCAAGGATCGACTGGGTAGTCACTCGGTACCGGTGCAATTGAATATCGGTGCCGAAGAAAAGTTCGTCGGTGTGGCAGACCTGGTGAGTATGAAGGCGATTATCTGGGACCAGGACAACATGGGTACCAGCTATGTTGAAGAATCGATTCCAGACAACCTACTGGCGCAGTGCGAAGAATGGCGCGAGAAAATGGTGGAAGCGGCGGCTGAAGCCAACGACGAATTGATGGAAAAGTACCTGGAAGAGGGGCTATTAAGCGAAGAAGAAATATACCAGGGTCTGCGCGAGCGCACGCTGAAAGGTGAAATCGTTCCGACGCTGTGTGGATCAGCGTTCAAGAATAAGGGTGTTCAGGCGCTGCTCGATGCAGTGATTCGATATTTGCCCTCCCCGATGGATGTGCCTCCCATCAAGGGAGTGACTGATGACGGGCGCGAAGAAGTGAGGAAACCAGACGATTCGGAGCCTTTTGCCGCACTAGCGTTTAAGATAGCAACCGATCCGTTTGTGGGTAACCTGACATTTTTCCGGGTTTACTCGGGAATCTTGAAAACCGGAGATTCGGTATTCAATACGGCACGTGGCAAGAAGGATCGTATCGGCCGAATTTTGCAGATGCATGCTAATTCGCGCGAAGATTTGAAAGAAGTCCGGGCAGGCGATATAGCGGCTGCGGTGGGGCTTAAAGATGTCGGCACTGGGGATACCCTGTGCGACGTCCGTAATAAAATTATGCTGGAGCGCATTGATTTTCCCGAGCCGGTAATATCGGTCGCGGTTGAGCCTAAAACCCAGTCGGATCAGGAGAAGATGAGTACTGCACTGGGCAAACTGGCCAGGGAAGACCCATCGTTTCGGGTACAAACCGACGAAGAATCTGGCCAGACGATCATATCCGGCATGGGTGAATTGCACCTGGATATTATCGTCGAACGCATGAGACGCGAATTTAACGTTGAAGCGAACATCGGCAAGCCACAGGTAGCGTTTCGTGAAACGATTCGCAAATCGGTCGAACAGGAAGGCAAGTTCGTACGCCAAACTGGAGGCCGCGGTATGTATGGACATGTCTGGTTAAAGCTGGAACCCCAGGAAACCGGTGTTGGCTATGAATTTGAAAATGCGATCGTCGGCGGGGTGGTCCCGCGCGAATATGTTACTGCGGTTGAAAAAGGTGTTGCCGAGCAGATGGATAACGGTGTATTAGCCGGGTTTCCGCTGGTCGACATTAAAGTTACGCTGTATGACGGGTCATACCACGACGTCGACTCGAACGAAATGGCGTTCAAGATAGCCGGGTCGATGGCAATGCGCGAAGGTGCGCTGGCCGCCGACGCGGTACTGCTCGAACCTTTGATGAAGGTAGAAGTAGTAACGCCGGAAAATTATATGGGCGATGTGATTGGAGATTTGAATCGCCGACGTGGGATCGTCGCCGGGATAGCCGATTCGGCGGCCGGTAAAATTATTCGGGCCTCGGTCCCGCTGGCTGAAATGTTCGGCTATGCCACCGATTTAAGATCCGCGACGCAAGGGCGTGCTACTTATTCGATGGAATTCGAGAAATATGTCGAGGCGCCCAAAAGTATTGCAGATGCCATCATAAAGGGTGGTAGTTGATATAAGGGGACAGTATACCTAATTCATTTATAACGAATTAAGTATACTGTCCCCATAAATAGAGAGAAATCTTATGGCAAAAGTAAAATTTATAAGAAACAAGCCCCACATGAATGTGGGCACCATTGGTCACGTAGATCACGGTAAGACTACATTGACCGCGGCACTGACCAAAGTGATGGCGGGATTACAGGGTGGCGAAGTCAAGGAGTTTGACGAAATCGACAATGCACCGGAAGAAAAGGCACGAGGCATAACGATCGCGACCTCACACGTAGAATACGAATCAGCCAACCGTCACTACGCCCACGTAGACTGTCCAGGCCATGCAGACTATATCAAGAACATGATTACCGGGGCGGCGCAGATGGACGGCGCGATACTGGTGGTATCGGCGGCAGACGGTCCCATGCCCCAGACGCGTGAGCACATCCTGCTGGCACGTCAGGTTGGAGTGCCTTATATACTGGTTTACATGAACAAGGCCGACATGGTCGACGATGACGAACTGCTTGAGCTGGTGGAAATGGAAATCCGTGAGTTACTGGACGCCTACGATTTTCCCGGTGACGACACCCCGATTATTATTGGATCCGCGTTAAAAGCGCTGGAAGGTGACGAAAGCGAGATTGGCGTTCCCTCTATAGTCAAGCTGGTAGAGGCGCTGGATACCTATGTACCCGAGCCCGAGCGAATAATCGATGGTGATTACCTGATGCCGGTAGAAGACGTATTCTCGATTTCGGGTCGGGGTACGGTGGTGACCGGACGCATAGAGCGCGGCATCATTAAAGTGGGCGAAGAGATCGCCATAGTCGGCATCAGAGACACCCAGAAAACAGTCTGTACCGGTGTTGAAATGTTCCGCAAGCTACTGGATCAGGGTCAGGCAGGCGACAATGTTGGTATCCTGTTGCGCGGGACCAAGCGCGAAGACGTCGAGCGAGGACAGGTACTGGCGAAGCCAGGGTCGATTACCCCGCATACCCGGTTTGAATGCGAAGTGTATATACTCTCGAAAGAAGAGGGAGGACGTCATACGCCATTCTTCAAGGGATACCGACCCCAGTTTTACTTTCGTACGACCGATGTGACGGGCGCCTGTGAATTACCCTCGGGTGTTGAGATGGTGATGCCGGGAGACAATGTAAAGATGGAAGTGACCCTGATAGCACCAATAGCGATGGAAGATGGGCTGCGATTTGCGATCCGCGAAGGTGGCCGAACTGTCGGCGCCGGTGTGGTCTCTAAAATTATTGAGTAATCAGTTTATTGAGTAATCAGTTTATCGAGTAACCAGTTTGTTAAATTATTCGATAAAAGAGGAATCGCTGATCAATTCGTGAATCAACAGCTGCTTGTTAAAATGGGTCAAACATTCGTCCTGGATCTTACGAATAGTTTTACTAAAGCGGGCCCCATGAGCGAAGCGATTGCTTTGGGTTTTCGCTGCAATTTACGCATCGAATTGATCCATTTTACCGGCACCTTTGGATAACTCAGAATTAATCAGAGATTCCTTAAAATATATCATTGCATCGGGGCAGAAGATGGGCTACCATCCCCGCCCTTTATTTGATGGTGGGAACGAATTCTGCCGCTAGATTAGGACAGTAGCTCAATTGGCAGAGCAGCGGTCTCCAAAACCGCAGGTTGGGGGTTCGATTCCCTCCTGTCCTGCCATTATCACCGATTTTCGGCGCATTTAGAGGTATTTTGTGGCAACAAAGGTCGAACAACCAACATCAGGTTTCGATACGGTAAAGCTTTTTACAACTTTACTGATCTTGATCGCTGGTGTCGTGGGTTTTTATTATTTCGAAGACGAATCACAGTTGTTACGGGTAATGGGAATGCTGGCGGTGGCTGGTATTGCATTTTTTGTCGTCTCGACCACAGATATAGGCCGCAGAGGACTCGGTTTTGCCCGAGATGCCCGGGTCGAAGTCCGCAAAGTGGTTTGGCCGACGCGGCAGGAAACACTGCAAACTACGATCGCGGTACTGATCATGGTTTTTCTGGTCGCTATCATGTTGTGGCTGATCGACCTGGCCCTGGGGTCGGGTATCAGAAGTTTGCTGACCTAACCAGGAATTATTAATGTCAGATCAAGAATCAGAGAAAGAATCAGAGAAAGAAGAGGCCGCTACCGAGGAAAAAGCGGCCAAACCCAGTAATCCGGCCATTCGCTGGTACGTGATTCACGCCTATTCGGGTTTTGAATCTTATGTTAAGAAAGTGCTGGAAAGCCGGTTGGCGGATTCAGAGCACAAGCATAAATTTGGTCAGATATTGGTGCCGACTGAAGAGGTCGTAGAAATGAAGGACGGAGTTCGGCGTAAAAGTGAGCGCAAATTCTTTCCAGGATACGTACTAGTGCAAATGGAAATGGACAATGATACCTGGCACCTGGTGAAGGAAGTGCCCAAAGTGCTCGGATTTATTGGTGGCACCAGTGATAAACCAGCCGCGATTAGCGAGGCTGAAGCCGATGCAATACTGAATCGTGTCGAAGAAGGTGTCGACAAGCCGAGGCCTAAAGTATTGTTTGAGGTCGGTGAAGTCGTGCGAGTCAACGATGGGCCGTTTAACGACTTTAATGGTGTCGTCGAGGAAGTTAATTACGAAAAGAGCAAAATGCTGGTTTCAGTACAGATTTTTGGCCGCTCTACCCCGGTCGAATTAGCCTTCGGTCAGGTTGAAAAAGGCTAGGGAGCCTCGAGATAAGCTCGGAGGCTTTTGATGAGTAATAATTTGATTAGTAATAGGAAGCAGTTGAAAGCAACTGTACGATAGTAATACACGTTGGGGAGGGCGAATTGAGTAGTCCGTTTGCACCCAGGAGATAGTATTGTGGCCAAGAAGATAGAGAACTATATCAAACTGCAAGTGCCTGCAGGAGCGGCAAATCCGAGTCCTCCAGTCGGTCCCGCACTTGGCCAGCATGGCCTTAACATCATGGAATTTTGCAAGTCGTTTAATGCGAAAACCCAGGATGTGGAAAATGGAATGCCGTTGTCGGTAGTGATTGCCGTCTACAGCGACAAGAGCTTCACATTTGTAATTAAAACCCCACCCGCAGCGGTATTGCTGAAAAAAGCAGCCGGTATTACCAAGGGCAGCGGAACGCCAAACTCTGAAAAAGTCGGTACTGTCACCCGTGCGCAGCTCGAAGAAATCGCCAATACCAAAATGGAGGATCTGAATGCCAATGATCTCGATGCGGCGGTTAAAATTATCGCCGGCAGTGCCCGTAGTATGGGCCTCATTGTGGAGGGTATGTGATGGCCAGGATATCCAAACGCATAGCGGCAATGCGCGAAAAACTCGATACTACACGGCAGTACGCAATCGACGAATGCCTCGCCCTGCTGAAGGAATTTAGTACCGCTAAATTTGACGAATCTGTCGATGCTGCGATTAACCTGGGTGTTGACCCGCGCAAATCTGATCAGAATGTCCGTGGTTCGAGTGTGCTACCCAATGGTACCGGTAAAACAGTTCGCGTAGCGGTATTCGCTCAGGGCGATAACGCCGAAAAGGCTAAGAAAGCGGGTGCCGACGTGGTTGGCATGCAGGAACTGGCCGATTCGATGAAAAGTGGTGACCTGAATTACGATGTGGTGATTGCCAGCCCGGATGCCATGGGAGTAGTAGGCCAACTGGGTCAATTACTCGGCCCTAGAGGCCTGATGCCCAACCCAAAGGTTGGCACGGTGTCCCCAGATGTGGCTACCGCAGTTACCAATGCCAAATCTGGACAGGTTCGCTATCGCACCGATAAAGGCGGCATTATTCACTGTACGATCGGCAAATCCAGTTTTGAAATCTCGCAATTACGTGAAAACCTGGAATTTTTGCTAGCCGATTTGAAAAAGGCCAAGCCGGCGACTTCGAAAGGAGTCTATCTAAAGAAAATATCACTCTCGACCACGATGGGAGCCGGGGTCGCGGTTGATCAGTCATCGCTGGATATATAGTAACGGCGAATAAAGAACTTTGTAAGATGCCGAAGCCTGGGGGCTGTCGGCTATATGTCAAAGATCGTGGGTGGTAATGCTCGATTTCGAGTATCGCCTTAATTACCTGCGTAGGCGATCTTCTGAGACAGAGGTTTCTGGTTAAGAGGTCGTATTTAAGGAATCGATAGTGATATCGGACAAGGACGGAAGGGCTGAGCGTGTGCTTAGTATGGTTTATTAATCAGGAGATGTTTTATGCCTTTAACACTCGAGCAAAAACAGGCTGTAGTGAGCGAAGTCGCCAAAACGGCTGCTCAGGCGCATTCTGTCATTGCGGCTGAATACCACGGCCTGTCAGTTGGCGATATGACGCAGCTACGTGTCAAGGCTCGTGAATCCAATGTTCATTTACGCGTAGTCAAAAATACTTTGGCTCGACGGGCATTTGAGGGAACGGATTACGACTGCATGAGTGATGCATTGCAAGGTCAGATGGTTTACGCGTTTTCGATGGAAGAACCCGGGGGAGCAGCCCGTGTTTTCAAAGATTATGCCGATTCCAACAAAAATCTAGTGGTTAAATTGATCGCCTTTGGCGGTGAGTTGCTAGATCCTTCGGAGATCAATCGACTAGCTTCAATGCCAACTTATGATCAGGCTATTAGTATGTTGATGGCCGTAATGAAAGCACCTGTCGAAAAACTTGCGCGTACCATGAAAGAGGTACCTGGCAAGCTAACTCGTACAATCGCCGCAATTCGCGATCAAAAATAATTTTTTATTACTTTTTAAATTTCTGTATCAGGAGAAAAAACAATGGCCGTTTCAAAAGAAGAAATTCTTGAAACTTTATCAAACATGACTGTAATGGAAGTCGTCGATCTGATTTCCGCAATGGAAGAAAAATTTGGCGTTTCTGCCGCGGCAGCCGTTGCTGCTGCTCCTGCAGCAGCAGGTGAGTCGGGCGCGGAAGCGGTCGAAGAAAAGGATGAATTTGATGTGGTACTAACCAGTTTTGGCGAGAAGAAGGTAGCTGTCATCAAAACGGTTCGCACAATTACAGGTCTGGGCCTGAAAGAAGCAAAGGATATGGTTGAAGCGGCACCGACTACTATTAAGGAAGCTGCTTCCAAGACTGAATCCGAAGATCTGAAAAAACAGCTTGAAGAGGCTGGTGCAACTGTCGAACTTAAGTAATTACAGTTGTTCGAATACTTAAGTACTTAGGAGCTGCTGATTAATTCTGAATCGTTCAGATGTGAAGTTAAAACCGGCGCCCCGGATATGAGCGAACAGATGTGGGCCCATGAATTGATCCGCTACTCCTTAAAAACAGGGCTGATGGCTGAAAATGCCATCGGCCCACGTGTGCTTGCCACTATTTTTGGTACACGATAGCAAATATGAACCGGACGGGACTCTGATTTTTATCAGGGTGACCCGCGCAGAATGTAATTACGAGGATTTTAAATGGCTTACTCTTTTACTGAAAAGAAACGAATTCGACGAGATTTTGGTAAATGGGCGTCGGTAATCGACGAACCATACCTGCTAGCTATCCAGACAGATTCGTATAAACGTTTCATAAATCCAAACGGAGAGCAAAAGGGAACAGGTTTAGAACGTGCGTTCGAATCCATTTTCCCAATTGTTAGCTTTTCTGGTGCAGTCGAGCTCGAATACGTTAGCTACCGCATCAGCAAGCCTGGATTCGACGTCAAGGAGTGTCAAATTCGTGGTCTGACCTACGCGGCGCCACTACGAGTACTCGTGCGCCTGGTGATTTATGACAAGGAAGCCTCGGCTAAAAATCGTACGGTCAAGGATATCAAGGAACAGGAAGTCTACATGGGGGAAATGCCACTGATGACGGAAAATGGTACCTTTGTGATCAACGGTACTGAGCGGGTCATCGTATCGCAGTTACACCGTTCTCCAGGCGTGTTTTTTGACCATGACCGTGGTAAGTCCCATTCTTCGGGCAAATTATTGTATTCAGCCAGGGTCATTCCTTACCGTGGTTCGTGGCTAGATTTTGAGTTCGATCCTAAAGACGCCCTGTTTGTGCGCATCGATCGGCGCAGAAAGTTACCCGCCACTATCCTGTTACGCGCCCTGGGTTTTGACAATGTACAAATGCT
>JADFJT010000157.1 GCA_022566015.1 Pseudomonadota bacterium | reverse complement strand
GGGGCGAAGGAGTAAATCTTCGGCGCCCGATTCGGCAGGTATTACCGGCATGGTATTCTTGCGTTGCGACATCGGGCGTTGCCCCATGACTTCCCCGGTGATAATAAAATCGAAGTCATTTTTCTGAAGCCATTCGTGAGCCTTGCGCACCATGAAAATCTTGCAATCGAGACAGGGATTTAAATTGGCCCCGTAGCCATGTTTCGGATTAATCACCACATCTTTATATTCTTCGATAATGTCGATGATATGGAGTTTAATTCCCAGTTGTTCGGCCACCCAGAGCGCGTTATTTCGCTTTACTCTGTTTCTGTCTTTCTTGCGGATCGCATGAGTATGACCTTCGACGCAAAATCCGGTATAAAAATTAATGCCTTCGACATGGATGCCCTGGTCCTGAATTAACTTCGCTGCGAGTAATGAGTCGAGACCCCCGGAAATCAGGGCCACCGCTTTCTTGGTCATTTCAAATAATGGGTATTTAATAAAGCGCGAATTATAACAGAATGGATTTAATAAGCAGGGTTCATCCTCGGATGGAGTGGGTTATTCCTGTAGGGTTGAATTCAATCGACCGAACGTGCTTCCTTTCTCTACAGACCGAATAAATTCGACCCTACAAAACAAATTTATTTGGTCTTACGAAGATATCTGCTTGATTTGAGGGAGAACCATTGTTTTGGGAGGCTCGGATATCTGCCCATTTACCTTACCAGCAGTCGCCCGTGGTTCCCGATCGCACGCCCGTGCTACTATAGGTTATAGTCAGACAATCGGTATCAGTGGTTTGCCCACCCGTCGCCGTCGCTGTCACCAGGTAGCAGTTGGCAATAGTCCCGCAAGCACCGGCAGCAACGGTTAAATTATAATAACCCTCAGTGCTGGTAGTGATGCCCAGGTTAAGCCCAGTGGCCGTTGAAATATCGGTGGTGTAGGTATTATTTTGCGCCAGAAAACGCTCTTCTCGCGCGCTGATATCTAGCAATATACCCTGTGCGTCAGCGCGATGCGCTCGAAGCACAGAGCTTTGATACGACGGTATCGCAATGCCAAATAAAAGGCCGATAATTACAACCACAATCATCAATTCTATGAGCGTAAATCCTCGTGTACCAGTCATATGTTCTCCATTGTAAAAGTGCCCCGGCAGTGTGCCGGGGCTATATAAGCCTACACCACGTTATTGCGGCAAGATATCAATCCAGGTGCGGCGCCCGGTATCGAAATTCGGGCCCGAGGTCACGCCTCCCTCTGCGATACCGCCCGCGATGATCACAGGCGAACCACTGATGCTGTCGAGCCCGGTACCGGTAGATGTTCCGCCTCCGCTCACACTGTTTTCGACTAGAAGACCCAATTCGTACAGCGCTTCCAGTTCTTCCCACAGGTCCTCCTTGCTTCCACAGCCGCCATCCTCCTCGTCTTCATCGATACAGGCTTCCAATAATGTGACCTCAGCTGCAAGGGCATCGATGTCGGCAAACCCTGCTGCAGCCAGTAGTTCGTTAAAGAGTTCCCGGGTAACGCCCTGCTGTTCTAACACAACTGCAGCTTCCCATTCCGGATCGCCGTAGCAGGGCTTGACGCCCAATACCACTTCGGAAAGGTCACCGAAGTGCCAAAACAGGGTACTCTCGTAGAGGAATTCGGCATCGTTGGTAACTATTAGTCCGCCATAGGCTTCATAGTCGGGTGCGCCGGCTTCGATGATGCCATTAGCATTTAAATCTTCTTTCAGATCCACCTGGGTACCATCGGACAATATTAGGAAAGACGGCAGGTCTGTCGGGTTCTGCACGGTCACCCGATCCAATGCCGACGTGAAGGGGGCGGCAAAGGGGGAAAAGGGGGCAACGGCGGTAAAGTGGCTGAGTTTAATCAATTGTATAATCAACGCACCATTGCGCCAGCGTCCATTGGTTAAACCTACAGCATCCTTCACACATCCAGTTTGCGTTGGATGCAATCCGCCATTGATGATCGCCAGGCTATCGAAGGTACTGCGCAGTGTGCCATTACCCTGGATCTTGGCTATCTTATAGATTAAAGAAACACCCTCATCATCGAGTAACGACCCGATACCATCCCAGGCAGCCAATTTTTTATGGATCATGCGCTGATAGGACACGACACTGTATTTTTTGATACCTATGGTGAGTTCGCTGCCAGGTGAAAGGTCGGCATTTGCAACCAGGACAATAAACTCTTCATTAATGCCTATGCCTACCTCGGTTATATTAAATAATTTACCTGTAGCAAGCGGATCGATATCTAAATAATCCACGTAGGTGCGGTTGGTTTCATCGTCGTATTCATGGACGTGACCATCGGTACTGCCGCCCAAACCATCACCCAGGGAGGTCAGGGTAGAGCTGCTGTCGGTATCCACGTCCATATGCCCTGCGGCCAGGCCACCGTCACAGATGCCGACGCAGGCGGGCGGTACCAGCGGGGGATTGAGATAGTTAATAAATAGCGTATCGAATCCCTTGGAAAGCCGCGCGATTGTCACCTGTGACATGCTGCCGTTCTCGCGTTGCCACGCCATCGGAATATCTTCCGGGTCGTCGAGATCGCCGTCGGCGTTATTATCAACCCGGTCGGCCGAGTCTAACACGCCACTTCTATCCAGATCGAAGATCGTGTTGCTAGCGACACCACCCTCGTTAAAACTGACTTCAAGCAACCAGTTCGCGGATCCATTAGGATTCGTGATGACGGTTTTCAGTCGGCTTGCGCGTAGTACTGGGGGGGTGATCAATCGCTCACCAGCGGGCAAATCGACTTTCCAGCCTTTATAGACTGTCCAGTCGATCGCAGCGGTGGTGGTGAAAGTACGCACCGTTTCACTAAACGCACCACTGATGAAGGTAGTATCGGCGGACAGGATTTGGGCCAGTCGAGTGTCGACACCCGGCGCACTGCCGGTATCCCAGATTCCGTAAAGTGCCTGTACGCTGGTGTCATTAATATCGGCCGCGGTATATAAACGCCCGGTACCATAGAGTACTAAATGACCCAATTGGGGGTGGTTAGTGACATCGGGCGCTATGGTAATGGGTTGGGTGCCAACGCCATCGTACAATTTATAGGCGACATTCCAGGCTGCCGGTGAGCTGCTGGTTAAATCAAATTTCCACAGATCACCATCGATATCACCCGCAAAGGCTATATCGGCCATGCCGTCGTTGTTGACATCCACCAGTGCGGGCGCGGAGAGCCCGTTGGGTGAGCCTGCAGAGCCACTTGCAGTCGAGATTTTAGTGACCACGCCTGTCTGTATGTTGACCAGATAAAGCACTGCGATCCCATTGACGCTACTGACACCATTGCCGTTGATCGCGTACCACTGCCCATCGTTCATTTTGGTCACGGTCGAGGCGCCGAATATGTAACCGAGGTCATTATCGGCGCTTTTATCCAGCTCCCATAAGACCTTCTTGTCGTTTCCACTAGCGAAATTTTCTGAACTAAGATCGGGATGGGTGACATCCAGCGCAAATAGTCCTTTTTCACCGCCGCCGAGACTGCCAACCAGGACCGAGTGCCAGGCGCTGTTAAAAAAAGCGTCCTGCACCGTTATGCCACCATCGACATAATAAGAATGTAAATAAGGTCTGCCGGCCAGATTTGACATATTTCCGACTACCATAGAAGGGATATAGGCCCAGGCCTCGTTGCCTGGGACGGCATCAAAAGCATGCAACATACCGTCGTTTGCGCCGACGTAAACACGTGGAGCGCGATTTAGATTGTCATTCACAAAGGTAACATAGCTCGAATCGGGAATATCGGCCTTGGGAACAGCGACATACTTAGGATTAGAGTGAATAATATCGCCCAGAATACTGAAACGTAAACGCAGGTTTCCTGCGGGATATTCATTAGTACGTTCGCCACGCAGGAAATTTAAGACATCACTGGTGGCGGCGGCACTATTATACGCGGCCAAATCGACCGCCTGTTTTTGAGCAACGGTTAGGTTCGACCAACGAAATGGAACTTGTGATGATCCGGTATAGGTAATGATTTGCCTACCGGTATTCCAGTAACCGGCAGTCGCTTCATTGGCAGCAAACTGAACATGAGCCGACCAGTTGTTTGTGGTGGTACCCTGCGCCGGGGCTAATCCGCTGAGGTCGATGCTGGTGGTCAATGCACCCGTGCTGCTCACATCGTATTCGATCAGGTCGCCCTGCCAGGCCCCATTCTCATACCAGCCGCGATAGGCCTTGGCGCCGTTGGAAATGTCGGAATTGCTCAATTCAATCGGGCCTATATAGCCCAGCGGTTGGTCAGCGGGTGAAAATACCGCGGCAGCGTAAACCTGGCTTATCAGTAACGATGTTAATAACAGCGTCGTTTTTAACAGGGTAAATAAAAAATTCATGGGTTTATTCTCCATAATATTAATAATTAATTAGGGGGGGTCATCGCTGACAAAGATGCTCTGTACCAGACGCACGGCATTCTTACCGGTCGCACTGCGCGTGGTGATGCGAAAAGTATGGACGGCGCCACCAATGATTCGGCCATCAGCAGCCACCTTTACCGACTCCCCGGGTATAGGCTTGGCGCCCAGATATTCGGTCACATAAATATCATTGGCATTAGCACCTTGTATTGCGCTTAATCCCTGCGCGGCCCAGTCTATCTGGCGCACATCAATCGCATCAGCGTTAACATAGTAACCATCACCGGCCGCGGCAAAATCAAACGCTGCCGGATTGGCAATAATCGCAACGATATCTAGTTCACCTACTCGT
>JADFJT010000062.1 GCA_022566015.1 Pseudomonadota bacterium | reverse complement strand
AGTATCTACCATAACCTACCTGGAAGCCGAACTCGAAGACGACTAGCAGTTAATATGAGTGCTCAGTGCTGTCCTGTTAACTGGAGCTACTCATATCTGTAACCGGTATCTACAAACCCCTGGCCTTAGGTTCTCGAGTTCAAAACATGAATGCGGACTTTTGGCCAGGACCGTATGCCGCAGGGATGCGGCGTCCGAGCCACCAGGGATGGGACGGTCCGACGCATCGGCACGGCGTGTCCTGGACGAAAGTCTGCATTCATGTCACTTGAAGTAAACGGGACAGCATTGATGCGCTACTTAATTCGATACTCGGCTGATCGCGCATGCGCGACCAGGCCCTCGCCGTGCGCAAGTACCGAGGCGATTTTTCCCAGTTTCGATGCACCACTGGCCGTACAACCGATCAGGCTGGACCGCTTCTGAAAATCGTATACCCCAAGCGGTGATGAAAATCGCGCGGTTCTGGAGGTTGGTAAAACATGGTTGGGACCCGCGCAATAATCGCCCAGGGCCTCGGCGGTATAGCGCCCCATGAAGATGGCACCCGCGTGACGCACCTTTTGGGCCATTGCAGGGGCATCGTCTACCGATAATTCCAGGTGTTCGGGCGCGATATAGTTGGCAACCTCGATCGCCCGCTCCATATCCTTAACATAAATCAGTGCGCCTCGTGCGGACAGCGAACTATCGATAATATCCCGGCGCGGCATCTCCTCGATCAGCCGGTCGATACAGTCCTGTACCTGGTCGAGGAATGCCGCGTCGTCCGATAACAATATCGCCTGCGCGTCTTCATCGTGTTCGGCCTGCGAGAATAAGTCCATCGCGATCCACTCGGGGTTGGTTTTACCATCGCAGATAACCAGTATTTCAGAAGGGCCCGCGATCATATCTATTCCTACCTGGCCGAAAACCAGACGCTTCGCAGTGGCAACATAAATGTTGCCGGGCCCAACTATTTTATCTACTGCAGGAACTGTTTCAGTGCCATAGGCGAGTGCTGCGATCGCCTGCGCACCGCCGATGGTAAATACGCGATCGACTTCGGCAATATGCGCGGCCGCGAGCACCATTTCGCTCACCACACCCTGAGGCGTGGGCACAACCATGATCAGTTCGCCCACTCCAGCAACCCTGGCTGGTACTGCATTCATTATTACCGTGGAGGGGTAAGCGGCCTTACCACCAGGCACATAAAGACCCACGCGATCGATTGCGCTGATTTTCTGGCCGAGAACCGTACCATCGGATTCGGTATATTCCCACGATGCCATTTTCTGATGTTCGGCGTAGGATCGAATTCTGACTGCCGCCTGATCCAGTGCAACTCTTTGTTCTTCCCCCAGACTCTTATAAGCCTCGGCTAGCCTGGATAAAGGCATTTCTAGCTGAGAAACTGATTTTACTGTCAACTGGTCAAATTTTGTGGTGAACTCGATCAGCGCCTGGTCGCCACCGGAGCGAATTGATTGGATAATATCCTGAACCGTCTGAAACACCGCATCATCAGTTACCGCATCCCACGCCAGCAGGTTTTTTAACGAATGCCAGAAATCGGGCGCCTCGCTATTTAAGCGTTTAATCGCAATCGGCATCAGGCAGAGGGCTCTGCAACTGCCTGTTCAAATTTCTCGACCAGTTCCTTAACCGCCTGATTTTTCATCTTCAGGGATGCACGGTTGACGATCAGACGAGAGCTGATGTCCACAATATGATCGATCGCAACCAGACCATTAGCCTTGAGCGTATTGCCGGTATCGACCAGATCGACGATCAAATCAGCAAGCCCAACAATCGGTGCCAGTTCCATCGAGCCGTATAACTTGATCAACTCCACTTGCTGGCCCTTTTCCAAAAAGTACTGACGCGTAATTTCCGGGTACTTGGTGGCTACTTTCAGACGTCCTCTCGGGACAGGTTTGCCGACAATTCCAGCAGTCACCAGACGGCAACGGGCTATTTTCAAATCGAGCCGCTCGTATAGACCCTCGCCACCGTGTTCGAGCAAGACATCCTTACCTGCGATGCCGATGTCTGCCGCGCCATATTGGACGTAGGTAGGCACATCGGCAGAGCGAATCAATACCAGATTTATCGTCGGCTGGTTGGTTGAAAATACCAGCTTTCGACTGGTGTTTAAATCGTCGGAAGGTTCGATTCCTGCGCGCGCGAGCAATGGCAAAGTTTCATCGAGAATTCGGCCCTTCGCGAGCGCTATGGTTAAGGTCTCTGGCACGGTCAGGAATGAATCAATAAGGTACGCGCTGAATTTGAGCGCCAAGCCCGGCGAGCTTTTCTTCGATATGATCGTAACCACGGTCGATATGATAAATTC
This sequence comes from Pseudomonadota bacterium, assembly GCA_022566015.1. Classification (GTDB taxonomy): domain Bacteria; phylum Pseudomonadota; class Gammaproteobacteria. The sequence continues at coordinate 15,195 of JADFJT010000062.1, read as the reverse complement.
GGTCTACCACTGTTTCACCCTTGGCAACCAGTCCGGCAAGAATCAGACTCGCCGATGCACGCAAGTCGGTCGCCATTACCTGGGCACCGTCAAGATCCTTAACACCGTGGATGATCGCAGTATTACCTTCTAGATGGATGTTTGCACCCAGGCGCACAAATTCCTGAATGTGCATGAAACGATTTTCGAACACCGTTTCAACCACCGAACCGGTGCCTTCAGCGACAGCGTTCAAAGCGCAAAACTGCGCCTGCATGTCGGTCGGAAATCCAGGATATGGGGCAGTCCGCACATTCACCGACCTGGGTTTTTTTCCTTGCATATCGAGTTCAATCCAGTCTTCACCAGTATTGATTATAGCCCCTGCTTCGATCAATTTGGCCAACACCGCGTCCAGCAGTTTGGGATCGGTATGCTTTACCAAAATCTTACCGCCGGTGATCGCTGCTGCTACCAGATAGGTTCCGGTTTCAATACGATCGGGCAGCACCGTGTAATCACAACCACCTAGTCGATCAACCCCATGGATAGTAATCTTATCGGTGCCCGCATTTTCCACCTGCCCTCCCATCGCGTTGATAAAATTGGCGAGATCGACTACCTCTGGCTCCCTTGCTGCATTTTCAATGACACTGGTTCCTTTAGCCAGGCTCGCGGCCATCATCAAGTTCTCAGTACCCGTCACAGTCACCTGATCCATAACAATACTGGCGCCTTTAAGCCGATCAACCTTCGCCTTGATATAACCCTGGTCAACGGTAATATGGGCGCCCATCGCTTCCAGTCCCGAGAGGTGCATATCAACCGGCCTTGCGCCGATGGCACATCCGCCAGGTAGCGAGACCTCGGCTTCTCCATAATGTGCCAGCAACGGCCCCAGCACTAATATCGATGCACGCATGGTTTTCACCAGTTCGTAGGGAGCAAAGGTATTTTGAATCGTAGACGGATCTACCTCGATACTCATTTTTTCTCCGATAGTAAGCCGTACGCCCATACGGCCCAGCAATTCCATTGTAGTGGTGACATCGTGTAAGTGGGGAATGTTACGAATAATCACGGGGCCATCCGCGAGCAGCGTGCCGGCCAGAATTGGTAATACCGCATTCTTGGAACCCGAAACTCGAACCTGTCCGGATAATGGAATACCACCCTTTATAATTAATTTATCCATTAACAAACGGCTTTACCAGCCAGCCTAAATTAGCAGGCCGGTATTCTAGCCGGTATATTACAGGAAGGGAACGAGTCGTCCGGAAAATCTAAACCTTTAGCTACTATCGATACTCCGGCCCAAAAATCGCTACTCTGCCTGATTACGTTCACGCAGGGTTTTGATCAATCCATCCACACCGTTTTTCCTGATCTGGCGCGAAAAGCTAGAGCGATAATTAGTGACCAGGCTGACATCATCGACACTAATATCGTAAACTTTCCAACTCCCCGCTTCCAGCCGAAGTTTATAGTTGAGCGGAATTGGAAATCCTCCCGCCTGTTGAATTTCTGTTTTAACCGTGGCATAACCTTCCTTACTCGAAGGCGTCATTGGCAGGTAAATTATTTCCTGGTCGTTGAATTCGAGTAGCGCTTTGCCATAGGTCCTGACCAATAAAATCCGAAATTCTTTGACGATGATCGGCTTTTGCTCCGCACTAATCTTGTCTTTGTTACGGCCCAGGGCTAGCTCGGTCATTTTTTCAAAATTAAAGTGGGGAAGCACGACTTCATCGACCAGTGCATAGAGTTTGGCCGGGTCTGCCCTGTATAGCTCTGCATTAGCCTTAATCTGCATTAATACCTGCTCAGCAGTTTTCCTGATCAACTGCTCGGGATTTTGTTCGACGGCTATCGAGATCTGACTGCCTAGCAGGTACAACAATACTCCTGTCAAAATTTTCATCTATAAGACTCCGCTGACACTTTTTAATTTAGATACATGATTATTGAAATCGTTTACAACTTTAAGATATTCGGCATAGGCCAATACATATACCTGCAACGCAGTGAGAATTTTGTCGGCTTCTTCGAGGCCGGCTTCAAAGTCCGAATAAGCCGCAATCATCCATCTGCGTGCCGCTTTCGCGCTCGATCGCATCGCCTTAATCGATTTGTATTTGGCCTGTACCGTATAGTATTGCTCACGCACCTGGAAAGGGATTCCATTACGTGCAAACGATGCGGTATGTACCAGTGCTTCAAGTTCAGCTTGCGCCTGCGCCACGCGTGCTGGTTGGGCACCCGGTTCCCATTCCCACTTCAGTCCAATCAAAGGTGACAACGCAACATGATTGAACGGGTCAAATATATGCGGGTTATCGAGTTGGTTCCGATTGGGTGCATAGGCAAGTGAACCCGCAAAACCAGCAAAAACAATCGGTTTTTTGTCCGCGCGACTAGCTTCCACCAGGGCTCGACGCGCGGCAAGGCCGGCTTCCACCTGCCGAAATTCGACACGGTTTTCAAGCGCCAGGGAGATCCAGTCGTCTAATTCCAATTCGGGCAATTCCACCGGTTGTAATCGACGATCCTCAAGTTCTACTGTCTCCGACTGCAGACCCGTTAACAATTTTAACGCCGCCATTGCAATGGCCTCGAAACCCTCAGCCTCGGCCAGAAAACTATCCATCAATCCCAGGCCTGTTTGCAACGCGTAGAGATCGGACTGGCTCACGGTTCCCTTTTCCTGGTCTAGCCACTCCTTCACCAGTTCGAGCGAGCTGATTAGTCTTTTACGTGTGTCTTCAAGCAAGAAGCGACTATCTCTTGCGGTCAGGTAACCATAATAGGCTTTCACCACATCGAGATGAATACTGTCGCGTTGCAACTCGACGTCCTGCTGCTTGATCAGGATATTTTGCTGGGCAGCGCGCTGATAATTTTCCAGCCGCCCAAATGTCATCAATGGCTTGATCACACTGAAAGTCAATCCAGCCCATAACGAAAGACCATCATTAAAATCGCGGACATCGTCTCTTGGAGTACAATTAGTACTGCAGGACTCGTCACCATTCTGAAAAAAACCTCCATCGACACCGCTCGTAATGGCCAGAAAACTGTCTACACCGTAACGCAGGCCTGCCGAACCTTTGGCTTCGTCCAGCAATGCTTCGGCTTTGCGCACGAATGCTCTCTTTTCCTCTACTCGCGGATCGTGAGCGAGCGCAAGCTCAATTGCCGTTTGCAGGTTCAATATGATCTGCGCACTCGTTGCCTGGGGAAACACCAGCGTAAGCAGGAGCAGGATTTGGTTTAACGGGTTAAACTTCATAAGCGATATTATTCCTGTGTCAGGCTGAACGGTAGCTGACTAATAAGCCTGCTCGTGTCTACTATGTCACATTCTTATAGAATGACAGGTTGGTACTCGACCCTCGCGACAAAAAAATCGTTTTAAGCATCGAGCCGATCATGGCGGAGAATATACCCTCTATAGTCTCAACTGGGAACCAGATTGACAGTGCAAAAGTAGGATTTTTTAATTGACGTACCAGCGACAAACATCTACATATTGCTGGCTTAATTTTTTGAGAGTCGTTAGTGTTCGCAGCTTTGCTTTATAATTTACCCTTCGATATGACTAAAATATTTACCGACCAGCACAGATTTGGCTTCGACGATCTCATCCGCTGCGGGAAAGGAGGACTATTTGGCGAAGGAAACGCCCAGCTCCCGCTGCCGCCGATGCTGATGTTCGACCGCATTGTCAGTATTACCCAGAACGGTGGGAAATTTGACAAGGGTCAAATAATCGCCGAACTGGATGTCAAGCCCGATTTATGGTTTTTCAAATGCCACTTCGAAACGGATCCTGTCATGCCTGGCTGTCTCGGGCTAGATGCGATGTGGCAACTGATAGGATTTTTCCTGGGCTGGAAAGGTGGGCCCGGTCATGGCCGGGCGCTGGGCGCGAGCGAAGTAAAATACTTCGGCCAGGTACTGCCCGGGGCCAAACTGGTGACCTATCGTATCGACATGAAACGCGTCATTATGCGTAGACTGGTGATGGGCATTGGGGATGCTTCGATGGAAGTAGATGGCCGCGAAATATATTCCGCGAACGATTTACGCGTCGGGCTTTTCACATCAACCGCTGACTTTTAGTCCTTATCAACTCATATTTTCGCTACGATTAATTAGAGGAGCTCCGCATGTTACTGTCATTCGGCGCACTGATGGCTGGCCTTTTAATTCTGGTTTGGAGCGCCAATCATTTTGTCAATGGTGCCTCCGCACTGGCCAAACACTTCGGCGTTTCTTCGCTAATTATCGGTATCACTATCATTGGATTCGGCACATCTGCTCCCGAAATACTGGTATCCGTAGTCTCGGTGCTGGAGGAAACGCCAGATATCGCGATCGGAAATGCGCTCGGATCGAATATCGCCAATATCGGCCTGATTCTAGGTGTCACCGCGCTGATTGTCCCGCTATCGGTTGGAAAGGGGATGCTCAGGCGCGAATTTCCATTATTGCTCATTGCCACGGGCATAATGATCTGGTGCCTGTACGATGGCGTGTTAACCCGCATAGAGGGTGGCTTATTGCTGGTTACATTACTGGCGATGCTCTGGTTTCTGGTGAACTCCCACAGGCAGAAAGCAGCGCAGGGCGAGAAAGATTCACCCATAGCAAAAATTTCACACGAAATGAGCTATAAGGCCGCCATTAGTTGGGTGGTTTTAGGCCTGATCTTTTTAGTTGGCAGTTCAAAATTACTGGTTTGGGGTGCCACCAATATCGCTCATGCATTCGGGATCAGCGAATTAATAATCGGGCTTACCATTATTGCACTGGGTACCAGTCTGCCCGAGCTCGCCGCATCGCTCGCCAGCCTGAAAAAGCAGGAGCCCGATCTGGCAATCGGAAATGTTATTGGCTCAAATCTATTCAACTCGCTGGCCGTTATCGGTATTCCATCGATAATTACCAGCTTTCACATCGACGCAGCTGCGATAACGCGCGATTTGCCGGTCGTCACAGGACTCACAGTTCTGCTTTTCGTAATGGTTCGTTTTCCGCAGTCGAGTTCGCTAAAAATAACCCGCGCCAAGGGCTTCTGCCTACTCGCATGTTTTGTAATTTACCAATTATATTTGTATTATAGCGTGACAACAGGTAACGCTTAACATGACCAAACACGCTTTTATCGAGTTAGGTCTGGCCGTTCTAAAAACTGAATCCGAAGCGATTGCGGCTTTGACACAACGCCTGAACCAGGACTTTCATCGTGCCTGCGAGATGATACTCGGCTGTGAAGGCCGTATCGTCGTAACCGGCATGGGCAAGTCGGGCCATATCGGCAACAAGATTGCCTCCACCCTGGCTAGTACCGGTACGCCAGCATTTTTTATGCACCCCGGTGAAGCGAGCCACGGCGACCTCGGCATGATCACGCCCGAAGATCTGGTGATAGCGCTGTCTAATTCTGGTGAAACCAGCGAAATAACGCTGCTGTTGCCATTAATTAAGCGATTGGCGATCCCGCTCATTGCGTTAACCGGCAAGCCAAAATCGACCATCGCGCGTGCTGCTGATATCAATCTCGATGTCAGCGTCAGCAAGGAAGCCTGCCCGCTTGGACTAGCCCCCACCTCCAGCACCACGGCTTCGCTTGCTATGGGCGATGCCCTGGCCGTCGCAATATTGCAGGCCCGTGGCTTCACCGAAGAAGATTTTGCACTATCGCACCCGGGTGGCAACCTCGGGCGAAGATTGCTTTTACGCGTCAGCGATATCATGCATACTGGTGATGCAATACCACTGGTGAACACCGAATACAGTTTAAAGCAAACCCTGCTTGAAATGACTAGTAAGGGCCTCGGTATGGCTGGGGTTATCGACCCAGAATCTTCAAGACTAGTCGGGATTTATACCGATGGTGATTTACGCCGCACATTCGAAAAAATGCCCAACATCGAGACAGCCCTGGTGAAGGACTACATGACAGCCAATTGTGTCACTATCGATGCTGAACGAATCGCGACCGAAGCGCTTAATCTGATGCACGACCGAAAAATTAATGCACTTATGGTGATTGATCAAAACAATCTCGTTCAGGGCGCGTTAAACATACATGATTTATTAAGAGCAGGTGTAGTATAGCTCGGGTATTTTTCGAGAAATTAATGAAACTCTCAATTATTGTTATTGTGTTAATCGCTGGTTTAACCGCAATCGCAACTGGCTGGATTTACCAGTCGAGTTCCTCGTCTTTAACGGCGCGGCCTGCTCTCGAGATACCTTCAGATATTGATTATTTTATGACCAATTTCAGGTATCGATCCATCGACCAGAATGGACTTCTCGATTTCCAAATTGAAAGCCGATATCTGGAACATTACACTAAGGAGGATATTAGCCGAATAGAGTCACCGGTGGTACGGGCCTATCGACAAAATGACGACTGGCGGGTGGAAGCAGATAGTGGCCAGATGTACCATCGGTCGAACACCATGCGATTAAGCGATAATGTGGTCATGCAAAAAATGGGGGACGACCTAATGGAGGTGCGATCGGAAAGTATTTTGTTTGAACCCGACCGCGATCTGCTGGTGAGCAATCAGGGCCTGGTAATCGAGTGGCCTAATGCTCGAATTTCCGCCGATGAGGGCGTATTTGATATGCAAAAGCAAGTGTATAAATTAAAAAACGCGAAAGCCGTGTACTATTGATGAAGATAGACAAATCCCTAATATTATTATTTTTACTGATGCCTTCATCGCTACTGGCACTTTCGACAGATCAGAGCCAGCCTATCAAAGTCGAAGCTGATAGCCTCGAAATCAAAGACGCCGAAAACATTAGTATTTATTCCGGTGACGTACGCCTCGATCAGGGTAGCCTGGCACTTCGCGCGGACCGACTGGTAATACATTTCAACGATCAAAACGAGTTGACCCTGATGGAATTAACCGGCTCTCCCGCAACGTTTCGCCAACTTAATGATGAACAACAGGAAATGATCGGCCAGGCAGATCGACTCGAGTATCGAGAGGCAGAATCAACACTCATTCTGCTCGGAAATGCCAAATTCATTCACGTGGGCGATACCATCGAAAGTAATATGATTCGTATCAATACAGACAATCAAAGTATTCAGGCCGGTAGTTTGAATTCAGATCACCGGGTCAAAATGCTGATTCTACCCAAACAGCAATAATCTTATGGATAGCTTCGCCTCAGGCATAAGCTCCAGGCATAGTCTGGAGGCTATCGATCTAGCCAAATCCTACCGCGACCGAGAAGTAGTGAAGTCTATTTCGTTACAGATCGGAAGCGGGGATATCGTCGGCTTGCTTGGGCCCAACGGTGCAGGCAAAACCACCTGTTTTTACATGATTGTCGGTCTGATAAATAACGACAGAGGGACAATTACGCTCGACGATATTCCTATCGATCATTTGCCTATCCATCAACGAGCCCAGCTGGGTATAGGCTATCTGCCACAGGAGGCCTCAGTATTTCGAAACCTGTCGGTGCAAGACAATATTATGGCTGTGCTGCAGTTACGCAAAAATATGAATCGTCAGCAAAGGGAACAGGCGCTTGAGACTTTACTGGAGGATTTCCAGATTACCCAAATTCGTGAAAGCAGCGGTATATCGCTTTCGGGTGGTGAGCGTCGTCGAGTCGAAATAGCGCGGGCTCTGGCTAATGAGCCGCTGTTTATTTTGCTCGACGAACCTTTCGCCGGGGTAGATCCCATATCGGTGATCGAAATACAGGGCATTATTCGGCAACTGGCTAGTCGTGGCATCGGCGTGCTCATTACCGACCATAATGTTCGTGAAACACTCGGTATTTGTGATCGTGCTTATGTCATGGGCGATGGTATAATTCTGGCTGATGGTGATCCAGATCAAATTCTCGAGAATAAAATTGTCAGAAAGATTTACTTAGGGGAGGATTTTAGGCTATAACATCACTATGAGAGATAATAATTTTTACCTTAGAATCTCATCCCGCCTATGAAGCAAAGCCTGCAACTACGATTAGGGCAAAGCCTTACGATGACGCCGCAATTACAACAGGCGATTAAACTGTTGCAATTGTCATCTCTCGAACTGCAGGCCGAAATACAGGAAGCTCTGGACGACAATCCCTTGCTCGAACAGGAAGATAATCTCACCGAAGTCACCATTAAGCAAAACGAGACTGCCCAGGAAAATAGTCCGAATGGTGAGGATATCACCGAAATCAAAACCAGCGCAGATAACGTCGCGGAAAATCGAGCCGAACAAATCCTGCCCGACGAACTGGAGATCGACACCCGTTGGGAAGAAATTTACGATAATTTACCCGTTTTACCCAACCAGGCGGAGAATAATCGTGAAGATAACCGCGATATGTTCGAAAACCAGGCCAGGGCGATCGACGCGCTGAACGAACATCTGTTATGGCAGCTTGATGGGGCGCGGCTGTCAGACACCGACCATAATATTGGCCTCGCAATCATCGACTCCACTGACGATTCTGGCTATTTAAATCAATCTATGGAAGATATTTTTGCCGGTTTGAAGGCTCAAAACGAAGAAATAGAATTCGATGAAGTTGAGGCCATTCTTCATCTGATCCAGCATTTTGATCCGATTGGCGTAGCCGCCAGATCACCCGCCGATTGTATGCGAATTCAACTTAGTCAGTACGCCGAAGATACACCACATCTGGGCAAGGCACTGGCATTGGTCGATAACTACCTGGAATACCTTGCCAATAACGACTTTGCCCTGCTCAAAAGACGGCTTCAGGCTAGCGATGCTGAACTGGCCAAGATCATCAAACTGATTCAGACTACCAATCCGCATCCTGGGCATATAATCAGTGAAAATCATGCCGAGTACATCATCCCAGATGTATACGTCAGCAAGCAGGAAGGAAAATGGCAGGTTAAAATGAACACGGAAAACGCGCCGCGACTGCGTGTCAACGACCAGTATGCAGGTCTGATCAAACGCGGGGATAACAGCGAGCAAAATACTTACCTTAAAGACCATTTGCAGGAAGCGCGCTGGTTTATTAAGAGTCTGCAAAGTCGAAACGATACCCTGTTGCGCGTGGCTCGCGCAATTGTTGATCGACAGCAGGCATTTCTCAATTACGGTGAGGAGGCCATGCAACCCATGGTACTACGCGATATAGCCGAACAGCTCGAGATGCATGAATCGACTATTTCGCGCGTCACGACACATAAATACATGCACACTCCCCGGGGCATATTGGAATTCAAGTTTTTCTTTTCAAGTCATGTGAGTACGTCCGATGGTGGAGAATGCTCGGCTACAGCAATTCGCGCCATTATTAAAAAATTCGTCACTGCCGAGCGGCAGGAAAAACCATTAAGCGATAACAAAATTGCTCAGTTGTTAGGTGATCAGGGAATAAACGTAGCGAGGAGAACGGTAGCGAAATACCGCGAAGCAATGAATATACCACCATCTAATGAGCGAAAGCGTCTCTTTTGAGACACCCGTGGTTCGCGACGATGCGGATCATTTAACTTATGGAGGTTAATAATGCAAATAAGTTTAAGCGGCCATCACATAGAAATCACCGACTCTATACGCAATTACGTACATGAAAAAATCCAGCGACTGGATCGCCATTTTGATCAGGCGCTTAATATTCATCTGATACTAACCGTCGAAAAGCTGCGGCACAAGGCCGAGGCTACCCTGCATGTCAGCGGCGGTAATTTGCATGCAGACGATGTGCAGGAAGACATGTATGCTGCAATAGATGGCCTCGTGGACAAACTTGACCGACAGGGTAAAAAACATAAAGAAAAACTAAAAAGCCATCGCAGCAAAATTCCGATACAAGAGGTGGCTTAAAATAATATACGGGTGCCTTAAGGCACCCGTTTTCCTTAAATACTTGCATACTGAGTCGATTGGATTAAGATGCGCGCATCATTCTAAAGCAATCCGATTTTAACATTTAGATCTAATGACAATCTCTGCACTTTTGTCTCCAGAGCTCATCTTCATTAATCCAGACATCTCCAGCAAAAAAAGACTACTGGAATTTCTTGCCAACACCATCTCGGAAAAGTTTTCACTATCTCAGACCTCTATCTACGGCAACCTGCTCGATCGCGAAAGACTCGGTAGTACCGGTTTGGGTAAAGGCTTTGCTATACCGCACGCTCGACTCTCTAAACTCGACACCACCATAGGCTGCTTTATTCGACTCGAACAAGCTGTGAATTTTGAATCGATGGATCAGCAACCCGTCGATTTAGTGTTTTGCATTATTATTCCGGAACACGCGACCGATGAACACCTTCAAATATTGTCATCGCTAGCGAAAATATTTTCGCAGGATCAAATACGCACCGATATTCGAAATGCCGAATCTGCCGATCAGATCGTCGGTATTATCGACTCGGCTGAGTAATGCTCCCTTCGCTGAAAATTAGTGCGTTTCTGAATCAATACCAACAAAAATTGCAGCTCCAATTTGTCTCCTCCGAAATCGGCCTGGACCAGGAAATTAAATTCTCACGCCAGACCGGTGATACTTTTGAAGCAGTCGACTATTTTAATCCGATTAGAACTTCGAGTGTCGTGGTAGTCGGATATCAGGAAGCGCGATATATCCGCAGACTAAACCCGGATGGACAAACGCAGCTGATGAAGACCCTGTTTCAGGGACCTGTTTGCACCATTATCACCAGCCAGGACAATGATCTACCGGAAGCAATGATTCGTTTGTGCGAGGATCGTAATATTCCGGTATTCCGATCAGCACTGAGCGATTCGGATTTGCTCGATAATACTCGCTATTACCTGTCCCAGGTACTGGCCGAGAATACTGACGAACACGGTGTTTATATCGAAGTCTACAGCGTTGGAGTATTCCTAACAGGCCTTAGCGGGGTGGGTAAGAGTGAACTAGGCCTCGCATTAATATCAAGAGGCCACCGGCTAATTTCAGATGATGTCACGCGGTTTTCTCGACTCGCCCCCGATATCATCGATGGCCATAGCCCAGCACTGTTGACTGATTTTATGGAAGTGCGTGGTCTAGGTATCATTAACATCCGAGCGATGTTTGGAGCGAATTCATTGAAGCGCAACAAGACATTACGACTGATCGTGAAAATGGTTCGGCTGACCAGCGACAATGTGAGCCAGTTTGACCGGCTGGGTAAGGCAACGAAAACGATTAATATTTTAGGGCTGGATATTCCTGAAGTGACATTACCGGTAGCACCCGGCCGAAACCTGGCGGTGCTGGTAGAAGCGGCAGCGCGTAATCATCTACTGAACATGAATGGTTATAACGCTGCTGAAGATTTTATAAGTCGTCAAAACCAGGCGATCGGGGACGATGGCTCAGCACAATGATTGAACGCTCTCTTTCCAAGCACATACCGTCTCTAAAGTGAAACTGATTATTGTCAGTGGCCTTTCTGGTTCCGGCAAAACGGTTGCATTACATACGCTGGAAGATGCTGGCTACTTTTGTGTCGATAATCTACCCATAGGGTTGCTACCTGAATTTATCCGTACCATGGTCGATTCAAAACCGGCGCTTTATGAATTGACCGCGGTAGCGATAGACGCCCGCAGCGGTATCGACAATATGGATCGTTTGGAAGGCATCATCGTGCAACTGAGATCACAGGATTTTTTGACCCAAATCCTGTTCCTGACGTCTAATAATGACCAGCTGTTGAGTCGTTTTAGCGAAACCCGGCGCAAGCACCCCTTATCCAAGCCAGACTTACCCTTAATCGATGCAATCAATCTTGAACGAGACCTGTTAAAGAATATATATGCTAACGCCGATTTAACCATCGACACCTCGACACTTAAAGTTCACGAGTTGAGACAAACCATCATCGAGCGACTACTGCCCAGTACCGGTGCTGAGCTAGCAATTTTGATTCAATCATTTGGATTTAAACACGGTTTGCCTGCTGACACCGATTTTGTTTTCGATGTTCGCTGCCTTCCCAATCCCCACTGGGAAGAACAGCTTAAGCCACTCACTGGTAAAGATAAAACTGTAATCGCCTATCTTGAAGGCATTGAAGAAGTCAATGCGATGTTTCAATCCATCATTGAGTTTCTCATTACCTGGCTACCCTGTATCAAAAAAGAAAATCGCAGCTATACGACAATTTCAATCGGATGCACTGGCGGTCAACACCGGTCTGTTTACCTGGTCGACAAAATAGCCAATGAATTACAACAGCAAAAATACAATGCTTCGGTACGCCACCGGGACCTTTCATGAGCGTCGAACTTCTGGTAATAACGCACAATTTGATCGGGCAGGAAATGATTGCGACAGCGACGTCGATTTTAGGCGACGGCTGCCAATCGATACGCTTCATTTCCATTCCGGCTAATCTCGAACCTCAGAATCTGGGTGCTTGTGCCGACCAGGTGAAGCAAGCGATTGGAGAGTTAATTTCTGATCATGGGGTATTAATACTGACCGATATATTCGGCGCTACTCCTTGCAATCTGGCCGGGTATTTTGCCGCCGGTTTAAATGTCAAAGTAGTCAGCGGGGTGAATTTGCCGATGTTGGTACGGGTACTAAATTACTGCTCAAGTGATATTGATCAACTATATACAGTAGCGATAGAGGGAGCAAAAACAGGTATTATCTAATCTTCATTCTCTTTAATGCGATTTACGGATTCAAAATATGATTTCGCGAAAAATGATTATTATCAATAAACTCGGTTTGCACGCACGCGCCGCTTCCAAACTGGTGAGTAAGGCGGGTCAATTTGAAAGCGACATCTTTCTCGATAAACAGGGTAATCGCGTTAATGCCAAAAGTATCATGGGGGTGATGATGCTGGCAGCAAGTAAAGGTACCGAAGTAGTGCTGGAAGTGGACGGGAATGATGAAGAGCCATGTATGGAGGCACTGGTAGAATTAATAAACAATCGTTTCGATGAATCCGAATAGGGAACACTAGTTCTTAACTTATCGGGTCGCCTGTCACCAATAATGGCCGAATCTGTCTGTCGGCTAATGGTCTGTTACACTTGCGCTACTTTCAACCGATCAGCTAGTTTCTAGCCGACCCTCGCGCCATGATTGAAGACAATATCGAACAGCTACGCCAGGATATTTCGTCGGCTCTGGAAATCGACGACAGAAACGCTATTTCGAATATCTTCGAATCCATCAGCATTGTAGAAATCGCTAATTTATTCGATTCGTTACCATCGCAACAACGCGATCTGATCTGGCCTCATATAGACCCTGCGTATCTGGGCGCAGTATTACTCGAAACGGGCGACGAAGTACGCGACAATAAACTTAAGGAACTCAGCTCTGAAGAAATTGCGGCCATCATCGAGACATTGCCAGATGTGGACGACCAGGCCGACATCATACTATCGCTTCCGACCGAAAAACTAGTCAGTATTCTACATACGATAGACGCACAAAAACGCGAGAAACTCGAGTCGGTACTATCGTATAACGATGATACCGCCGGTGGTCTGATGAATATCGATCAGATTACTATTCGCGCCGATGTGACGCTCGATGTTGTTTTGCGCTATCTTCGTATTCGTTCAGAAATGCCCGATCATACCGACCAGCTGTTTGTTACCGATCGTTATGACCATTACCTCGGAGCACTGTACCTACAGGATTTGCTCACCAACGACCCGGATGTTCTGGTAAAAAGCATTATGCGCACCGACGTGAGCGCGATGCACGCGCAAATATCTGAGACCGAGGTTGCGCGCGAGTTCGAGAATTACGATCTGGTCAGTGCGCCGATAGTCGATGAAGAGCACAAATTGATAGGCCGCATTACTATCGATGACGTGGTCGATGTTATTCGTGACCAGGGAGATCACTCGATCATGGGCAGGGCAGGACTTTCAGAGGATGAAGATATGTTTGCACCTGCTCTCACCAGTGCTCGGCGAAGGGGTATCTGGCTAGGCATCAACCTGTTGACTGCTTTCCTGGCTGCAGGTGTGATTGGCTTTTTCGAAGACATTCTCGACCAGGTAGTGGCGCTGGCAATCCTGATTACTATCGTACCGAGTATGGGCGGAATCGCGGGTTCGCAGACATTGACATTAGTAATCCGCGGATTTGCACTGGGGCAACTTGGCAGTTCTAACTACAACGCGTTAATCAAAAAAGAAATTACTGTCGGTTTACTCAACGGCCTGGTATGGGCCCTGGTCGTCGCCACATTTTCTATACTGTGGTTCGAAAATTTCAACATTGGCCTGATTATCGGATTTGCACTGCTAGTCAACCTGGTTGCCGGTGCCTTCGCCGGCGCGGTAATCCCGGTGTTGCTGCGAAATATAGGTGTAGATCCGGCAATTGCCGGTGGTGTTGTGCTTACTACCTTTACCGATGTAATCGGGATTATTGCGTTCCTCGGTCTTGCATCGCTGGTACTCGCCTAGGGAGTCTGAAATTAACTCCGGAGATTCGAAGTCTCTTTAATCCGGTTCAGCTTAGTGACTGACAAACTGCCTGACAACGCTCTTGATATCATCTAGTGCCAGCATCCAGATTTCTTCTAGCTCGTATTCCTGGATCCCGAGCAACCGCGCCGCGTCGAGGTTAATCGCAGGCATCAATTTCTCGCCGCTACTACCGACCTGATGCTTATTAACCCATGCATCGGCAATCTGGATCGCACTAGCCATATGCAGGAATTCCAACGCTTCCGCGGGACGGTGATGATACTGCACGGGTTCTTATATCGACTGTGGCACTTTCCAACGTTCCAGCAAGCGACCTCCAACTTCTGCATGGGTATAGGACAACTGTTGCTGCTCCATGACATACAAAAATTGCTGATCCGACTCGCATTGCGCGAGCAGGCCATTCATCAGGTCGGGTAACTTGATATACAGCACCAGCCGGCCGATATCGTGCAATAACCCAGCAATATAATATCGCTCCGATTGTGGCAGTCCGGCATATTGAGCAATCGATTTGGCAAACACCCCAACCGCAACTCTATGCTCCCAGAATGAGCCCATGTTAACCGCTTTTATCGGTATTCCGGTAAACATTTTTAACACCGTAGTTACTAGTACCAACTCTCGTATCTGGCGCAGCCCGATAGTACTGATAGCGCGATCTATGGTTTCTATTTTTGCCGGGAAACTGTAAAACGCGCTATTCGCCAGACTCAGTAATCTTGCACACAAATCTGGATCAGAACCGAGGAGTTTAGCG
>JADFJT010000061.1 GCA_022566015.1 Pseudomonadota bacterium | reverse complement strand
GGGACGTCGCGTCCGAGCCTCCAGGGAGGCAACGGTCCGACTCACCGGTACAGTGATCCTGTGAAAATATACCAGGGGTTGCTCCCTACAAAGCCAACAATCGAGACACCCGTGTAATAGATTCCGGCTCGGAGGCCGGAATGACGGGTGGCTCGGGGGCCGGAATGACGGTTGGCTCGGGGGCCGGAATGACGGTTGGCTCGGGGGCCGGAATGACGGTTGGCTCGCGAAACGGAATGGCGTATTACTCGATAGTCACAATGACGTACAATTCAATTATTTTTTAGAACAAACGATATGAAAATAAAGACTGTCGGCGTCATTGGCGCTGGAACAATGGGAAATGGGATTGCGCAGGTCTGTGCGGCTGCGGGTTTGAAAGTGATTATGCAGGATATTGCCGAATCCCAGGTGCAACAAGGGCTCGAAACCATTGGCACCAGCCTGGATCGGATGATCAAGAAGGAGAAAATCAGCGCGGATGACAAGCAACAGGCACTGTCGAACATCGAAACCGTGACCGACCTTGAGGCGCTGTCCGATGTCGATATCGTGATCGAGGCGGCTACCGAAAACGAATCCCTGAAGCTGCAGATATTTGAGCAGCTAGATCGAATTGCCAGGAAAGACACCATCCTGGCCAGCAATACTTCGTCAATTTCACTCACCCGAATCGCTGGCGCGACACAGTCGGCCCATCGCGTAATCGGTATGCACTTCATGAACCCGGTACCCATGATGGCACTGGTTGAAGTCATACGGGCCCTGCAAACCAGCGACGAAACCTGTTCTTTGGTACATCAGTTGTCCGAATTTATCGGCAAGGTGCCAGTAGAGGCTAAAGATAGTCCGGGGTTTGTCGGTAATCGTATTTTGATTCCGATGATTAACGAAGCGATATTTACGCTGCACGAGGGTATTGCCAGTGCCGCCGCCATCGACGAAGTGATGAAGCTCGGTATGGCGCATCCGATGGGGCCTTTGGCCCTGGCTGACTTGATCGGCCTCGATACCTGCTTATCGGTAGCCCGGGTTTTGCACCAGGGATTTGGTGACTCCAAATATCGCCCCTGCGTATTACTGGAGCAGATGGTCGATGCCGGGTACCTGGGCCGCAAGAGTGGACGTGGTTTTTTTCAGTACGACTGAGTCCTGATCTCAATACCTATTTCTAAATAGTATTCATATTACGCCAAGTCATTTATGATGGCGCGCCGAAGACTGTAGTTTGAATTATCATGGGCGAGTAGCATCTAAGTTCAGTCGAGTTCGAAAGTTGCTGGAAACTGAGGCCAGCAACTTGAAATCCCAACCACCCGGGGTAATAACCGTTAAACATAATAAATACCAACAACTGCCATGAGCGATTCAGATAAACAACAGGATTTGGATACCTTTCCTAAGCTGCTGCAACATAACGCAACACGATTCGCCAACGTGCCGTCGATTCGAGAAAAAGAGTATGGCATCTGGCAAACCTGGACCTGGGCCGAGGCCGCCGAGGAAATCAAAGCCTTCGCCAACGGTCTGGCCACACATGGATTTGGCCGTGGCGACAAGCTGTTCATTATAGGTAGCAATCGTCCCCGCATGTACTGGGCAATGTGCGCTGCGCAGAGCCTGGGTGGCATTCCAGTCCCCACTTATCAGGATGCGGTGGTCGAGGAGCTGACCTATGTAGTCGATCACGCTGAAGTGAAGTATGCGATAGCCGAAGACCAGGAGCAGGTAGACAAGCTTTTGCAGGTAAACGAACTGGGCGCTTCAATCGAAATGATTATCTACGATGACTCTCGTGGGCTTGGCGACTACGACGCGGAATATATTTTTTCATTCGAAAACATTCAGGCCAGCGGAGTGGAATTCTGCAACAAATCTCCCACATTTTTTGAAGATCAGATTGCACTGGGCAGTGGCGATGATGTCGCGGTGCTGCTTTACACATCTGGCACTACGGGCCAGCCAAAAGGCGTAATACTGTCGCATGCCGGTCTGATTTTTGGATCCGAGCGGGTCGCAACACTTGAGTCACTAACCGAAAAAGACTCGGTTATGGCCTATTTGCCGATGGCATGGGTGGTCGATCATTTTCTTTGTTATACCCTGGCCTATTGCGCGGCTTACTGCGTTTGCTGCCCGGAGAATCAAGATACATTGTTACAGGATAAAAAAGAAATCGGCCCGAGCTTCCATTTTACCTCGCCGCGCGTGCTGGAAGCCCAGCGCACCGATATTCTGACACGCATGGAAGATGCCGCAGGAATCAAACGGAAGTTGTTCAACTATTTTATCGATCACGCCAGCCGCGTTGGAATTAGCATTCATTCCGGTGAGAAAGTCAGTTTAATCGATCGATTGCTTTATTTTCTCGGTGAAATCTATGCCTACGGCCCATTACGAAATAATCTTGGGTATTCCAAAACGCGTATCACCTGGACGGCTGGCGAAGCGATAGGCCCTGACATGTTCGACTTTTATCGCTCAATCGGAATTAATTTAAAGCAGGTCTACGGGCAAACCGAAGCGGGGCCGTTTTTAACCGCGCATCAGAGCGGTGGCGTTCGTTCGGATACGGTCGGCGTTCCGCTGGCCGATGTCGATGTGAAAATCGACGAACACGGCGAAGTGATATTTCGCAGCCCAGGGGCATTTCGTGAATATTACAAAGATCCAGAAGCCACTCGGAAATCAAAGAATGCCGATGGCTGGATTCTCACCGGAGACGCTGGATTGTTTGATCACGACGGCCAGTTAAAAATAATTGACCGCATCAAGGACGTAGGCACCATGAGCAATGGCTCGCTGTTTGCCCCGAAATTTATCGAAAATAAGCTCAAATTTTTTGCCCATATCCTCGAGGTAGTCACATTTGGCGATCAGCGCGACAGGGTAACTGCATTAATCAACATCGATCTGGTGGCAGTGGGCAGCTGGGCCGAGCGACGTAACATCGCCTATGCGAGCTATCAGGATCTGGCCTCGCGCCCCGAAGTATATTCAATGGTGCAGGAAAGCATCGAACAGGTGAATATTGATTTGTCGCGCGACGAATCACTGGCCAATTCACAAATTACGCGATTTGTTATATTGCACAAAGAACTTGACGCTGACGATGGAGAATTAACCCGCACCCGCAAGGTTCGTCGCCGAATTATCCATGAGCGTTACGCCGAATTGATCGAAGCGCTTTATAATCCTGAAATCAGTCGGATACAGGTGGAAACCGATGTCGTTTTTGAAGACGGGCGCAAGGGAATAATTTCGGGCAATCTAAAAATTCGTGACGTAAAGATTTTTCAAACTACACAAAAAACAGGTTAATCGCTGCAGCCATGACTATTAACGGTGCCAGTAGTGAGATATTGCTCAAAGTCGAAGACGTGAGCCTGGCCTTCGGTGGAATTAAGGCACTCGATAGTGTGAGCTTCGATACCCGCAAGGGCGAAATTCTCGCGATTATCGGCCCCAATGGCGCGGGTAAAAGCTCGATGCTGAATGTGATTAACGGTTTTTACCATCCGCAGCAAGGAACAATTACTTATAAAGGACAGACGCGAAAGCAGATGCGGCCTTACCAGGCAGCAAGCCAGGGAATTGCACGCACTTTTCAAAACATTGCCCTGTTTAAGGGCATGAGCACGCTCGATAACATCATGACCGGGCGAAATTTGAAAATGAAGACTAATTTATTCTGGCAGGCCCTGTATATTGGCCCGGCAAGAGCCGAAGAACTCAAAAACCGCGAAGCTGTCGAAAAAATAATCGATTTTCTGGATATCCAGGCAATTCGCCAGAAAGCGGTAGGGAAGCTGCCTTATGGCTTGCAAAAACGGGTCGAGCTGGGGCGAGCGCTGGCCGCAGAACCCGACCTGCTATTACTCGATGAGCCAATGGCAGGCATGAACAGCGAAGAAAAAGAAGATATGTCGCGCTTTATAATCGATGTAAACATGGAGTATGGCACCACAATCATATTGATCGAGCACGACATGAGCGTGGTTATGGATATATCAGACCGCGTCGTAGTGCTCGACTATGGTCGCCATATAGCCGATGGCGAGCCCCACGAAATTCGTGCCAATAAAGAAGTGATCGACGCCTATTTAGGGGTGTCGCATGAATAAGAGAGTATTGCTGTGAACTTTTTTATCGAAGTTGTACTCAACGGTTTAATGGCCGGTGTCATGTATTCACTGGTCGCGTTGGGATTCGTACTGATTTTCAAGGCGTCCGGAGTTTTTAATTTCGCCCAGGGTGTGATGGCGTTATTTGCCGCGTTAACGCTGGTTGGGTTTATGGACGAATTTGGTATGCCGGTATGGCTAGCCATTGCCGGCACTATTCTGGTCATGATAGCACTAGCCTGGCTTATCGAAAGGCTGATGCTGCGCCATCTGGTGAATCAGGATCCCATAATCCTGTTCATGGCCACCATCGGCCTCGCCTATGTGCTCGAAGGGCTTGGTGACATATTGTGGGGTTCAGACGTAAAGCTACTCGATATAGGTATCCCGCATGGGGCGTCTGACTACATGCTGGATACATTTGATATTTACATCGACAAGCTTGAAATATTCGCCGCGGTGACGGCCGCAGTAATGGTCGCTGTACTGGCTTTATTCTTTCAAAAGACCCGCACTGGGCGGGCTTTACGCGCGGTAGCGGACGATCATCAGGCTGCGCTTTCGGTGGGCATTTCGCTGCGTACAATCTGGATCATCGTGTGGTCGGTATCGGGCGTAGTAGCGCTGGTCGCAGGCATCATGTGGGGTTCGAAATCCGGCGTACAGTTTTCACTTTCATTGATCGCTTTAAAGGCTTTACCGGTCTTGATTCTCGGCGGGTTTACCTCGGTGCCCGGCGCTATCATCGGTGGCCTGATCATCGGCGTCGGTGAAAAAGTAGCCGAAGTATACGTCGGGCCTATGGTTGGCGGCGCGATCGAAAACTGGTTTGCGTATATGCTTGCGCTGGCATTTTTACTGTTTCGCCCGCAGGGATTGTTTGGCGAACGCATCATAGAGAGAGTTTGATGTTTTACCGCGAAACAGGGCAATACAAAACCACCTACAGTGCTGATCAGGCATTGTTCCCGATAGCGCAAGACCGCTACGTTATATACGCGGTACTTTTTGGAACATTTGTCGTCGTACCCATGGTGGCTAACGAGTACTGGATTAACGCGATACTTTTACCTTTTCTTATTTATTCATTGGCCGCGCTCGGCCTGAATATTCTGACCGGTTATTGTGGGCAGGTTTCGCTCGGGACTGGTGGGTTCATGGCGGTTGGCGCGTTTTCAGTTTATAAACTAATGGTTGCTTTTCCAGAGCTAGGATTTATAACTCTGGTGCTGATTTCCGGTTTAATCACGGCGGCCGTCGGTACCTTTTTCGGTTTACCTTCATTACGCATTAAGGGTTTTTATCTCGCGGTTGCGACACTGGCTTCTCAATTTTTTCTGGTCTGGCTATTCAACAAGGTCGGCTGGTTTGTCAACTATAATGCGACCGGCATGATTACCTCCCCTCCAATGACAATATTTGGCGTACTCATTACCGGTCCATCAGCACCGCCGGCGGCCAAATATTTATTGTGCGCGAGCATTGTCGCCATCTCTGCATTGGCCGCTAAAAATCTGGCCCGTGGTCGACTGGGGCGAAACTGGATGGCGATTCGCGATATGGATATAGCGGCCGAATTGATTGGGGTACGCCCGTTAAGAGCCAAATTATCTGCATTTGCAGTTTCCTCTTTTTTCATCGGCATGGCCGGTGCCTTATATTTTGCCGTGTGGCTCGGGTCGGCCGAACCGACAGAGGCGTTCGATATTAACCAGTCTTTTCTGGTATTGTTTATGATTATCATCGGCGGACTAGGCTCGGTTCTCGGCTCGTTTTTAGGTGCCGCTTTTCTGGTATTGTTGCCAATATTGTTAAAAAATATTTTGGTCGATGGGTTTGGCACCAACATCGCGCTGGCCGCTCACATTGAAATAATGACTATCGGCGTCTTGATTATCGCTTTTCTGATTATCGAACCACATGGGCTCGCACGCCTGTGGCGAATCGCCAAGGAAAAATTGCGTCTATGGCCGTTTCCTTACTAACTTGTTAATCCTTTATAAGGGCAGCGAATTAGTGGGAATTATGGCTGACGCGTTTACTAAAAGTTGCTTGAAGCCGGTTTAGTAATTCTGCAAAATCGGTATACAATACATCCTGTATATCGCCGATAAATGCTCCTGCATAATCGGCATACAATACGTCCATGTATATCGCCGTTTTATGCTCCTGCAAAATCGGCATACAATACATCCTTGTACATCGCCGATGAATGCTCCTGCATAATCGGCATACAATACGTCCATGTATATAACCGGAGGAAATAATGAATATTAGAAGCTTAACCAAAACTATAGTAGCCGCATTACTGGCAGTACCGCTGTTATCTGGAATTGCCAATGCTTACGAGCTGACAATGCCATCGTTTGATTATCGGACTGGCCCCTACGGGCCGAACGGAATTCCGTTTGCCAATGGCTATGGCGATTATTTGAACATGATCAACGCGCGCGATGGGGGTATCAACGGCGCCAAGCTCAACCTGGTCCCCTGTGAAACAGCCTATAACACCAAACGTGGTGTCGAGTGTTATGAAAGTGTAAAAAATCAAGGCGAATCGGGTGCCATCGTAATCCAGCCACTATCAACCGGAATCACCTATCAGTTGATTCCCAAAGCCAGTGTCGATGAAATACCCATTTTTTCGATGGGCTATGGCCGCACCTCGGCTGCTAACGGCAAGATATTCCCCTGGGTGTTTAACTTCCCAGCGACCTACTGGAGCCAGGCCACTGTATTCATACAGTATATAGCCGAGAAGGAAGGTGGAATGGATAATCTAAAGGGTAAAAAGATAGCCCTCGTCTATCACAATTCGGCTTACGGTAAAGAACCAATTCGTACCCTCGAAAAAATGTCAGAGAAATTCGGGTTTACGTTTATGAAATTACCGGTGGACCATCCCGGTCAGGAGCAAAAAGCAACCTGGTTGCGAATTCGTAATGAAAAGCCGGATTGGATATTGATGTGGGGTTGGGGAGTGATGAATCAGGTCGCGATCAAAGAAGCATCGTCGATTCGTTACCCAATGAACCGATTTATCGGTGTCTGGTGGTCTGGTTCTGAAAATGACGTATTGCCAGCAGGTCTCGGCGCAGACGGCTATCTCTCCGGTGCATTTCATCAATCAGGTGACGACTTCCCAGCGCACGACGACATCAAAAAGTATGTTTACGATGCGGGCAACGGACTAGGTGATCGCGATCGTATTGGCGAAGTACTCTACAATCGAGGACTGGTTGCAGCGATGTGGACCTCTGAAGCTATTCGCAAGGCGATGGAAATACACGGTACCAATGAGGTCACCGGTAAACAGGTGCGCGACGGCTTCGAAGCGCTCGATGTCGATCAATCTCGTTTGACAGAACTGGGGCTGCCTAACTTTACCATTGCGGTCAAGATCACCTGTGAAAATCATGAGGGTCCCGGCAAAGTCGCTCTACAGCAATGGGATGCGAAAGCGAAGAAATGGAGCATGGTGAGTAAATTTTACGAGCCACTGCGCGACATCACTGGACCATTAATTGCGGAAGATTCAGCCCAATATGCGGCCGAGAATAATATCACTGCACGTGACTGCAATTAACCGGCCCATACCCTGGTAATTTCAAAAACAGGAATGAACGAGTAGTGGTGGCAACTGCAAAAGCGATCGATACCAAAGTGATGTTGTCGATTAACAATATAGAAGTGATTTATGATCACGTCATATTGGTTTTGAAAGGCGTTTCACTCGAAGTGCCCGAGCAGGGCATCGTTGCCCTGCTCGGTGCCAACGGCGCGGGAAAATCCACCACGCTGAAAGCGATTTCCAATTTGCTTCGCGCCGAGCGCGGCGATATATCCAAGGGTACGATAGAGTTTCGGGGTGAGCGTATCGATACGCTCACCTCGTCCGATCTGGTTCGGAAAGGCATCATCCAGGTGATGGAAGGCCGCCATTGTTTTGAGCACTTAACCGTTGACGAAAACTTGCTCACCGGGGCTTATACGCGTAAAGACGGCGGTGCCGCAATTCAACGGGATCTGGAACTGGTATACAGTTATTTCCCCATACTGAAACAGCGCAGCAAGATTCAGGCTGGCTACGCTTCCGGCGGTGAACAACAAATGATAGCCATAGGTCGTGCGCTGATGTCGCGGCCAAAAATGATTCTGCTCGACGAACCATCGATGGGGCTGGCGCCACAACTGGTCGAAGAAATATTTGAAATCGTAAAACGCCTGAACACTGAAGAAGGCGTTACTTTCCTGCTCGCCGAACAAAACACCAATTTTGCGCTGCGTTACGCACATTACGGCTACATCCTGGAAAATGGCCGCGTAGTACTCGATGGCACTGCGGAAGAGTTACGCAATAATAAGGACGTTAAAGAGTTTTATCTCGGTATCAGCGAAGGAAAACGGGTCAATTTTCGTAAAGTTAAGCACTATCGTCGACGTAAACGGTGGCTGGCTTAACGACACTATGTCGTCATTCCGGAAAGTACCGAGTGCTTATCCGGAATCTTATACAGGTTTTCGAGTTATGGATTTCCGCTTTCGCGCCGGTCCGACGTTTCGGAATGACGGATGGTGGGGTCGGATTAACGGGAAGGTAAAAAATGACCGAACACTACGATTCTCTAGAATCCAGAGATCCTGCGGAACGCGAACGGGCATTGATAAAGGCTGTCAGCGCGCAGGTAGCCCATGCTAAAAATAAAGCGCCGGTCTATAAAACACTGCTTGCCGATATCGATCCAGAAACAATCGTGGATAAAGATGCAATCGCCAATTTACCGATAACACGCAAATCCGAACTCATCGAAGCGCAGAAAATTAACCGTCCTTTTGGCGATTACGCCGCCATTGCGGCACCGGAACTAACCCATATATTTGCGTCACCCGGGCCTATTTACGAACCGGGTTGCAATCGCCGCGATTACTGGCGCTTCGCACGCAGCCTCTACGCCGCCGGTTTTCGGCCGGGCGAGCGCATACACAATTGCTTTTCCTACCACTTTACCCCTGCCGGGTCGATGCTCGACAGTGGTGCACTTGCGCTTGGATGTAGCGTGGTTCCCGCAGGTACCGGGCAAGCCGAATTGCAGGTACAGACCATCGCCGATCTATCCCCACATGGCTATGTCGGCACGCCCTCATTTTTAAAGATTATTCTCGAAAAGGCGGACGAACTGGGCACGGACATCAGCTCGCTGAGCAAGGCTCTGGTCAGCGGAGAAGCCCTGCCCCCAACGCTGCGAACAGGATTTGTCGAACGCGGGATTCGTGTCCAACAGTGTTATGCCACGGCCGATCTCGGGGTTATAGCCTATGAGTCCAGTGCGCAGGAAGGCCTGATTATCGATGAAGGCGTTTATCTCGAAATTGTGCGCCCCGGTACCGGTGATCCGGTCGCGGATGGCGAAGTTGGCGAAGTCGTAGTCACCAGTTTGAATCCCGAGTATCCATTGATCCGATTCGCCACCGGTGATCTGTCTGCAATCATGGCGGGTGCTAGCCCCTGTGGGCGCACGAATAAGCGTATTCAGGGATGGATGGGGCGCGCCGACCAAACCGCGAAAGTACGCGGCATGTTTATTCACCCGGAGCAAATCAACAACGTGGTAAAACGACATCCTGAAATTCGCAGGGCTCGGCTCATCATCGAGTGGATCGACGAAGCCGACCAGATTGTGTTGAAATGCGAAACGACCAGTGACGACGAATCGCTTGCCGATGGCATCGCTGATAGCATTCGCCAGATATGCAAGCTTCGGGGAGAAGTCGAATTACTTACACCCAACAGCCTGCCCAACGACGGTAAAGTAATCGACGATATTCGCCAATACGATTGAGCCACAACATTGAGCCTCGACCACGACCCGCCACCACATCAATTTTTGGGTGATATAAGAGTTATCGACTTATCCCAGTATGTGCCTGGCCCCTATGCTACCCGCCAGCTCGCGGATCTTGGTGCGGACGTGATCAAGATCGAACCACCCCAGGGCGATCCGATGCGAAAATTTATGCATGTGGGTGACCAGGCTGTCTCGCCGGTTTACCGCCACCTGAACCGAGGTAAGCGCGTAGCACTGCTCGATTTAAAGGCGGACTCAGGCAGGCAAATTTTGATGGAATTACTCACCGACGCGGATGTGTTACTCGAATCCTACCGTCCCGGTGTATTGCAACGACTTGGATTCGGACGCGATATACTCGAAGATATCAATCCAGGATTGATTCACTGCGCACTATCCGGCTACGGGCAGACCGGCCCGTATCGATTACGCGCCGGCCACGACTTGAACTATTGTGCTGCGACCAGTCAGCTTAGTGGCAGTGGCACCGCGGAAATGCCGATCATGAGTTTCCCGCCGATTGCGGATCACGCCGGCGCGATGCAGGCCAGCATAACCATACTGGCCGCATTGCACGCACGCGAACGTAGCAACAAAGGGGCTTTCCTGGATATCAGTTTGTTTGAAACAGCCCTGTCGTGGCAGTATGTTCCATTGTTACAGGATAACGCTGATCGCGCCGAATACGTGATCAACGGCGGCGCTGCCTGTTACAACATTTATCAATGTCAGGATCAGGAATTCATCAGTCTCGGCGCGATAGAAACTCATTTCTGGCAGCATTTTTGCGAGGCTATCGATAGACCACACTGGATCGATCGCCAATATGAAACGATGCCACAAAAGGCTCTTATTTCGGAATTAAGCGATTTGATTGCACAACAACCATTACTTTACTGGAATGAACTACTCGCATCGGTCGATTGCTGCTACGAACCAGTAATTCTAAGCAAGCAGTTATCCAGCCATGTTCAAATCGATTCGCGGCATGCGCTTGGCAATAATGGCCCCGCCTACCCAGGCTGGATCAATCACGCACCGGTAACAATCGACGAGGAATATGTAGAGATACAAAATAACGAATCGATCCGGTGGCAAGCCGGGTGAACGATCTATATCCAATGATTGGGCCAGAGGATCCACCGCCTTATACGTTTATTAACGAGCAGGGCAAGGCCAGGGTATTGCTGGTCTGCGATCATGCCAGTAACGCGATACCGAGAATACTGGGTAAGCTTGGGCTCGATGACGCGGCGCTCGAACAGCATATCGCTTATGACATTGGGGCAAAAATATTAATTCAACACCTTTCACAACATCTTGATGCCCCTGCCGTGCTGGCGGGTTATTCGCGTCTGGTGGTTGATCTAAATCGCAATCTCGACGATGCCAGTGTGATACCCGAAGTGAGTGATAATACGGTGATTCAAGGCAATCAAAATATATCTGCGGAGCATCGTAGCCAGCGGGTAAATAGTTTTTTTACGCCTTATCGCACCGCTATCGATATGATGCTACAACGCTTCAAAGCGAAGGAGATCGTACCCGCCTTTATTTCGATTCATAGTTTTACACCCGAAATGGCGGGCTATTTCCGCCCGTGGCAGGTTGGCGTGTTGTGGGATAAAGATCCCCGTATTTCGCTACCATTAATGGAGAAATTGCGCGCCCATCCCGATGGCTTCAACATTGGCGATAACGAACCCTACTCCGGTATAGATCTAGCTGACTATACTATCGATCATCATGCCGAGTCCGCCGGGTTACCCCACGTTTCAATCGAAATTCGCCAGGATCTGGTCAATACCGAAGCAGGTGCCGAACGCTGGGCCAGTATCCTGGCCGACGCATTACGTGACATTTTGGCCGACTCGGAGCTTTACCGTATTTGGCAGTCGGATTAGGTGACTACTTATTAAGGGGTCGGAACCAAACCACTAAATTGCTTTCTATGAGCGTCGTTTCAGTGTGTTTTCAAGTTGGCCAATGCCATGGCAAGACCCGCTGCCGATAGTTTCAGAAAGTGTCGACGTTTGTGATTATTCATGCCTTCCTCCGATTTTATTTGTATCTTTATAGGTATTTTGGAAATAGCTAATAATTATCAGTAAAGCCTAACGAGCAAACTTCAAACAACTGCGTCCACTAATTAAACAAATGCTGGATGCTAGTACTATTCGGTGACAGTTTAAACTGGCTATACTCAGCTTACCTCGCCATCGCTGTGAAGGATTATTTTATCGGATCAGGCTATCGTGAAACTTGCTTAAACAGATTCCCACCAGGATTTAATCCGGTCCAGCAATCCAACCTCTCTTAGCAGCACCATTTCGAATTTATGAGTTTGATCCGGATTGCGAAAGAGATCTATCAGCGGCTTTTTCCAGGTGGTCGTTTTGTTATCGGCCGATATTGCACCATTGCTACTCTCAATTTTCGGCGCATGTACGATGACTGTAATATATTTTCCAGCAAGCATCGGACTCATCAGGGCCATAGCCATTTCCTGGCCCATTTTATCCATTTCGGACTGTTTCGGGTCGTCGCGCCCCAGATTGGTAAAATCCTGCGATATCCTGATTCGACCTTCGCCCAGGTCGTCGATCGCGAAAGGAAACTCATATTTGTCATAGTCTCCTTCGATGGCAATATTTCGGACTTCCTTGAAATGACGAAAATCCGTCACACTAATATCTATCGTACAAAACAACATCCCTGCTTCATTATATTTCGAAATAGAGACCGAAGACACCAGGTCATTATTTTCGAGTTTGCTCTTATCTCTTATCGCGTTTTCGCAAAAATCGGCCGACTTTCCACTACTTTCGATCATCGCGACAAGGTTTTCGGCCAGCCCAATAGTGAACTTCATTCGACCCGAGCCATCGGAGTTGATCCAGAGTTCCTCGGTCAGGTCATAACAGCCAGACAGGAGTAGACCGGTCAATAGAGCAAGGATCAGGCCAGGCTTTTTCATTTCAATCGACCCTCCCAGCACCATGACGATCCATCCATGCCTGCAGCCGGGTCTCCCCTTCCTTTGGCATATGTAATCCTCTCTTGGATCGACGCCAGAGAATATCTTCGGCCTTTTCAGCCCATTCGTAAGTCATAAGATAGGTGACTTCGCATTCGAATAAGTCAGCCCCGAAATCTTCTCCCAGCTGTTTCGTGCTAGAGCACCCTTTCAGCAATACTTCGATCTCGGTGCCGTAGTTACGTACATAGTCGCTTAGTAAAGACTCGTCGAGCCAGGGGTAAAGTTTGCTGCAGGCCGCCTTAAAATTCGCAAAATCGTAATTTTTCATATCACCGCCGGGCAAGCAGGTACCCGCCGTCCAGGCCGGTTGATCGAAAGCCATCGGTCGTTTCAACATATCGACAACCTGTTCTGACAGCTTCCGGTAGGTGGTTATTTTGCCCCCAAAGATGGACAATATCGGTGGTCCATTTTGGTCCAGTTGAAGCACGTAATCCCGCGTTACCTTGCTTGCGTTTTTCGAAGCATCGTCAAACAGTGGCCTGACCCCCGAATAGCTCCAGACGATATCTCCTGGCTTGACTGCTTGCTCCAGGTACTCATTAATGGCATCGCAAATATAGGATATTTCGGCGTCGTCTATCGATACTTTATCGGGATCACCTTCAATTTCAATATCGGTGGTACCGAGCAAGGTAAAATCCCGCTCATAAGGAATCGCAAACATCACGCGCCCATCCGCATGCTGGAAAATGTAGGGATAGTCGTGGTCGAATAGTTTGGGCACCACTATATGACTACCTTTGACCAGGCGCACCGCTTTATCGGTCATCGTGGATACGTCGAGCTCAAGAGTTTGATTCACCCAGGGTCCCGACGCGTTGACCACTGTTCGCGCATTTATACTGCTGACATTGCCAGTTCTACAGTCCATCAGTCTGGCGACCCAATGGTCTTGCTTACGTTCCAGCGCGGTACACTTCGTTCTGGTCAGTATTCGTGCGCCGCGTTGTTGTGCCTCGCGTGCATTTAAAACCACCAGTCGTGCGTCCTGCACCCAACAATCGGAATACTCGAAGCCATGGGTAAATTTGGATTTTAACGCCGATCCACTGACATGCTTGCGCAGATCGATACCACAGGATTTGGGCAGTATTTTTCGTCCGCCGATGTGATCGTATAGAAACAGGCCCAGCCTGATCAACCAGCGTGGCCTCAGCGCCTTATGGTGAGGCAATATAAAACGCAGCGGCCAGATGATGTGCGGAGCGCTTTTTAACAATATTTCACGCTCTTGCAACGAATGCCGCACCAACAGGAAATCGTAATATTCGAGGTAGCGCAGGCCGCCGTGAATCAGCTTGGTGCTAGCCGAGGAAGTATGTTGCGCCAGATCATCTTTCTCGCAAAGTACTACGTCCAGGCCGCGCCCAGCAGCATCCCTGGCGATTCCGACACCATTAATGCCGCCACCTATGACCAGGATATCGGTAAATTCAGGCAATTCAGAATGTTTGTTTCCCATCTCAGAACCTTAACAGTCGAGCATAGATGCGAGGACAACAATATCTCTTGCGTGAAGTGTATTCGCGCTATTCGGGGAGACGTCCTTTATCTGATCGGCGCCATACTCCGTT
Organism: Pseudomonadota bacterium; assembly: GCA_022566015.1. GTDB lineage: Bacteria > Pseudomonadota > Gammaproteobacteria. The sequence goes on along the minus strand of JADFJT010000061.1, from coordinate 2,951 downwards.
GGGCGTTCGATATAAGCGGTCTTTAGGCCGCATTCACGCGCTGCGGCCAGATCACTGTGATGCGCGGCTACCAGCATGACATCTTCAGGTGCCAGATCAAATACTTTGGCAACGCCAAGATAAGTGTCGGGATCAGGCTTGTATTTTCGAAACACCTCCGCCGAAAGGATGCAATCCCAGGGTAATCCGGCATTTTTAGCCATGTCTGTCAGCAGCCCTATATTCCCATTCGATAGCGTACAAATAGTATAGGCCGACTTGAGCCTTCCCAGCCCCTCCACCGCGTCCGGCCAGGGCTCTAATCTATGCCACGCCTTATTGAGATGTCGCTTCTGCGCTTCGCTTAAGGTCTCGATTCCAAATTTCTGTAGAATTTCATCCAGTATCATGCGATGCAAATCATCAATCAGCGTCCACCCCAATTCACCGGACCTCACCCGTTGCATCGCTGGCTGGTAACCGCCCCGCCAGGCCAGGGCAAATTCGTCACTACTAACTTCAAGATTCAAGCTGTCGATTTCCTTGACGATAGACCCATGCCAATCGACCACCGTACCGAAAATATCAAAAGCCAGAATTTTTATATTGTTCGAATTTTCGGGCAGCATCTAGTATTGACTTCGTTAGTAATAACAGGGAATTTCTTTACAATTTCGTAGGATCAGGGCATCTGACTATGCGATGGATCAGTCTAGCTTCGATGCCCATATCGCCAGTTTATGCATCATCGATTTTTGTGATACCTGATCTTCCGGGAGGGGTTGAATCACTTTATCGTGAACCAGCAGCCGGTAAATATATAAAATCTTTTCACTGGCCGAATCAGTCGGTTCGAATTCGACAACGCCCCTTTTCTCACCATATTTCACACCCTCGGTAATCGCCTTCTTAACCATTTCTTTTTCGTTTTTAATTTTTTTCATGGGCAACTTGCCTGCCATAAGACCACTAATAAGGTTATCAGGCGATTATACGCCTCAGCCAGGTTCGGGGTGAAGTATCGATAAACCCGAGCTATCTGAACCTGGCATAGATTTCATCCACCCAGTTAATTTTCGGTTGGAAGCTATCTACCAGGTTTTGGTACTGCTGCGGAAGCTGGTCTGGCCATTTCAAACCGTATTTCTCCGGCCTGCAAAGCGGTGCTAACAACGATGCCGCCGATAAATCGGCGCGGGTAAACCGATCGCCAACCAGAAAGGCTTTATCCTGCAAATGACGGTGCAGCCTATCGATTGCAACTCCGAGTTTTTGCTTCGAGCGCTGCGCCGATTCCGCATTAATATTCATGAATTTTCGCATCGCCTTTTTTAATTCAGGAAATACAATCCTGATATATAGCTTCCCATACCAGGGCCCATTTAGCGTGAAAAACGGGGTCACAATTTCTGGATGCTCCAAAAGAATATGGTAGCAACACCGGCGTACATGAACACCTATCTCGAGATCGACATACTGTTCCCATTCCAACGCTTCGTCTTTTAAGCGACCTGTTGCAGGCGAACTAATTTGATTCGTTAGAACTATCCTACTATTATGTACGGTATTACAGTACATATGAAAGGTAAGCGAAATGGATAGTATTAGTGTAAATAAATTTAGGGATAATCTAAAAAGATTTGTAGAACAAGTGGTTACGGAACATACGCCGCTTAAGGTAACACGCAGAAGTGGTGATGATTTTGTGGTTTTAAGCGCGGATGACTGGGAGCGTGAGCAAGAAACATTATATGTATTGCAAAACAACGACTTAATGAAACAAATCGCAGCTTCAGCCGCTACAAACGCGAACAAAAAAGGATATGAACCTACTGCTGGAGAGCTTGATGAGATCTCTGGTATTTGAAGGCAATACCTGGGCTGCCTATGAAAAACTCAGACTAAAAGATAAAAAGCTACACATGGCACTTTGCCGTTTATTGAAAGAAATGCTTCGTGACGATCCATCTACTGGCGCTGGAAAGCCTGAACCATTAAAACATAACCTCTCTGGTTTGTGGTCGCGACGCATTAGCCAGAAAGACCGTGTTATTTATAAGTACGATAAAAAATACATTTACATTTTTGCCATCGGTGGGCAGACATTATCCAGTAGTTTCACTAATTAATAATATATATATCAATGACTTAAGTATAAGTTGCATTGTTTGTACGGAAATTTATACGGAATATTCAACAAAAAACACCAAGAAAGCAGATTTTATAGGGTAGGGCAGAAAATCGCTATATCTAGATTATATAAGTGAATAAAAATCCAAATCCCTAAAAGGTGGAACTGACAAAACTGACAAAAGCCCTGAATTAACGGCAGGAAGCGGACGTTCAGAAATCATCGCTCAAGGACGGCTTAGTGCCCAAAGCGGACCCCCAAGTTTCGAATATCAGCAGTGTCTTTCAGCACATCCTGGACCTCGGTGGCACTAACCTACCTGACTGATACCAACCCGTCAGGATAAGTAGTAGGATAAAGTTCATAATTTCGTATCGAAAGGAAATATGCATGCTTGAAGATCGGTTTGGACAAACTTTGAGTACTGATAGTGATACGGCAGTAAGTGAATATATCAAAGGCATGGATTTGCTGCTAAGTGCGAATTTGGGAGCACTTGAGGCTATAGACTCAGCTATTACTGAAGATCCGGACTTTGCGCTGGCACATGCGTCGAGAGCCCGAGCCTTGCAGATGTTGGCACGAATACCCGAGGCAAAATTGGCCATTAATAGGGCTGTTGATTTACTTACCAGGGCAACACCTCGAGAACAAGCCCACATTCAGGTATTGGTTTATTTGTTAGATGGCCGGGATAGCGAGGCTCTCATGGCACTACGAGCGCATATGAAAAACTATCCGCGTTACGCTTTACCGCTGTCACTGGCACTTGGCGTATATTGCTTTATTGGATTTTCAGTTTGTCTTGATCTTTATTAAGTGAAAAGGGATTTGCTGCTTC
>JADFJT010000156.1 GCA_022566015.1 Pseudomonadota bacterium | reverse complement strand
AGCAGTATATGACAGTTTAAAGCGCGCATTTATTTTGTTTCAAGCGGTATTCAAGGGTCCGCTTGGGATCTTTTTTTGCCGCTCATCGCAAATTTCCGGACGCCTGCTGTGTGCCGATTTCGGAATCAAATCAAAAGCTATTGAATGTCCGCTCATGGCCGATCAGAGACCTACAAGCCAATTATCCGAATGCGTACTATGTGCCCGAAGGAGACCTTGGAACCAACGAAATTCTATATAGCTTCCTTTTATGTCGACTTGAAAGTCATAAAAATAAGCAATAAATTTAAATCTGCGGTAATATCGCCACCACAAAATAAGCGACCTTCGTCAGTTACCATCTTGTTTATTTGCAGATCAACAGCTGGATATACCTTTCTAAAGGCCTGGGCTAACCAACAACTATTCACCCCTGGTTGCTTCCAGACGAAAGCACAGAGGATCGACTTGCCTGGTGGCCGGAAATGGACAGAACGAGTGATCGAAAGGGTGAGTTTTCGCTCGTGGTTATGGAATTGTCTCTAGAATTTACAATGAAAGCGGGTCCAAATCCAGTTTGATGGCGGTTGTACAATTAACCCCAGAATCATTGAAAACAGGCGTTAATTCCTCCTATACTTTGGCGCTTAGCCGTATACGACAACGCTGAATCAATAGGGTCGAAGTATCTATAATCGCTACCAGGTGTATTTAGTAGGATTTCGAAAGCCGAGCCAGAACAGCATCCATGACTTTGGACCAGTCTTTGATGGAGCCAGACTCCTCAAACATTTTTAAACCGAACTCGGTTATACCTCCTGGTAAGCGCAATTCGTCACTAAGCTGCCGGGTGGTGAGTTGTTTCCGATATTGATCGATCTCCGATGTAGCACGAAGCACACTGTCGATAATATTTCGGGCCTGGTCTGGATCAACATTGTGACGTGATAACCAGTCCATTGACTCTGCCTGAAGTGCAAGCATCCAGCCATAGTATGCTCCCAGTACAGCGCAAGCCTCGTATTGCTTTTCATCTGTAAATGTAAAGACCGGACCAAGACTTTTCAGCAAGCGCCGTGCCTGATCATTCGCCGGGTACATCGGAACCGGGCTTACCCCTATCATAGCGCTATTAGTTGGCATGCATAAAACGGAATGAGCTGGTGCTACCAGTGTGCTTAAATGTTCGTGGGTGATCCCGGTAGCAACAGAAATAACAAGCTGATCCTGGTTGAAGTCTATGCCATTTAGTGCCTCTTCTACCTGTGCCGGTCTGGTAGCCAACAGGATGACTGGTACGGCAGCTGCTACGGCGGCATTATTCTCACCAATTCGAAAACCATAGCGCTTTGCCAGGTCCCTGGTCTGCTTTTCTCCTCGGGGTGACAGCAAAATGTTTATCTTCGGGTCTCGTTTCTTGAAGCCATCAACCAGGTAAAGGCAGAACTGCCCAACACCAATGATACCCATGTCATATTTCATATTGATTATTGCTAATGATGATTGTTTTCAGTCAGAAATCGATGGTCGATATTGAGGATCATTTCCTGGATTGAACCGCAGGGAATGCTGCCAAGTGCATTGAGTTTGTCGCTGATATCTACAGGCAAATCCTTTCCTGTTTCGGAGGCAGATACCTGGTTAAGCTTGCCACCAATGTAAATCGGGATATGATCCAAATCACGTTGCTTCAAGCCCTCGGTAAGTGTTTCAAGATAACTGAGGGCGATGCCATTGTAAGTGCTTATTGCAATCACATCGATATTTGATTTCGAGATGATCTCGAGCAAATCGTCAGCATCGGTACTGACCCCGGCGTCGACGAATGACAATCCCAATTCATCAAGGATTTTCTCCATTAGTATTTTTCCATACTCATGCACATCTGTAGTGACGGTGCAGATGCTTATGTCCAGATTCGCAACCCGCTCACGGACCACTGTTTCAATACTCCCGACGATGCGATGGGCCTGGTTGCGTAAATCCCGTAAAGTGGTAGATTCCACCACTGGATGCCGGACACCCGCCTCATCAATATCGCCCGGCCCATAGAGCTGTTCTATATCTCGTGCCCCTACTCTGCGCAAGGCAAGTAAAATCTCGAAGGGATTATGTATATCAATACCTGCCTTTTCAAACCCCTTCAGCAGATTACTTTTGAAAACATTCGCGCCCTCGATAATGTTATCGGCGGCCTCTCTGGCTGAATCATGCTGTTGCAGTAGCTCCATTGCAGCGCTGGATTCAATCAGCCGATTGGCAAACAGATGGACCTCTACCACTTCTTCAATAGTGGGGATTCTGAGCGCTTCTGTGACCGGCACTGGGTTTATGGCATGACCACTCCACGTGCTCCTCTGAGCCTGAATATCCACCCCTAAGTAAGTAGCCAGGCTGGCGTAGTTACCGGCCAACTCTTCAGTGTAACGGGTAGTATTACCGTACACCATGGTACCCGGGTGATTGCTTATTTTTGCCAGCGCCAGCATAAAAGCGAGGCGGTTCAATGGGTCAGAATAGGTGTGCCCGTAACAATGGCTGAGGCAACCACCGAGCAAATCCTCCACGATGTACTGTTCTACCATGACGGCACCAAGGGCACATGACATGTCCGAGAATAGTGCCGCAAATCCGTCATCGAGATTGGAGTGGATCAACACTGGTTGGGGTTGATTGGCACATAAGGTGATGGCCTTAATTGTCTCTGCAGTTATTAGTACGTCATCATCATAGTCGGGTAATCGAAAGGTAAAGTATTGCCCAAGATTTCCAATGCTAGTGGCGCCAGCGCCCAGGGCATGACGAGTGGATTCAAATGCGGCCGGCATGCCCATAATAAAATCGCCAAAATGGGGGGCTACCGGGGCTGACTCGGTTAAGCGTGCAAACTGATCCGGGTGATCGAGAATCAGGCCAGTACCGGTAGGGCGTTTTTCACGTTGATCAAAAGGAAACCCCATACTCCAATCCAGACAGATACCATAACGATCAAGTCGGTAGCCGTGGTCCTGGATCCTGTTATGTATTTCCTGGTAAGCATAAATGCTTTGTTTCAGGCTGCGATAACCAATTTGAGCATGTAACATGATGCGTCGATTATCAGATTGATTTTGTTTATAGCGATATTCCGAATCGACCCGGTAATGGGACAGAAATGCACAGGGCCCGACAATAAATCCTGTTTCTCTGGCCTGCTGAACCAACTCATCAACAACAGGGAGATTTGTTTCCGGTAGGATGATGTCGCGTTTAAGACTCGGGGGTGTCGGCATGATGCTAATCTGGGTTGATTGGTTGGAGTATAGAAGTATCAGTGTGCATTATCGGTCCCTGATAGCTGCCGCGTCAGGCGGCAATGAGGGTTTATAGGGTGAGTTCACCAACTCCGACAATATTGACCCTATTATCGATTTGATTATTTGTGTCCCCGGCTGAAGTCATTTCTCCCCGACTTATCCTCACCACGTAATAAAAATAATGCTCGATTCGAATAGCCATGCGGCGATCCGGCATCTTCCTTGATCTTGCCGCTATTGTGATTATAAAAACTCATCGCCGGCATGATTCGTAGGACCAGGCCCATACGTCGCTTATTGGATTGATTGGCTTTCGAACCATGCACCAGGTAGACGTCGTGGAGAGAGATTTGACCTGGCTCAAGAACAATATCCCGTGCTAGTTTCAGGTCAACCTGGTCGTCATCAATGACCTGCGGCAACGTGTATTCATCGCGGTTTTCTAAATGGTGTGAGTAGACACTATGATCGCTGTGCGAGCCTGGTATGATTTGCATGCAACCCTGTTCTGGTGAAGATCCATCGAGCGATATCCATACCGTCAGTGTTTCCAGTGGTTCTATCGGGTAGTAGTCGCCATCCTGGTGCCACGGGGTTGCCCTCCCGATGTTGGCCGGCTTGCCAAAAATAGTAACACCCCAGAGTATCAGATCAGGGCCGATCAGTTGTTCTACCATATCGAGGATTTCCGGGATACGGGTCATTTCAAGCCACGCCGGGTCTCCCTTGATTCCGTAACTGCCGTTCGCATCGAGGTGGGGTCCGAGGATAAAATCCGCTGAAAATTCGGGATTGGCTTTATTGTCTTCAATTAATTTATTGTAGAGCCGGTCAATGCGAGCAAGAATAGTTTGTGGAACACGATAATCTGACGGGATAACGAGCCCATCCTGGTGGTAAGCGTTTACTTCCTGGTCGCTGAGTGGCATCGCTAAAGCATATTACAAAGCTCGAAAATGGTACAGATCAGCAGGCAATATAATAATATGTGTTTAGCGGCTTTATTGTTTTACCCACGGCGCCTGCAAATTCCCGTGCTAACCAGGGGATAACTCCCCGGGGTAGTCAACGAGGAACTGGAATAAAAACAATCGAGATCGAGGCCCGTGAGGCGTGCAAGGAACGCTGATTACTGCGCGATGAAGTCTTCTTCAGTTTGTTACCCAGGGCCTTTACCCGTTCAACACTGCAATACTCCTATATTTCGCCACGCGATAACCTGCTAATAATCGATACGGCTTCAGCCAGGCGTGCAGAGGACTTGCTGCAAGACCAGTTCACTGCCACCAGGGATGAGAGGCATCATTGTCGAATGATTTCTATTTAGAATCGAATGCCCGCTGTTGGCCGGAAGCCGAAGTTAATCCAGGAATTTTGAACGGCAGCTATCGGGAAAGCAATGGGATGGACTCCTCCTCACTCTAGCGGCCTTGATGTGCCAAACTGAGATTGACATTTCAGTTAACGAGAAAGAGGAGTCCACGATGGAGATTAATCGA
>JADFJT010000060.1 GCA_022566015.1 Pseudomonadota bacterium | reverse complement strand
TACCACAATACATCGATTATTTCAATATAATCAATGCCTTATGAATATTTCAGGATCGACTATTTAATCTCTTTCCCCGGCTTAAACCAATGCAGTTTTTTATGCAGTTCGACCACTTCACCAACCACAATCAGCGTGGGTGCCCTGACTTCATTGCTCTCTACAAGCCCGGGCAGGGTATCGAGATTACCAATAAATACTCGCTGCGCCGGGGTTGTTCCTTTTTCTATTAAGGCTGCCGGTGTGGCAGGCTTTCGGCCATGCGCCTTGAGGGAGTCGCAGATGCGTTGAATATTATTGAGACCCATGTAAAAAACCACGGTTTGATTGGCATGGCTAAGCATTTCCCAGTTTAAATCGGCGCCACCCACTTTCCTGTGACCCGTCACAAAAATACAGGCCTGTGAGTGATCACGATGGGTAAGAGGAATGCCTGCATAGCTGGTACAACCCGAGGCAGCAGTGATTCCGGGCACAACCTGAAAGTCGATATTTTCATCAATCAACTCATTTATTTCCTCACCTCCTCGACCGAACACGAAAGGATCGCCACCCTTGAGGCGTAAAACCCTTTTCCCCTCCTTCGCTAACCTGACCAGTAGTTGGTTGATGTTCTCCTGCGAAATACTGTGTTTCGCTCGCGCCTTGCCAGCATAAATTTTTTCCGCATCGCGCCGAACCAGATCCAGAATTGGTTCCGATACCAGGCGATCATAAACAACGACATCGCACTTTTGCATCAGGCGAAGTGCCTTGAACGTCAACAGGTCGGGGTCTCCTGGCCCAGCACCCACCAGGTAGACTTCGCCTCGGTAATCTGGTTCAGGATTAGCCGCTTCGACTAGCTTATCGAGCAAGGACCTGGCCTCACTGCCACGATTTGCAAACACATGTTCCGTGACTGGACCCTCCAGTATCGATTCCCAGAAGCGCCGTCGTTCTTCTACCTTCGGAAAAGTTTTCTTAACCGTGTCACGATATCCTTCGACCAACCTCGCAAGGTCTCCGTAAGCAGCTGGGACCAGGCTTTCCAGGCGCGACCGTAATTGCCGGGCCAGTACGGGCGACGCTCCCCCAGTGGAAATAGCTATCTGCACTGGATCACGATCGATTATCGATGGCATGATGAAACTGCAGAGTTTAGGATTGTCCACAACATTAACCGGTATCCGACTAGCCTGCGCTAGTTCCGATACGCGCTTGTTCAATCGTTTATCGCTGGTCGCCGCTATAACTAAATTTACCTGCTCAAGATCGGAATCTTCGAATGGTTTGGCCTGGTACTTAATTTTCGACTGCTGCCTGAGAAGCGACATCGCTTCACCTGATTCTTTTGCTACTACTCGAACCAAAGCACCTGCCTTGAGCAGCAGTTCGGCCTTGCGCGCTGCGACGGGCCCTGCTCCGACTACGAGGCAGGGTTTGCCTTTTATATCTAAAAATATAGGCAGCTGTTTCATCGTAGGTAGTTTCTAAAATAGCCGGTCTAACACGGCATAGAATCTAGAATCCTGCTTTCTGAAACCATTTTTTCGCAATGTCCAAATCCTTTTCTACACCCTCGCCATTTTCATACATCATTGCCAGCGTGGTTTGCGAACCCGCCAATCCCTGGTTGGCGGCCTGGGTAAACCAGTGAACCGCTTTTTGACTATCTTTTGAAATACAGTCCCCTTCCATATACATAAAACCAAGACCATGTTGCGCCAATGCGTGACCCTGCTCTGCAGCCATTTTCATCCATTTATACGCCTGAATTTCGTTTCTGACCATGCCCAGACCATTTTGCATCATAATCGCTATCCGGTGCTGGGCCTCGCCCACTCCCTGTTCCGCAAAAGGCCTCAGGAAGCGCATCGCATTGGCGAATTCTTTAGCCTCGAAAGCGGCCATACCGCTGTTGTAATCTACATCTGCGTCCGTAATCATAACTGGAATTCGGTTGAAAGTGGCCCCATATTTTACCATTACCAACCAGCGTGCAAATACCCCGTATGGATAAAAGTAATACCCGATCGATACAACCTTGCTCCCAAGAGAGATATGTCTAAAATAGAGTAATTTCATTACCCTGCGATACTTTGTGATGCGCTTCCAAATCAATGGTTAAACCCCACCCTACCGCTTTGCACCGGGCCATACAGAAGGTCGCGACTGGCCCTGAATACAGCAAGGACCTGGATTACGAAGAGGCTCTTGAGACGATGGAGTTCATCCTTAGCGGCGAAGCCGATCCGGTACAGATCGGGATATTTCTGATTGCAATGCGCATGAAACGCGAAACGAAGGAAGAAAACTGCGGGATATTACAGGCGATCAAAAATATCACGCCCGAAATTATTGCGGATATTCCAAACTTGATAGACCTGTCCGACCCGTACAGTGGTTTTATTCGCGGGATTCCAGCATCTCCCTTTTTACCTCCGATATTTGCTGCCACCGGTTACCCCTGTGTTTCTCACGGCGTTGCTAGTGTCGGGCCCAAATTTGGAGTGACTCATCGGCGCGTATTAAATGCCGCTGGAATATCCTGTGATTTGTCTCCTTCGGAAGTTAAAAGTAACCTGGAGAGCACGAATCCTGGCTGGTCTTATCTTGACCAGGCCAGTTATTGTCCGACATTGCACAGTTTTAACGAACTTCGGCAACGCATGGTTAAGCGACAGGTGATCACCACTGTTGAAGTGCTGGCTCAGCCAATCAGAGCAATTGGAAAAACCCATATGATGAGTGGTTACGTGCATAAAGTTTATCCATCAATTTATGCCAATCTCGCGCGCCATGCCGGTTACGACAATATGGTGTTAATTCGCGGCGTCGAGGGTGGTGTGGTCCCGTCTCTGAAACAACCAGGACGATTTTTCAACTATTCAGAAATGGGTGAGGAAAGTGCGACAGAGCTAGATCCCTCATCGATTGGGCTTACACACTCAACCAGGAATGTGCCACTACCTGCGCAGTTAGCTGATATAGACATAGGCAATGATGATGAACGCCTGGATGAGCTGGCTAGAGAGGCGGCTAAATGTGGTCTGAAAGCACTACAGGGGGCGCCTGGGGCTACTCGGGACAGTCTGGTCTACAGCGGTGCGATCATGCTGCATTTTTTACAGAAAATTAGTCTCGCAGATGCTGCTGACAAAATTCGTCTGGTGCTCGATTCGGGTGCTGCACTTGAAAAATTTAACCAACATCAATGAGGATCTATCATGGATCAAAACTATAGAGACGCGACGACACGTATGGAAGAACGGGGTGTACAGCTAGATTATATTATCGGCTGGCAAACCGCATACCTGGGACATACGGAACGCGAAGAACAACTGCGCAACGAAGCTTACGAGGCTGGTCGTACGGCTGGGAAGGCAAACACGCTAGACGATATCGAAGACTGGGTCGGGTCGATTGATCCAGTCTAATCACCGGCCTGCCAGACGGCAGGCCCTGGAGAACCCTACCTACTGATTTTTCTGGCGATAATTATCGATTGCGGCCGAGATGGCATCTTCTGCTAAAACCGAGCAATGGATTTTAACCGGAGGTAGCGACAGTTCTTCGACAATGTGGGTATTTTTAATTTTTGCAGCTTCATCCAGGCTTTTGCCTTTTACCCATTCGGTTATCAGTGAACTCGAAGCGATAGCCGAACCACAGCCATAGGTTTTGAATTTGGCATCTTCGATGATGCCATTCTTATCCACCTTAATTTGCAATTTCATTACATCGCCACAGGCCGGCGCACCCACCATGCCGGTGCCTACCGATTGATCTTCATCGATCACGCCTACATTGCGTGGATTTTCGTAATGATCTAAAACTTTTTCACTATATGCCATGATTACTTCCTCTTAATGTGGGGATTAATGCGCTACCCATTCAACTGAACTAATATCTATACCTGCTTTGTACATATCCCAAAGCGGCGACAAACCACGCAATTTCTCGACTGCTTTTCTTACCAGGCCAATGCTATAGTCGATCTCTTCAATTGTGGTGAAGCGACCAATGGTAAATCGAATAGAACTATGCGCCAGTTCGTCGTTTCGCCCCAACGCTCGTAATACATACGACGGTTCAAGGCTCGCTGATGTACAGGCTGAACCCGAGGAAACCGCAAGGTCACGCAGAGCCATAATTAGCGACTCGCCTTCGACAAAATTAAAGCTGATATTGAGATTGCCCGATATGCGGTTATCGTGATCACCGTTCAAATAGACTTCCTCCATGTCGTTTAAACCCTGGTACAAACGATCCCGTAGCATACGGATGCGATCACTATCGACTGCCATCTCTTCCTTCGCGATATGAAATGCCTCGCCCATGCCTACGATCTGGTGTGTGGCCAGTGTGCCTGATCGCAGTCCACGCTCGTGGCCACCACCGTGCATTTGTGCTTCAAGCCGCACCCGCGGCTTTCGCCTAACGTAAAGGGCTCCCATTCCTTTGGGGCCATAAATTTTATGCGCCGAAAATGACATCAGGTCTACCTTCATCGATGCCAGGTCAATTTCAACTTTTCCTGCAGACTGGGCTGCATCTACATGGAATATAATATTGTTTTCCCGGGCGAACTCACCAATTGCTGTTATGTCCTGGATAACCCCAATTTCATTATTTACGTGCATCACTGAAATCAATATGGTTTCGCTGGTGACAGCAGCCTTAAGCTTATCGAAATCGATCATTCCGTTATCTTCAGGGTCCAGGTAAGTGACTTCAAACCCTTCGCGTTCGAGTTGACGGCAGGTGTCCAGTACCGCCTTGTGTTCGGTTTTCACAGTGATTATGTGCTTACCTCTTTTACTATAAAAATGGGCCGCGCCTTTGATTGCCAAATTATCCGATTCGGTCGCTCCACTGGTCCAGACTATCTCGCGTGGATCAGCGTTGATCAGATCGGCAACCTGCTGCCTTGCTTCGTCAACCGCTTTCTCTGCCTTCCAGCCGAATTCATGGCTTCGCGAAGCTGGATTGCCGTATGCTCCTTCGCGGGTTAGATATTGAGCCATTTTATCAGCCACTCGCGCGTCTATGGGCGTAGTAGCGCTGTTGTCGAGATAGATAGGCAGTTTTAATTCAGTCACATTGTTCTCCAGTCAGACTACAGCATTGGAACGATTTAAAAACCTTCCGTACTGGGTATCCTGTTTCTTTACCAGTTCATTAATTTCGGGTCGATTGACGTATTGGTCAAGTTTGATCCCACTCAAAAATTTGTACAATTTACAGGACAGTTCGAACCATAATTGATGAGTCAGGCATTTTTCGCCACTCGAACAGTTACCTCTGCCGCCACACTTGGTCATATCCAGTTTTTCATCCACGGATTGGATGATATCTGCGACTGATATCTGATCAGCCGATTTTGCCAGCCGGTAACCGCCACCGGGTCCTCTCACACCTTTAACCAGACCCTGTTTTCGGAGTTTGGCGAACAGTTGCTCAAGATACGACAGAGAAATTCCCTGGCACTGGGATATATCGGCAAGAGTGATTGGTCCCTGCTTTTCATGTAGCGCAATATCCATCATTGCTGTCACTGCATAACGACCTTTCGTCGACAATTTCATCGATATACCCATAATTCCTGACTATTTCAGTCAGGAATTTAATCCAAGTACATGAGAAGGTCAAGATGTATTTATAGGTATGTATGATTCTGTTAGTATAAAGTTTTATAATTCAATAAGTTAAAGGATTAAGTTAAAGTAAATTAGTCAATATTTTAAATGTTTCATCGGCTGAAAGTAATGCCCCTGATAGACACAAAATCCAAGCCATTTAAACAGAAATCGATTCATAACCCATTTATGCTGTAGCGAGTAATCATTGAACACCCACCCCTGTTTACGCTTGTGAAATTGCTCAACTTCGACCACTCGCGCATCGTGATAGACCTTAAGGTGCAAGTCAGGTTCAAATACAGGGTTACCCGGCTTACCGAAACGGTAGGTCATATTTAGCATCGTGGTATATTTGCAGCGTTCACGAACACTGAGAAATAGATCTGTATGACCTGCTACAGAAGATATCATCTGATCTGCTATGGTCAGGTCAGGCGCAATTATTCTTAAGCGCAGGTAATTTTGTTCGTAAAGATCCATCAGTCCCGAAAAGCTGCGCGCATCGATCGAGCAGCCGGTCTGAACCGAATCGAATTCAAGTAGCATATTGAACTCTGCTCATTTTGAGGATCTGGTGTCTGAAATTTAAATAATCGGTAACCGATCCAAAACGATCAGCTAATAGCAGAAAATTTTTCGACTGTTGCTTATCCCGTAAAATTACAATTAAAAACCAGCGATTGAGGTAAAGGGAGAAGCATTTAAAACGCTGGCGACGGCCCTGATGCTGAATTTCAATGATTCCACTATCGGGAAATAGCAAAATATCCGTTAAGGCCTGCAAATCCGAATGTTTCCACTGTAAGTAATCCGATACCATCAACAGGATGCTTAACAGCGCTAATAATCCAGCCATTAACATTTGGTCGACGAATACCAGTATCGTAAGGATTACCAGCAAATACAGCGATAAGTTAAAAATATTTAACGCTGGAGACTGGCTTATTTGATATTGCTGCACTGGAATGACCTGGCCTCTATACAACCTGGGCCTGGCGAGCTAGTTTTCGTATCGTCTTTACCAGACTTTCGATACGGCTGGTTGATCCAACTTGTCTTCCCAATAACAGTGAGTACAAATCCGGGTCGGCCAGTGCCAGCAAATCTCGAAAGCTTTCCTTTTCTATTTCGCTCGCGTGCGAATATTGCTTGTCCAGGTAGCGGGTCATGACCAGATCGAGCTCCTTCATCCCCCTGCGGCACAACCAACGCAATCGAGAATTCTCACCCATTACATCTTCCTCTGCACCAGCAACTTTTTGGTTTCAGCAATCGCCTGTGCTGGATTTAACCCCTTCGGACAAACCTTGGCGCAATTCATAATGCTATGGCAGCGGTAAAGCTTGAATGGGTCTTCCAGGTCATCGAGGCGCTCACCTGCAGCTTCGTCACGGCTATCGACTATCCAGCGATACGCATTTAATATTGCCGCAGGACCCAGGAATCGATCACTATTCCACCAGTAACTCGGGCAGGCCGTAGAACAGCAGGCGCACAGAATGCATTCGTACAGGCCATCAAGTTTTTCGCGATCTTGCTTCGATTGTAGGCGTTCGCGATCAGGCGGGGTTGCCGAATCGGTTTTCATCCAGGGTTCTATCGATGCGTATTGCGCGTAAAAGTTGGTCAGGTCTGAAACCAGATCCTTTACTACGGGCTGGTGTGGTAAAGGGTAAACTTTGACATCTCCTTTTATTTCAGCAATGGATTTGGTGCAGGCTAGCGTGTTAGTGCCGTCGATATTCATCGAACAGGAACCACAAATTCCCTCTCGACAAGAGCGCCGCAGAGATAGCGTCGAGTCGATTTGATCCTTGATCTTCAAAAGCCCGTCCAGCACCATCGGACCGCAACTATCCATGTCGACTTCGTAGGTATCGATATAGGGATTTTTTCCAGTGGAGGGGTCGTAACGGTAGACAAGGAAGCGCCTGGTATTGCTGGCGCTTTCTGCTGCCTTGAATAACTTACCCTGCTTGACCACCGAATTGGCTGGTAATGAAAATTCCGCCATTAAATGTTCCCCTGCCTATAAATTAAAGAGCCGAGCATCTACTTCAATATACACGTATCTTGGGCGGAACGACTTCACATTCATCGCTCAACGTGTACATATGCACTGGTCGATAATCGAATCTCACTTTGCCCTGTGGGCTAACCCAGGCAAGCGTATGTTTCATCCAGTTTTCATCGTCGCGTTCGGTATAGTCTTCACGCGCGTGCCCTCCCCGGCTTTCCCGTCTATTGAGCGCTCCCTGAATAGTTGCCTGTGCCTGCAACAGCAAATTTTCAAGCTCCATGGTTTCAACCAGATCGGTATTCCATATCAGTCCACGGTCTGTAACCCGGACATCACTAAAGCTGGAAAATACCGCATCCATTTTATCAACACCTTCCTGCATCAATTCACCACTACGAAAGACCGCAGCGTGTTTTTGCATGGTTCGCTGCATATCGTCGCGTATTTTTGCGGTCGGAGTCCCACCCGAAGCATTACGCAACCGGTCAAAACGCTCAAGCACGGGGTCAATACTATCATCGGAGAGCGCCTTATGTGTGGACCCTGGCTTTATCGTTTCGGCCGCTCTAAGAGCCGCAGCGCGTCCGAATACGACAATATCGAGTAATGAGTTAGACCCCAGTCGATTGGCACCGTGGACGGAAACGCAGGCAGCTTCGCCAATTGCCATCAAGCCAGAAACCACAGTATCCGGATCACCATCCTTGAGGGTCACTACTTCGCCGTGGTAATTGGTCGGGATACCACCCATGTTGTAATGCACAGTAGGAATGACTGGAATTGGCTCCCTGGTCACATCGACACCGGCAAATATCTCAGCCGATTCAGCAATACCCGGCAGGCGCTCGTCGATGACTTCGGAGCCGAGATGCTCCAGGTGCAGGTGGATATGATCCTTGTCTGGGCCAACCCCTCTGCCCTCATTTATTTCAACGGTCATGGCTCGACTGACCACATCTCGCGACGCGAGGTCCTTGGCATTGGGCGCATAACGTTCCATGAATCGCTCGCCTTCCGAGTTAGTTAGATAACCACCTTCGCCACGCACTCCTTCGGTAATCAGCACACCGGCACCATAAATTCCGGTTGGATGAAATTGAACAAACTCCATATCCTGCAATGGCAGACCCGCTCGAATTACCATTGCATTTCCGTCACCCGTGCAAGTATGGGCTGAGGTCGCAGAAAAGTAGGCACGACCGCAACCTCCAGTAGCCAGCACCACGATATGCGCGCGAAAGCGGTGCATTTCGCCGGTCGCCAGATCCCAGGCTATAACACCCCGACAGACACCCTCATCCATGATCAGGTCGATGGCAAAATATTCGATGAAAAATTCAGCTTTGTGTTTAAGCGATTGCTGATAAAGCGTGTGTAAGATGGCATGGCCGGTACGATCCGCAGCGGCGCAGGTTCTCTGGGCCGTTCCTTCACCAAAATTAGTGGTCATGCCGCCAAAAGGTCGCTGGTAGATTTTGCCTTCGGCGGTGCGTGAAAACGGAACACCGTAATGCTCCAGTTCGATCACTGCGGGTACTGCTTCTCGACACATGTACTCGATAGCATCCTGATCTCCGAGCCAGTCGGACCCTTTAATCGTATCGTACATATGCCATTGCCAGGTATCAGGACCCATGTTACCGAGCGAGGCACTCATGCCGCCCTGCGCTGCTACCGTATGACTTCGTGTCGGAAATACCTTGGTGATACAGGCGGTGGAAAGTCCTGCGGCAGCCATTCCAAGCGCAGCCCGCAATCCAGCACCACCAGCACCGACGATTACTACATCGTAGGTATGATCAATTATTTTATATTTCTGCGAATTCAATTTAGGCTCCAAAAGAAATCTTTAACACTGCGACAACACCAATGATGGCGAATAACAAACACAGAAAATTTACAATAATTATACTGGCAGTTCGCGTAGAGTGGGTTGAAACGTAATCTTCGATGATTATTTGCAACCCGAGTTGGGCATGGTAGAAAGTCGATAGAATCAGCAGAATCAGCCCGATCGCAACTGCAGGTTGCTGAATCCACCCAACCAGGGTCGCATGATCTACTGGCATTGAAGCCACACTAAAACCAAACCAGAGTACGAGTGGAATCAGAATTAACGCAGTCAGACGTTGACGCCAAAAATGAGTGGTCCCATCTTTGGCTGAGCCCAATCCTTTAACCCGAGACAGGGGTGTACTCAAATTATCCATATTTACAACTCCAGATTCGCGGCTATCGCCCAGGTTGCGACTGTCAGCACTATCGCTGCAAAAATCGCGAACTTCGCTGTTCTGTGCACGATCTCCAGATCAAATCCCATACCTATATCCCAGAACAGATGACGGATACCGTTACAGAAGTGCAAATAAAGCGAAAATATCAGACCTAATAAAAATATCTGGCCATACCAGCTAGCCAGGTGCGGGTATAACTGGCCGTAGGCTTCAGCACTGTTAGCTGCCAGGGCCAAAATCCACACCAGTAACACAGCACCCAGCGCAAGAGCAACCCCGGTCGCCCGATGAACGACGGATAACAGGGCTGTTAGTGGTAATCTGTAAATCTGAATGTGGGGCGATAGCGGAAGTTTACTGCCTGGATCCATAGAAATTTCTGCCGATAATTAATGGTTGATTATTTATTCCAGAACCGAGGTTAGAAATCGATACACCGGCCATTTTTTTCCCAGTCACCGTACCGCGTTGGTTCCGGGCCTTTGGGTCCACCGTACTCCTCTGTAGTTAATTCAGCTTGTTCCTGATCTAAGGTACGTTCCTTTAATGTGCCTGGTCTTTCAGTTGAATCAGATTTATTTTTATCGGTCATATCTAATGGGGTAGCGCTCATTGAGTCGTCCAAATTCCCCTAGATATTAACACATTAAATTTTTACGATGGCAGAATTGGACACTTTTGCTCAGAGCCTGTAATTGACGGCTCTTCAACTGACAACGCTCACCTGGTATATAGTAGATGCAGGGGTAGATGCAGGGGAAATTGCCAGCAGTCCGATATTCTGCCGGTAGCAGAATTTGGTTTGTACGTTACCGAGAACTTAATTTTGGCCAGTTAATATCTGCTTTGTTAATGTTGCTATCAATATCATTGCGCCAGATATTTCTTATCGACAACGAATTATTTAAATAAAGTTTGTTGTTATGAACTGTCCATGCTTTGGGGTCGATCGGTGCCAGGGAACCTTTACTTGCAGCATAGGCGCAGTAACCACCATATTCAGGAGTATATTTATCCGGGCTTCTGGAAAATAAATCCCTGTTTTCCTGACTGGCAAATAACCAGTCGACCCCTTTCCATTCAAAAACGAATTGACTATCACCTTTTACCGCCTGTTTCATCGTATGATAACTGACCGGGTCATAGCCTTTAATAGCGATACCACCTTGTTGAAAAACAGTTTCGGCGGCAAATGTAACCGAACTAAATAGGCATAGAATAATTAGGTAATATCCAACACGATTCATATTCTTCATATCCTCTGTTAAATATCTTTTAAAAGTGTCTGAATTAAATCCTTGTAAGGCCTGTAACCGGTAATTTTCTCTCCAGTCGACAAAAACAGTGTTGGTGTCCCTGTCACTCCCAGACGCTTACCCATGTTAAATCCATCGTCGACGAAACTTGCTTCGGCACAGTCACTGGTACTGGACAAATCACCAGACTTAGTCCCCTTGGCGATACTCATCGCCTCTGCCTTGTCATCGGCACACCAAACTTGCTTCATAGTCTGATAACCCGGGCCCCTGCTCCCGCCTCGCGGATAAGGGAAGTAACGCACAGTGATTCCAGCTTCCTGTAAGAAACCAACTTCCTGGTGAAGTTTCTGACAATAGGGACAGGAAGTATCGGTTAATACATTCAGTACCGCTTTTTCATTTCCCTGAGCTGGGAAAACTGCCAGCCTGGAATCAGGTATGGCGTTTAATTCCTGTTTCGCTACTTCACGCCGACTTAATTCGGTTATATTGCGTGCATTTTTTAAATCGATCATGTCACCAATGAATACATATCGTCCATTTTCTATCAAATAGGCATATTTATCCCCAAACTGAGTCTGGTAGACACCCTCAACTTCTGTTTCCACTGGATCAGTAACCTTGCTGGATCCAATACGTAATTTTAACAATCGAGTCATATCAAATTGGCTGGGTGTTGTAGCGGCTACCTGGAATCGATCAGCCCAATTACTATATGTCTGCTCGGGCCATTTGGATTGAAAATAAGCGATGACTGCATTCATCTCGGCATCTTTTAACACAGCACTAAATGGCGGCATAACGCCCCCGAGTGGAACACCCCCTTGCCGTATTGTCTTCTTCAATTGATCGAGAGAATGATGCCAGGTATGCGCGCTACCATTCAGCGGTGGTGGCGGATATTTTCCGTTGTCATTTTTTTCTTTCCAGTTAGTCACGGAGGCTGCATTGACCCCATGACAACCAGCGCAATTTTGTTGGAATAGTTGATTACCCTGTTTAACCTGGTCGGTGCTAAACCACCGATCTTCCTGCGCCCACAACGATTGACTTAAAAAAAGCAAGCAGCTTAATAAAATAAGATTTATAGATTTCTTCATCAAAATACTCTTAGTAGCGATCGATATTCACATTGGTTGATTGTACTCAGTGTTCACAATGGCACCAACTTATACCCGTCATTCCGATACGTCGGACCGCCGCGAAAACGTGAAATCTATTTGAACCGAAACACAAATATCTGGATTCCGGCTCGAAGGCCGGGATAACGGAACAGGGTTAATTATCTTAATAAAGTGCCATTAACAACCGTTAGTCAAGACTGATCGCCTAAAGTTTCGTTTTTCCAGATTAATATTCTGTTATTTGCTGGCATTTCGATATCGTCAACGAGCTGCATATTCATATCCTGAGCCAATTGATTGACCCATTCAAAGTGCTTGATTCCACTTTCAGGATCGCGAGATTTTAACCAATGATCAAAATTTTCATTGCTGGTCGAAGTATAGCTTCCATTATAGTTAAATGGTCCATATATGATCAGACAGGCTTCCGGTTCCATGCAATTGACGCACCGTCGCATGCACTGTTGCACCTGCGCCTGGTTCATTATATGAAATGTATTAGCGCTAAATATCACGTCATATTTATTCTCGGGCCAGCGCACACAGACATCGAGTTCGACAGCCTGGGTTAAATTGGGCAAGTTAGCTTCTTCGATCCAGGCATTGATGCCAGGCAGGTATTCAGCCAGATCAGAAGTTTGCCAGCATAGGCGCGGAAAGTTCGAACTAAAATAAACTGCATGCTGGCCCGTGCCACTACCGATTTCCAGAACCCTGGTGTCCTTTTTTAAATAGCTGGAAATTGCATTCAGAATAACTTCCTGATTCTCTACGCAGGATTGTGAAAAGGGTTTATTCATTCACGCGCAGATTTATTTTTGGCACGCAAATAATCAAGTTTTTCGGCAATTTTGATTTCCAGCCCTCGATTGACAGGCCTGTAATAGCGCCTGGCTTCCATCTCTTCTGGAAAATAATTCTCGTCAGCGGCAAATGCATCGGCTTCATCGTGTGCGTAACGGTAATTTTCTCCATAACCCTGCGATTTCATAAATTGATTTGGGGCGTTACGCAGATGTTTTGGCACGTCGAGGCTGCCCAATTCCTGCGCATCCTGCATGGCCATATTGTAGGCAAGGTAAAGCGCATTACTCTTGGCGGCGCAGGCCAGGTATACAATGCCCTGTGCGATAGCCAGTTCTCCTTCAGGGCTGCCCAGGCGCTCATAGGTTTGCCAACCGTATAATGTCATTTCTAGCCCGCGTGGATCGGCAATTCCTATATCTTCGACTGCCATGCGCACCACTCGCCTGGCGATGTATATTGGGTCGCAGCCACCATCGATCATGCGGCAGAACCAGTAAAGTGCAGCGTCTGGATCCGAGCCTCTAACCGACTTGTGCAATGCTGAAATCTGCTCGTAAAACAGGTCGCCTTTTTTATCGAATCGACGTAAGCCCTGGGCAACCACTTCGCGCACCAGAGTGGCATCAATTTCCTTCGATTCAACTAAATCGCCACTTATCTCGAGGAAAGTCAAAGCTCTTCTCGCATCGCCATCGGCTGCTCTAATCAATATTTGGCAGGCATCCTCGCTGATCCTGAGCTCCAGCTTGCCCAGGCCGTTTTCCCGATCCGATAATGCACGCTTTATAACTTGTTCGATATCGTCGAATGATATCGGTTTGAGCACATAGGTACGGGTTCTGGACAGCAATGCATTGTTTAATTCAAACGAAGGATTTTCGGTGGTGGCACCGACGAATAGAATAGTGCCATCTTCAATGTAGGGTAAAAACGCATCTTGTTGTGATTTATTGAATCGGTGTACTTCGTCCACGAACAACACGGTTTGACCCTGGTATTGCCGGGCTTGATCGATAGCTTCTCTAATGTCTTTAATCCCGGAGAGAACTGCGGAAATGGTGAGAAACCTCGCATCGGAATATCGTGCTATCAACCTGGCAATCGTGGTTTTGCCAGTACCGGGTGGCCCCCAGAACAACATAGAGTGTAATTGGTTCGATTCGATAGCCAGGCGCAGTGGTTTATCTTTGCCCAATAGATGAGACTGACCTACAACCTGATCAAAATTGACCGGTCGCATTCGATCCGCCAATGGATGAAATCTCTTCTCTGTGACAGGTGAATCTGTGGAGAATAGGTCACTCATCGAAGGTTAATGCAGATTCGAAAATCTATTACACACCATTTCGTTATCCGCCAGCACCAAAAACATCGACCCCTGCTGGCGGAATAAATCGGAAAGTCGCGGGATCGTGCACTACATTAAACCTTAAATTTTCGAATACTATCTGCGTACTCTGACCGAAACTGTCGCGTAATTCCATGGCCTTGACCACACCATTCTCCAGACCTATAAAAACCTTCGAATACTCCATATCTTTGGTTTTTGGATCGAGGCTAACCCAGTACAGAAATTTTCGCTGCCCCACTTCCCTGATTACAAAATCCACACCAATATCCTGCTGTTTCATTAATATCATAATCGGTGCAGCTGCAAGCCCGGATTCCATCGGCTTGACCGTCACCTGGTCAAGATCGACATCGTATACCCATAACTCAGATCCATCGGCAATGATTTGCTGCTCGTACGGACTGGTATAAATCCAGGAAAATTTGCCAGGACGCTGTATGGCAACCTTTCCGCTACTTTGTTCAATAACCCGTTTGTCCCTGTCCAGCACGGTTTGCTTGAATTCGGCTGTCAGATTATCCAGACGTTTAAGGGCAGCATTGAGGCGGCTTTCGGCGCTTTGTGCCAATGCGATTCCCGACAGGCAACTGGCCAGGAGGAAACTTACCATTAAAATCTTCATACTAACTCACTCACTTAGTCCAGAGCAGGTGGCGGTGGCGCAAGCACTTCTCGACTACCATTCGATTGAACCATAGAAACCACGCCGGCAGCTTCCATTTCTTCGATCATGCGCGCAGCCCGGTTATAGCCAATTTTCAAACGACGTTGTACGTAGGAAATAGAAGCCTTTCGAGTCTCGGTTACCACTGCGACAGCTTCATCGTAAAGTGGATCGGCTTCGGTACCGCTTGAATCAGTGGCTGATTCTCCGGGCAATACCGGAATTGACGATTCCTCCAACACGCTTAAAATGTAATTTGGTCCACCGGTTTTTTTGACCTCTGCGACCACAGCGTGAACCTCATTATCATCGACAAATGCGCCGTGAATTCGTTCGGGTACGCTGGTACCTGGAGGCAGGTAGAGCATATCACCGTGGCCCAGTAAGGTCTCGGCACCCATTTGATCGAGGATGGTACGCGAATCCACTTTCGACGAAACCTGAAAAGCAATGCGAGTAGGAATATTAGACTTAATTAAACCGGTAATTACATCGACCGACGGCCGCTGTGTCGCCAATAATAAATGTATTCCGGAAGCTCGCGCTTTTTGGGCCAGGCGTGCGATGAGTTCCTCGACCTTCTTGCCAACCACCATGATCATATCGGCAAATTCGTCGACTACCACGACTATGTAAGGCAATTTTTCGAGAAGCTCGGGCTCGGCATCCGGATTTAATAACAACAGGTTTTTGTCAAATAACGGATCCTTAATTGGGTTACCGGCATTTTTCGCTTCACTAACTTTCTTGTTATACCCCGATATATTGCGCACGCCCAATGCAGCCATAAGCTTGTATCGACGTTCCATTTCTCCCACACACCATCGCAATGCATTCGCAGCTTCCTTCATGTCTGTGACCACAGGAGCGATCAAATGCGGAATTCCTTCATATACACTCAATTCGAGCATCTTTGGGTCGATCAGTATCAGGCGCACCTCGTCAGGAGTCGCCTTGTAAAGCAAACTCAATATCATCGCATTGATCGCGACCGATTTACCCGATCCTGTTGTTCCAGCCACAAGCAAATGCGGCATTTTTGCCAGGTCGGCCACAACCGCCTTACCGCTGATGTCCTTACCGAGGGCCAGTGTCAGCGGTGAATGGGAATCGTCAAAACTCTTCGAACGGAGGATTTCACTTAAAACCACCAGTTCACGATATTCGTTGGGTATCTCCAGTCCCATAACCGATTTTCCCGGGATGATCTCTACTACCCGTACGCTGGTAACCGACAATGAACGCGCCAGATCTTTGGCAAGACTAGTAATTTGACTGACCTTAACACCCGGGGCCGGAAGAATTTCAAAACGGGTTATCACCGGACCAGGATGTACTGACTCAACCTGAATTTCGATACCAAAATCGAGTAATTTTAATTCCAGTTGTTGCGACATGGCCTCGAGAGCCGATTTGCTATAGCCGGCTTTGATCGGCTTTGGATCGTTGAGTATGGCCAGTGGTGGGATCCCACCCCCCTTTTTGCTACTGGTGTGAAACAGTGGTATCTGCTTCTCCTTTTCGACCCGAACACTCTGCTCGACCTGTTGTATCACGGGCTCAATTTTTAGCGGTTTACGCTTTTCCTGTTTTTTCCTCTGTACCGTAAACACCTGCTCCCGTTGGGTTCGGTTGCGATTTCCCTCGCTACGATCCCTTAACCAATGGTATTGACTGATTACTTTGTAAATTAACATCAGCGTGTACTTGCCGGTATTATCGACTAATGCAAGCCAGGATATGCCGGAAAATAATGTCAGGCCGGCGAGAAATAGCGACAGGTGTAAAACGGTCGCTCCGATAAAACCCAGTCCCTGAGAAAAATAATTGCCGGTAATCTGCCCGAAAATTCCGCCCGCATCGGCCGGCATGGTGCCAGGCACGATAGCGAAATGCAAACTTGCAATGGCACATCCGGATATCATGGTTAAAACAAAACCACTCCAGCGAATCACCAACAATTGATAACGGTCTTCTACACTCAATTCACGGGTCTTCACCAGAATCATACCGTTGTAAAAGATCATCACCGGCAATAAAAAGGACAGGAATCCAAACAGGTAAAATAAAAGGTCGGCAATCCAGGCCCCGGCAACGCCTCCATAATTTAAAATATCGTGATTAGTACCACTATGCGACCAGGAAGCATCCTGCGAATCATAGCTCAGCATTGCCACCAGTAAATAAACCGCCAATGCAAAGGAAAGCAGCATGCCGACCTCTCGAAGCCGTTGGTGAATAGGTTGGGCAAATATCAGTTTTTGATCCTGAATTTCCACTCTAGGTTTAACTTTTGCTTGGGCCACTCAGTATTAGCTTTAATTCGAAGCGTTACATTTTACATGATCTAACCGTTTGTGAGCCATATAACATTTGGAAAAGCAAACTATTTAATGTCAATGACAGGTCTGGTGAAAAGTCCTCTGAATCTGTAGCAATCGTGGGTTTCGAATAGAATTTCGCGATTCTCGAAAAGGCGTTAAGCGCGTTAACGATTGACGGGTTTATCCATTAAAAATTTGATGCTAAAAATCTATAACCATAGTAACGGCG
>JADFJT010000155.1 GCA_022566015.1 Pseudomonadota bacterium | reverse complement strand
AGCATAGAGGAAATCCAGTTAGAGATGTTAAAGCATACGCCTCTGGAACGCGGGATTATAGACGAACCAGCCCTGTTGGAGTCGTTACAGAAAGCGAAAGCAGCGGGTGAGAAAATTGTAATGACCAATGGTTGTTTCGATATTCTACATGCCGGCCACGTGGCTTACCTGGCGCGTGCCGCCGAGCTCGGTGACCGATTAATTGTCGCGATCAATTCCGACGAATCGGTAAAACGATTAAAGGGGCCCGACCGGCCCATCAACAGTGTCCTGCCACGTATGGCGGTAATATCTGCACTCGAAAGCGTGGATTGGGTGATTCCTTTCAACGAAGATACGCCGGCACGGCTGATTGAACAGTGCATGCCCGACATTCTGGTCAAGGGAGGCGATTATCAGGTGGATGAAATTGCCGGAGGCCAGGCGGTACTCGCCAATGGTGGCGAAGTGCAGATACTGGATTTGATCGATGGCCTGTCAACCAGCGCTGTCATCGACGCCATAAAAAAGAAGGTATAAACATGATCGTGGTTACCGGTGCAGCTGGATTTATAGGCAGCAACCTTGTCAAGGCATTAAATGCACAGGGGCGCGACGATGTGTTGGCAGTCGATGATCTCAGCGATGGTAAAAAAATATTTAACCTGGCTGATTGTGAAATCAGCGACTATCTGGATAAGGGCCGATTCATAGAAGCGATCGCCGCCGGAGATTATGATACAAAAATAGAAGTGATTTTCCATCAGGGCGCTTGCTCGACCACTACCGAGTGGGATGGACAATTCATGATGGAAAATAATTATGAATATTCCAAAAAGCTGCTGCACTTTTGCCTCGACCAAAATACCCAGTATATTTACGCTTCATCGGCGTCGGTCTACGGCGGTAGTAGTGAATTCGTGGAAAAACGGGAGTTTGAAAAACCACTCAATGTTTATGCTTATTCAAAATTCCTGTTCGACCATTATGTACGCCGACTAGGTGATACCGCTTCGCAGGTAGCCGGGCTTCGCTACTTCAATGTATACGGGCCGCGTGAACAACATAAGGGAGGTATGGCAAGCGTAGCATTTCATTTCAATAATCAAATCAGGGAAGGCGGATGTTGCCGCCTGTTTGCTGGTTCCGACGGCTACCAGGACGGGGCGCAGGAGCGCGATTTTGTTTATGTCGATGACGTGGTCAAGGTCAATTTATGGCTCTGGGAAAACCCGGGTATCAGTGGTATTTTTAACTGCGGTACTGGTCGCTGTCAAACATTTAATGATGTTGCCAATGCGGTCATCGACTACCACCAAAAGGGTAAAATCGAATACATTCCGTTTCCAGATCACCTAAAAGGTGCTTACCAGAGTTATACCAGGGCAGACATGTCCAGGCTACGCGCGGCCGGCTACAATGAGCCATTTAAAACCGTGGAACAGGCAGTCCCCGAATATCTGGACTGGTTAAATCAACAGCAAAATAACGGTCAATAATGCAGCTGGCTCCTGCCATTCTGGTGGTTGGTCCATCCTGGGTGGGCGACATGGTGATGGCGCAAAGTTTATTCAAATTACTAAAACATCGACTGCCTGATCACGCCATCGATGTAGTTGCACCCAGCTGGTCTATACCTGTGCTGGATCGCATGGCAGAGGTTCGTAAAGGGTACGCTCTTGAAGTCGTCCATGGAGAAGGCGGGCTAGGCAAGCGTTATCGGCTCGGGAAGCAGCTACGCGACAATCAATATTCGCAGGCGATCGTTTTGCCACGGTCGCTAAAATCTGCACTGGTTCCATTTTTCGCAAAAATTCCACGGCGCACGGGCTTCCGGGGTGAAATGCGGTTTGGACTGTTGAACGATATTCGACCATTCGATAAAGCCACTCTCGATCAAACCGTGAAAAAATTCAGTTATCTCGGCCTCGAACGAGCCTCCGACGAGTGTAAAGTCTATCAACCAGAATTAATAATTGATTCGAAAAATGCCCAACTCTGCCTGTCAAAGCTGGGGCTAAATCCGGACAAATTTACCGTGGCATTAATGCCAGGTGCCGAATTCGGCCCTGCCAAACAATGGCCGCTGGAACATTTTTCTGAATTGATCAGGCGCATCGATCGGGCGGGCGCGCAGGCCTGGCTGTTCGGCTCAAAAAAGGAAAGTGCCGCTGTGCAGCAAATTATCGATCAGGCTAAGGGCGCAGGCACCAATTTGTGTGGCAAAACGCAGCTTGCCGATGCCATTGATTTAATCGCCCAGTCAGACGTTGCTGTTGCAAATGATTCGGGATTAATGCATGTTGCTGCGGCGGCAGGTACCAGACTAATCGCCATTTATGGTTCGTCGAGCCCGCTATTTACTCCACCACTCACCGACGATTCTGTCATTAACTGGCTAGAGTTAGACTGTTCCCCCTGCTTCCAGCGCGAATGCAGATTCGGCCATTATGATTGTCTGAATAAAATTTCGCCAGGGACTATATTCGAGCAGTTAGAGATCAGAGATCCCGATACATCTCGTCACTGATCGGGCTGCAAGAGCTCTCGGTAAAGCGCCAGTGTCTGCTCGACAGTTGCCACCGTATTAAAGTCGCGATGGATACGCTCTTGTGCTGCGAGACCCATTTCGTGATTTTGTGCCGGGTTATTGGCCAGAAAGCCGATTGCCTCACTAATTGCCGAAGCAGAAGCAGCCTCGATAACCAGGCCTGAAACTCCATGCTCTATTAACTCGGGACTACCTCCTGTATTGGTAACGATGGGAGTGACCCGATACGCCATCCCTTCAATAATTGCTTTCGGCAGGCCTTCCCTCTTAATTGCAGGTAAAATACAGGCATCGCAGGCCGCCAATACCTGGGCCGCATCGGTTCGATAGCCGGTTAAATGAATGCTCGCTTTCAGCGGACTCTGTTGTATTTTCACCAGTGTCTTCTTTCCGTTAATAGAGCCAATTAACAATAGATGAATATTCAGACCCAGCCTGGCGATACTCGGCAACGCATCTACCAAAAATGACAACCCCTTGCGAGGTCTTTCATTTGCTATGCAACCCACCAAAAAGGCTTCTTCGGGCACGCCCCAGGTAGATCGAGGAACCGCTGGTTTTTGGTACCAGGAAAGGTCGTGACCCTTGTAAATAGTAATGACTTTATCTTGCGGAAATTGCCACCACATAAATCGGAGTTTTTTAAAATAGTCTCGAATGGCATTGGCGACACAGATAATTTTATCTACCCGAGGATTGAGGTAGGTCGCCCAGGATATCGGATCGAATACCGATACATTCCCTTCGATTCCACGATAAGCGATCAGTTTGATCAATTTATTCTTGACCAGCGGCAAGGTATTTTGCAGGGCTTTGTTGTTGAATACATGGACAATATCAAATTCACCCCCATCCAACACCGTTTGGATGACTACTTTACCTTTGGAATCGAAACGGCTGTTCAACTTCAACCAGGTTACCTTGATGCCCACATCGAGTAATAATTGTTTATGCGGCGCAGTGTCCGGGCAGATCACCTCGAGTTTTACACCGGCATTGTGCAAGCCAATAAATTGGTGTGTTTCTGGCAAGTCGCTATGTTCAGTGATCGCCAATACTTGGATCGTCATAATGGTACCCAAAAGATTATAACGGCATTTTGCCAAGTGCCTGGGGCTGCGTCCAGCGACTCTATCTGATGAACCTGAAAACATCTATAATTGCTTTTTCATGCCTTACAAAGCGAATTCCATGCTCGATCAAATCAGCGTTGTTATAATTTGCAAAAACGCCGCCACTACCCTGCAAAAAACACTTGAGTCCACCCAGAAATTTGATGAGGTGGTCATCTATGATAATGGATCTGAAGATGAGTCATTGGTTATTGCCAAAAGATTCAGCAACGTTTCTCTGCACCAGGGATCGTTTAAGGGTTTTGGTCCCACCAAGAATCTCGCCTGTGGTTTAGCCAGACACGACTGGATATTTTCTCTTGATGCTGATGAGGCCGTCACGCCAGAATTGACAGATTTTCTGCGCCACTGGAAACCAGGCAGTGATCAAACTGTCGGGTATGTGTTACGAATGAATTTTTTTATGGGAAAATATGTCGGACGAGGGGGCTGGGGTAACGACTGGCTACTACGGATTTTCAATCGAACCACACACCAGTTTAATGATGCGCCGGTCCATGAAAAAGTACCGACTACAAAGCAGTCGATAAAAGAGGAACTACCCTGTCCGATAGAACACAATGCGGTCCAGAATATCGGTCAATTTTTAATAAAAGTTGATCGCTATACTGAGATTCGAAGCAAGGAAAATAGGAAAACCTTTCACCCTTTCCTAATCGTTTTACGGAGCTTATTTGCATTTTTTAAAAGCTACATCTTGCGTGCAGGCTTCGCCGAGGGTTGGCGAGGATTGATAATCGCCTGGAACGATTCTAATGGTGTTTTCTACAAGTACATGAAACGCTATGTCGATTTGGCTATTGAGTACGAGGTAAATAAATAATTCAAATTTGAATCATTATTAAGGGACCCGCGAAATACCAAATTTTTCGACTTTAGGGATGTGTCGCCATTGAAATTATGTAGTAATACATCTAATTTAACTCACCGTAAATAATTTTACGAAAGCTCAAATGAAAACCATTAATTTCGCTTGTTGGAAAACTTTTTTTGGGCTTTGATTGTAATTAGATAAACCGACCCATTTTCCCTGATATCGTCTAACTGTTCTTGCGGATAATTTTTAACAGAATTCTTCCACGACAAATAGTCTCCTGCCGGTACTGGATATCTTTCAAGTGGCTTATATTCTTCGCGCCATATTTCAATTTTGATTTTATGCCAAAGTTTAGAGTCGAATATGCTACGAATTCGGTCAAT
>JADFJT010000059.1 GCA_022566015.1 Pseudomonadota bacterium | reverse complement strand
GCAGGATTTCGCTTCCCATCAGCATCACCTCAGTGGGGCATGACCGGGTGATCGAGATAATCTCGTCCATGAAGGCTTGCGCCTCGCCCGCAGGAAATGTCGCGATGGCATGGTAAAGATATGGCCCGTGGCTTTCGAAGCCCGTGCCTTGGAAGCTTGATACGGCCTGGAGGACGCTTTCGTGAGGATCCGCCCGAACGGCGCAGACCGGCGGGTTCATGAACTCGTTTCCGATGATCCACCCCACGCCGGACCTGTCTAGCGGCACGCCATCCTCCCAGCTCGGATCTAGGTCATCCATTGAAAGCAAGAAGCTGGAAAAATCACCCAGCAACAATATGAATTAGCTCAAAAAGTACCTATGGCTGATGATATCACTGTTGAAGCGGACTCTGGCGGGCATACAGACAATCGTCCTCTGGTAGCACTCTTTCCTACGATCATCAACCTTCGTGATGAAATTCAGAAAAAGTATAAATATGCTAAAAAAATCGATTATTTTCTCAAACTATCGATTTTCGATTTATTTCGAGGTAATGTACGAACATGGAGAACTATGTTTTAATTCTGTGAAATTTATGAAGAGATTAGTAGCTATTAGCGATGACAGCTCATTATAACCGACGACGAAGTGGGATTGGTTAATGCCGATTACGTTGTCCCGAACCGGGCTTAAAAAATGAACGATGATCTTTCCGAGCCTTCGTATGCTGCTATTCGGGAGCCTCTAAAAGAATCTAATGATGTGGAAATAAGTACTGCTACGACTTCGTTGACCAGTCAGACTTACCATTGCATTCACGATATGATCATCCGTGGCGAGCTACCCCCGGGGCAGAAACTAAAAATTGAAGAGCTGCGAAAAACCGTCGGTGCCGGCGCCAGTCCAATCCGCGAAGCACTCAGCCTGCTCACCTCTGATCACCTGGTGGAACGTATTGACCAGCGTGGATTTCGCGTCGTGCTGGTCAGTGGCGAAGCATTTCGAGAATTACTCAAGACGCGATGCTGGATAGAAGAGCGAGCCTTGCGCGAGTCCATCGAACACGGCGATGCTCAGTGGGAAGAAAATATCGTTCTTGCTAACTATCGGCTTAACCGTACTCCTCGCTCGACCGATGACCGCAGTTACGTTGCTAACAGCGAGTGGGAACCTCGGCACAAGCAGCTTCATATAGCCTTGTTATCGGCCTGCGGTTCCTCGATCCTGCTAAAATTCTGTAACCAGCTATACGACCAGAATATACGCTATCGTAATATATCCGGGATAGTCGCTTATTCGAAACGCAACACCAACGATGAACACGAGCAAATAGTCAAGCTGGTGCTCGAACGCAACGCCGACGAAGCAGTTAAGGCGTTAATAAAACACTACACCACGACGGGGAAATTCCTCAGCAAGCAACTCAAATAGAACTGGTTCAGAGCGCCTTAAGCACCCGTTAATTTGTCTTCCCACCTGCAATAAGCCAGGGGTACCGTGCGGTATAGAACCATAATATACAACACTGTTGCATGAAACACTGTTATATATTAAACTGCCGGTATGCAAACGTTAACAGCCATTCAACAAGCGGTTTATGACTATACGCGACAGGCCCTGAGCCAGGGATTACCGTTTCCTTCCTTGCGTGAGATTGCTGCACACCTTGGTTTCAAACATACCACCGCACGCTTCCATCTGAAGGCGCTGGAAAAGAAAGGCTTTATCAAGCA
The DNA here is from genome assembly GCA_022566015.1 of Pseudomonadota bacterium. Taxonomy (GTDB): domain Bacteria; phylum Pseudomonadota; class Gammaproteobacteria. Next base: position 16,118 of record JADFJT010000059.1, on the reverse strand, counting down.
GCGATCACAGCGCGTGTCTGATTACCTGCTGGCCAATGAGGCAACCGAGCACCAGCATGAGTTCAGGCTGGCTGCCCGGATACCTGCCGGTGTTCCCTCGGCGATTTTTGATGACACCAGCGAATCCTTTTCGGTGGATCATGATTTTTTCGGTGGAGGTGATATACAGGCAATTCGGGTAGCAGGGGAAAGCATGTTGGGTGATTCGATTACCGATGGTGATATTGCGATGATCAAAGTACAGTCGGAAGCCAATAAGGGCGATATTCTTGCGGTACGTATCGAAGACGAAATCACCTTAAAACGTATCAAGCTCAAGGGCGATCGTTGCCAGTTAATTCCTTCTAATCCAGAATTTCCTATCCGTGAAGTACCCGCGCGGAGTTTGCAGATTATTGGCAAATTAGTCGGCGTCATCCGCAAGACTTAAACAGGCAGTTGAAAAACCCTCATGCGGCACATAACGGCGTTAAATACTGGCTCAAACAGGTTTTTGCTCCTCGGCAATTGCTCCTGCATTGCTCTAATAAGTTACATCCATGTAACGATCGGCAATTGCTCCTGCATTGCTCTAATAAGTTACATCCATGTAACGATGCAAAACCTGCATACAGTACATCCTGTACATAAAGGCTCATTTACTTCGTGTAAACTGCGCTTTTTCGCCAACATTTGTCTTGTTCTGCACTCGCCTGAAGCTTTTTCAACAGCCTGTTAGTGGGCTGGTTCATCATGGCGTCAATCCCTGTGCAATTCAGCGATACATCCCTCTCCGATCACCTGGTATCGGCACGCTTATTAAGCCCGACGCGATCGGATCAGGGTCAGCTATTGCATTCGGGTATCGAATCGCTGGACCGCGTTTTTGCCAGGGTTAAACCGGGTGATCTGATCGAATGGGGAATACCCCCCGGGTTGAATGGTCGCCTGATTCCGCTGCAATTCCTGAAACGGCAGATACCGACCAGTGTCTGGATCTATCATCATCATGGCCTCGGAATCTTCGCATCGAGCTGGATCAGTCATGGTGTTGATCTGCAGCGTTTATTTTTCATGCGTTCGGCGCAGCCGGTAAAAGAACTGAGACCGTTGTTTCTGGAAGATACGTTCAAGCGGATTATTATCGATTCGCCGAAAAAATTTTCTAAAGGCGACCTCGCGTTTGTCAGTCAGCAGGCACGCAAGTATCGACAGATTGTATTTTTGATCCGGCATTATTTTCTCAGCCCGAAACAGGGCAACCCCTATGCCAGCCTGCGTCTCAATACCTGGCAAGTCGGGCGGGGGGAGTTTTCGTTACAGGTCATCAAGGGGCATGGAGCCGACAAGTTCACCATGAGCGCGCAACAGGTGTATACGAACCATGAGTAAATCAGGTTCACCATCGAACGCCCAGGTTATACAACTCAACCAGCTAATCGAGGCGGATGATTTTCCAGCCTACGTAGCGGTTTACTCGGAACAAACGGTGGCCAATCCATTTGCGCTGTCACCGACGGTGATGCAGTGGTCGGATCGTATTTTGCTCTGCAGGGTTAATGACTGTGAGCAATTCTGGCTCACACAAAAGCAAAAATGTGCCTGCGATCTGGAACAGTTATTAGATCCGATATTACGTTACCACCATGGTGCTGACTATATCGCAGTATTTGCGAACCATCCCTGGCAATGCCTGGTTTACCTGGCGTTTCAAATGCACCAGCAGGCGCAAGGTATTTATTTTTTGCAGAGTCTGTTAAGCCGCAATATCTATCAATTGCTCGAATGGGAATTCTGGTTTGCACCGCAGGATGTTCTGGTCACGCATCTGGAAACGAGCAAGGCTAATCGATTTAACGCAGCTTCTTTTCGTACCCGGCAGGGGCAATTGAAGCGATTCATCAGCCGTATCGGTCTCGCCGGTCCTTTCGAATTAAAGCAGGCCGACCACCAGGCGATGACACGACGTTTCGATGCATGGACAGGAAAGATTTGGCGCTGGACTTTTGATACCGCATCCGATTTGCAGGGTTTCCCCTGGATCTCGCTCGCACAGGCGCCAAGGCCGACGGTGAGCCGTGAACTGGAGTATCCGATTAACCAGTGGTGCACTATCGAAGTTTTGCTGCGTGAAGACTTCGAACGTCTGTGCCAGCAATTCAAATGCGATGCGAGCGAACATATCAACCGCATACTCTGGCAGATCACGTTGTTCAACGATCAAAAGATTTGCGTCGAATTATCGTTTCGGCATCCCTACTCGTTGCATCGTGAGTTGCCCGTATTTAAAACTGCGCTATACCAGGCCTGGTATGTTTACGATGATTTGATGCACAAATTGCAGGCACGCGATAAAGACCTCGACCTGCCCGAGGCGATGCCATTTATCGCCTGGCAGGTTGAGATTTGCGAACGCATCCACCTGCCACCGATTCTGTGGGATTTGTTCTCCGATGCCGGTGCCGATTTCAGGCTACAGGACCTGGGCGAGCTACAGAATAAACTGCCGGTACCGATCGAAACCTACCGCTGCGAGGCCAGCTTTTACCCGGAGCGATCATTCGAGGCCGTGTCACCCGGTATGGTCGCTGAACCTTCATTCGACCATTATCAATGGTCTAGCAGCTCGAGCTATCGTCCTCTTTTTTACTACCAGTCGCCCATTGAAATCGAAGCGCCGACCAACAGTCCGGGGATTTTCCTCGAACGCTGTGCGAGTCGATGGTGGTTATACGAAGATCCGGAACACCAGAACCGGGATTACTATGTACTCAAGGACACGCGGGGCAGGGCAAGCTGGGTGTATCGGGATGGGGATGGGCGGTGGTTTAAGCAGGGAGAATATTTTTGAGCCCCTTCTCCCCGAGGGAGAAGGTGGGGATGAGGGGGAACCTGGACCCTCACCCCAGCCCTCTCCCAGAGGGAGAGGGAGTTTACAGGAACGCCGTCCCGATGCGTCGGACCGACCCTTCCCTGGGGGCTCGCACGCGACGTCCCTGTCGCGTAACGTCCTGTAAAAACATCCCGGCGGCTACACCACAATAGTGGGGTTGCCTGGGGAGGAAGGGTTCAAAACCTTATTTTTCAGGGACGAATCGAAGCGGCGCACCGGCGGTCCGGCGCTCCGGATTAGAGCGCACACGACTGCATGGATGCAGGAGCAATTGCCGAGACCCGAGACAGCCTGTAGGTGACCCATCTTTGGTGGTAAATGAGGCTCTTAACGAAAAGCGCGCGGCTTTACTAACTCCACCGGAATTTCCGCTGCAATCTGGTCCTTTTGGTGGCGTTTACGCATCGGTAACAGGCTGGCACTGGTATCGGCATCAAAAACCCGTTTGACCAGAATCGAGTGTGATTCATTCACGCGTTGTAATTTGCCAACCACGCAAAGATAGGGCTGCTGATCCACCTGACGGTGAAAACGGGTATAGATCTGCGGCGTAAACGCGAGGTTAAAAAAACCCTTTTCGTCTTCCAGGGTAACAAACACCATACCTTTGGCGGAACCCGGAGATTGCTTGACCAGCACCATACCGAACACGAATACATCGGTATCCGCTGCCAATGAAGTCAGATCACTCGAAACAGTAAATCGATGCAGTGCTACTTTAAACGGCCACTGTTGTTGCTTGATCACCCTGACCGGATGATCCGCCAGGCTAGTCCTGAACGATTTGAAATCTTTCTGGATGCGCTCCAACGTCGCTTCGGGTTTCCAGTCGATCGCGGCTTCCTGGTCATCCATCATTGGCTTATAAGGTGCTGCCTCAGCCTTCCACAATGCATCCGAGCGTGAGGAACCCAGTGCATTAAACACATCTGTGGCGGCGAGGGTGGTCAAATCATCACGCTGTAAGGAACAGGTTTGCACAAAATGCTCGAAGCTGCGCCAGTGCCCACACCGGGATCGTACTTCGAGCATGGCTTCCACCGCAGCCTCTGGCAGACCATTCACCAAACGAAACCCGAGCCGAATCGCATAGTGTTTTTCACCTCGTGGTCGTTCGAGACCATGATCCCAGTAGGAATCATGCAGCGATAACGGCAATATTTTAATACCCTCGCGTACCGCGCTTTGGAGCAATGCATGGGGAGAATAAAAACCCATCGGCTGCGAATTCAACACCGAGATGTAAAAAGCCGCCGGGTAATGACACTTGAGGTAACAGGAGGCATAGGCGATCAGCGCAAATGACACCGCGTGTGATTCTGGAAATCCATATTCAGCAAAGCCTTTCATCTGCCCGAGTATCTGCTCGGCAAACTCCGGGCTGATACCGTTTTGCTGCATGCCGAATTCGAGCTTATTCAATAATGGGAGCAAATCGCGATTAAAATCCTTAATCCCCCAGGCGCCGATTTGCTTGCGCAATTCGTTGGCTTCGCCGGGGGTGAAATTACCCACCGCGATCGCAATACGCATCGCCTGTTCCTGAAATATCGCAATACCCAGCGTGCGTGCGAGTATCGGCCGTAATCGCTCATCCGGGTAAGTAACGGGTTCGAGTCCCTCGCGCCGGGCCAGGTACGGATGTATCACCTTACCCTGGATCGGACCGGGACGAATGATCGCCACCTCGATCACCAGGTCGTAAAAGCACGCTGGCTTGAGTCTCGGCAGCATCGACATTTGCGCACGGGATTCGATTTGAAAAGTACCCACCGTATCGGCTTTCTGGATCATTTGATAAGTCGGCTCATCGTCATCTGGAATGCCATGCAAACTGAGCGTCTGCTGGTAATAATGCTGCACGGTGTCAAAGCATTTTCGAATCGCGCTCAGCATGCCAAGGCTTAATATATCGATTTTAAAAAATCCCAGCGCTTCGATATCTTCCTTACTCCATTGAATCACGCTGCGCCCCTCCATACTGGCCGGTTCCTGCGCCAGCAGACAATTAAGCGGCTTATCGGCGAGCATGAAGCCGCCCGAATGTATACCCAGATGTCGGGGGAAGCCGCGCAGCTTCTCGCTCAGTTGCATCCACAGCTTCCAGCTTAATGGCTCGCGATGCGGGTTTTGCTGCTGGTAATCGTTTTTAAGCGCTTGCACGATATTGTCGGTACCCGCACCGCGGAAGAAGCGACTACTGGAAATCTTCGACACCTGGGTTAACAACTTTTCATCCGCGCCCAGTGCCTTACCTACCGCACGTAGAGCCCCCCGGGTGCGAAAAGTCACCACGTTGGCCACCATCGCTGCACGGTCGCGACCATAGCGCGTATAGATGTATTGAATCACTTCTTCACGCCGCTCGTGTTCGAAGTCCACATCGATGTCGGGCGGGTCCCCGCGCTCCATGCTGATAAAACGCTCAAACAATAGACTAAACTGGTCGGGATTCACCGATGTGATGCCCAGTACATAGCACACGGTCGAATTGGCAGCCGAGCCACGGCCCTGACAGAGTATCTTTTGCTGCCTGGCCCAATGCACAATATCCCAGACCGTGAGAAAGTAATCGGCGAAATTGAGTTGTTCGATCAGTCCCAGTTCATGCTCGATGGCCTCCAGCACCTGGCGCGAGGCATGTTCGAAACGCGTCCGCACGCCCTCGTATGTCAGCTTGCGCAGGTAGCTTTGTGCATTCTGGCCCTGTGGAATCATTTCCTTCGGGTAGTGGTAGCCGAGTTGATCCAGATCGAACACACAGGACCGGCTTAATTCAGCCGACAGGGATAAAGCGCGTCGGTAGTTCGGAATGCCCGAAAACAATCGGTGCAATTCAGACTGGGTGTGCAGGCAGCGTTCGCCGTTCGGAAACAGGTGTTGTTTGCAATCATCGAAAACCGTGTTATTACGAATCGCCTGCAATAAATCACTGATGCATTTTTGCGACCGCCGATGGAAAAACACATCCTGGCTTAGAATGAATTCGAGTCCGTATTGCTTCGCCAGCTTCAGACTCGGCTTTATCCAGCGATCCTCGGCCGGATGCAGGTGACGACTGATAGCCAGATAAAAATCACCCTGGAACAGGGCGTGCAGTTCGGCATAGTGCTGTGGCCTGTTCCGGCAGCGGATATTGCCGCGCATCGGCTGGATCGCAAACAGGCCAGTCACATCGCTATCGAGTAAATGCGCGAGCGGGATATTCGCATTGTTTTTGCCATCGCGATGCGCATAAGTCAGGAGCCGATTCAGATTGGTATAGCCGACCTGATCCCTGGCCACCAGCACCAGTGTATCCTGCAACAATAGCGGTAGGTCATGGTCCCGTTGGAAATGAATTTCCGCCCCATAGTTCAGTTTTAAACCCTGGTGCTGGTGCTGTTTTTTAATATGGACTAATGCCCGATAACAGCGCGCCAGCCCATAGCCACCATCAAAGTCGTTGATGCATAAAGAGCCGTAGCCAAGTTCATTGGCGCGCGCAATCAGATCGGCCGGGTGCGAAGCCCCCTGCAAAAAACTGAAGTTGGTTTTACACAACCATTCATTGAAGCCGGCAAAATAATTTTTCCCTGTATGCATGCGTTACCAATTTCAAAAACTAATCCAAATATAAAAGAAATCCGTCATTCCGGACTTGACCCCACCACTGTCCAGAATAAATCTTTACCGGCAGCGTTATCGAATGGGTGCCAGCTGCCTCGGGTGAAAGCTTCCAAAACACGCTGTGAATATGTCCCTATACGCTCTGATTTTTCATCCCTGAAAAATAAGGTTTTGATCCCTTCCCCCCGAGGCGGCCTCACTATTTAGACGTAACCACCGGTAGATTTTTACAGGACGTTACGCAACAGGGACGTTGCGTGCGAGCCCCCATGGATGGGTTCACGGCGTTCCTGTAAAAATCTACCGGTGGTTATGCCCCCCGATCTTTAGTGTTGTCGGACAACAGGCTATAAGTAAACACAGCAAGCCCAATCCAGATTCCTGTAAATCCGATGAGTTTATCAATGTTAAATGCTTCGCCAAGTACCAGGATCCCGGATAAAAATTGAAGCGTCGGGGTGATATAAAATAAAATCCCTACCGTTGTCATCGGCAGCATGCGGGTTCCTGCGGTGAAAAAGGCAAGCGGTAATACCGTAATCAGTCCGCCGAGTATAAGCAAAAGATCGGTAGTCTGATTGTGGTTTAAAAACAGGGCAGCTCCACTGTAGTGCAACCAGATGATTAGCCCCAGCGTCACTGGTAATAGCAATAGTGTTTCGATCAGAAGCCCGGGGATCGCGTTGGTTTTCATTTTTTTTCTCAATAGCCCGTAAAGCGCAAAACTGAGACCGATGGTTAGCCCTATCCAGGGAATAGCCGTTGCTGTCGATATGTAATAAAGTACACCGGTCGCCGCAAAGGCAAGTGCGGTTAATTTTAACCGGTTCAATTTTTCCCCGAAAAACAGCATGCCCGCCATTACATTGAATAGCGGAGTTAAAAAATAACCCATGCTGGCTTCGATCACTCGGTTATTTAACACCGCCCAGATATAAATCCCCCAGTTAAAACAGATTAACAGGCTGGAGCAGGACAGATATCCGATTTCATGCCAGGAGTGAAATGCGGCAAATACCTGAGATCTGCGGCGTTTGCTGAGCATTACCAGAAAGAGTAGAAACGGTACCGACCACAAAATGCGGTGCAGCAATACTTCGAGCGCCGGGACGTGCGCGAGTAATGCCCAGTACAGTGGAAACAGTCCCCAGCCGATATATCCGGTGAGGATGATCGGATATCCTTTATTCAAAAATCGACACTGCTTGCCAAAAATAATGGCTCGAGGCCTTGTCGATATTTACAATGCACAATCGGATAATCGCAGCGACTTTTCAAGTCTGCTACATTGTCCATGTCGTTATTATCGGGTTCGCCTGTCTGATTCAGGATCACGATGGCGATCGTTAAATGCCGACTCTCGACCGCCTGTATAGTCATTAGCGCCTGGTTAATGGCCCCGATTTTGTCGTTCACTATAATGATTACCGGCAGCTGCAATAGGCTCGCGAGATCGGCATTCAATCCATCCTCGCTGAGCGGTGAATAAAACCCCCCCGCACCTTCCACGATCAGACAGTGATCGTGATTGTCGAGCGCACAGGCCGCTAGCAAATCGGCTGTGTACAGGCGACGGCCTTCCAGTCTTGCTGCTCTGTGGGGCGCGAGCGCTGCCTTGAATCGATAGGGTGCAATTTTATCTACTGTTTCGCGATTTTCATTAGAGTCCTGTAGTTTCAAAGCGTCGTTGCCAATTAAACAACCTGCTTGATCGGTGTGACACCCTGACTCGGCAGGCTTCCTAACCTCGATATCCAGGTTTAATGCCCGTAACTGTCGAATCAGTTCGCAGGCGATATAGGTCTTACCCACGTCGGTGTCGGAGCCAGTAATAAAGTACCCTGAGCGGTTCACGGAAATCATGCTCCATTTTGTGCAACTATCTCCTCGACATCAAGCAGCGATTGAACGCGCTTGCTATAATTGCCGACTGTTATTTAAACCGACAACTGTAGATTTACAGCTGCTTAATAATCAGGAACCATTAATGCAGGAATTTTCTATCGGCCAGCGCTGGATTAGTGGGGCCGAACTTCATTTGGGCCTCGGTATGGTAATCGAAATCGAGCACCGTACTGTCAGTATTATATTTCCCGCAACCACTGAAACACGGATATACGCACGGCAAAATGCACCTTTATCACGGGTGCGTTTCAAGCCGGGAGACTGGATTCAGAATCAACAGAATGAGTTGCTCAAAGTTGTCGAGCTAGAAGAGTCGAACGGTTTAATCCTGTATCAGTGCGAAGACGAGGCCGGACAGTCGGTACCACTGACCGAAGGGAAATTGAGTAACTTTTTGCAACTCAATCAGCCTGGAGAGCGCTTGCTCAATGGCCTGATCGACAAAAATAAGTGGTTTAACTTGCGTACTTTGACCCGGCAAATTGCGAATACGTTGATACAGTCTTCCGTCTACGGATTTGCGGGTTGTCGTACCAGCCTGATTCCCCACCAGTTATATATCGCCCATGAAGTCGCTCGACGTTACGCCCCCAGGGTGTTACTTGCCGATGAGGTAGGTCTGGGAAAGACCATTGAAGCCGGGTTAATTATGCACCAGCTATTACTGACCGAGCGGGCTAATCGAATTTTGATCGTTGTTCCCGAGAATCTTTTACACCAGTGGCTAGTCGAAATGCTGCGGCGGTTTAACCTGGTGTTCAGTGTGTTCGACGAGGAACGCTGTGAGGCGATGCTGAATCCGGATGACGATAGTTTGAGCGATACCGATAATCCTTTTCATAGCGAGCAATTGATTATTTGCAGCCTGGATTTTCTGGTAGCCAATCCGACGCGTGCCGCCGAGGCCTTCGAGGGCGCGTGGGATTTGCTCGTGGTCGATGAAGCCCATCATCTCACCTGGTCAGCAGAATCAGTGAGCCCCGAATACCAGACGGTCGAAACCCTGGCGAGAAAAACGCCGGGTGTACTATTGCTCAGCGCAACACCCGAACAACTGGGTAAGGAGAGCCATTTCGCCCGCCTGCGCCTGCTGGATCCTGATCGTTTTTCCGACCTGGGTAGTTTCCTTCTGGAAGAGTCCAACTATGTAGAACTGGCGGACCTGGTCGACGCCCTGCAGCTTGATTCGGCGCTCGATCAGGATCAATTGCGGTTGCTCGAGCAAACTGTAGACGAGGGCGATAATCGACGATGGTTTGATTTACTCGACGACCAGGATTCACCGAAACGACTGCATGCGCGTCAGCAACTAATCGAACATTTGCTGGACCGACATGGCACCGGGCGGGTACTGTTTCGTAATACCCGCAACGCGATCCAGGGCTTTCCGGAGCGGGAGTTACACGCCTATCCCCTCGATCCGCCCAAGTCATGGCAGCCGTATTTGCGCTCGTTGGGAAAACAGCCAGATTCTGGGACGCAGTTATTATTATCTCCTGAGCTCGGCCTGCGATCAGAAGAAGCGCTAACCAGCTGGCCTGGCATCGATCCTCGGGTTAAATGGCTGGAAGCGTTTCTGCTAGAACACAAAAATATTAAGATACTGGTGATTGCAGCTGCGGCCGATACGGTTGTTGTACTGGCAGCACAAATTAAACGTAATACCGGTATCAATGTAGGGGTATTCCACCAGGGTATGAGTTTGATCGACAGGGACCGTGCCGCTGCCTGGTTTGCCGATCAGGACGCAGGAACCCAGGTATTAATCTGTTCTGAAATTGGTAGTGAAGGAAGAAATTTTCAGTTTGCGCATCATCTGGTGCTGTTCGATTTACCCGCCAACCCGGATTTGCTCGAGCAGCGTATCGGCAGGCTCGACCGCATAGGGCAACAGTCGAAGATCAATATCCATGTACCCTATCTACGAGAAACTGCACAGGAAGTGATGTTTCGCTGGTTTCACCAGGGACTCAATGCATTCGAGAAAACCTGCCCCGCAGGGCATCAGGTGTATATGCAACTACACCATGATCTGCAGTCGCACCTGGCCGAGCCGGCATTGTCGGCTGATGCCTTTATCGAGCGCTCTAATCAACTTTATCTGGATTTAAATGAGGCCTTGAAAAAAGGTCGTGACCGCCTACTCGAAATAAATTCCTGCCATCCATTGGTTGCTGACGATTTAGTCGAACAGGCTAAGCAACGAGATTACGATCTTGATATTTTTCAATATATGGAAAAAATATACGACTGCTTTGGGGTCGATAGCGATATTCGTGCACCGGATTGCTGGGTGATTAGTCCAGGCGATAATATGTTGATGAAAATGCCAGGCTTACCGGATGATGGAATGACTGTGACCTATCACCGTAATATTGCATTATCCAACGAAGACTTGCGCTTTCTGACCTGGGAACATCCATTCGTACGAAACGCGATGGATTTGATTTTAAGCAGCGAATTTGGCAATACAGCCCTGATTGCGATCAAGTTTCCATCGGTCGAACCCGGTACTTTATTGCTGGACTGTCGTTTTCTGATGGAATTTTCACACGATAATACGATCGATAGTACACGCTATTTTCCGAACAGTAGCGTACGTGTAGTCATCGATGAATTCCGATGCGATCATCAGGCTAAGCTCGACGACGATTCGATCCGGCACATGTATCAGCGCGTTGACGTCGATACTTCGCTCAAGGTGGTGAACGCAAAAGAGTCTGAAATATCGACAATACTCGAACAGGCAGAATTAATAGCGGACGAGCAGGTGGCGGCGCTCGTATCTGCTGCCAGGCAACGCGGCAGGGATGTGTTAGGGCGTGAACTCGAGCGATTGATCGCGCTGCAGCAGACCAACCCTAACGTGCGCGATGAAGAAATTAATTTTTTTCGTAATCAAATTACCGGTTTTGAAGCGTCCCTTGCCAATGCGAGATTAAGACTGGATGCTGTGCGTGTGATGATTGCTGTCTAATCATGCGTTACGATTTATGGCTTAGTGTTCGCCTTACTGCATCCTGCCAACCGGTCAGTTTTCTCGTCCTGGTAGCCTCATCCATGCCAGGGCTGAAACGTCTCTCCAGTCCCCAGCTTTTAGCAAAATCATCCGAGTTACCATAAAAATCGGTTTGCATTCCGGCCAGCCAGGCAGCACCGAGTGCGGTGGTTTCCATCACTTTTGGGCGGTCTACATCAGCATTGACCAGGTCGGACAGGCGTTGCATGGTCCAGTCGGATGCCGCCATGCCACCATCGACGCGTAACACGGTATCACCTGAAGATCCCCAGTCGCGTCGCATCGCATTCAACAAATCACAGGTCTGATAGCACACCGATTCGAGCGTGGCGAGTGCGATCTCAGCGCGGCCGGTACCGCGTGACAGACCAAATATTGCACCGCGGCAATCTGCATCCCAATAGGGTGCACCGAGGCCCACAAATGCCGGGACCAGGTAGATAGCCTGCGCTTCGTCGGCCTGCGCCGCCAATTCACCCGATTGACTCGCATGGTCGATTATCCCGATGCCATCACGCAGCCATTGTACCGCGGCACCTGCCACAAAAATCGATCCTTCGAGTGCATAGGTGGTCTTTCCGTTCAATTGGTAAGCGATGGTCGTTAGTAAGCGGTTGTGGGATGCGACGCCTTTATCGCCAGTGTTCAGTAAGGCAAAACAACCGGTACCATAGGTGGATTTCATCATGCCTGGCTGAAAACAGGCCTGCCCGATTGTTGCCGCCTGTTGGTCACCTGCGATGCCGGCAATCGGGATATTTCCAGCGAAGATCGATTTTTCGGTGACGCCGAAATCGGCTGCCGAATCCTTAACTTCCGGCATTATCGATCTGGGTATGTCGAATAGCTTCAGTAGTTCATCGCTCCAGCAATGCTGGTAGATATCGTACAGCATAGTCCGGCTCGCATTGGTCGCGTCGGTTGCGTGAACTTTGCCGCCGCTTAAACGCCAGAGCAAAAACGTATCGATGGTACCAAATGCCAGCTCGCCTCTGGTCGCTGCTTGTCGAGCACCGGGGACGTGATCCAGAATCCAGGCGATCTTGGTGGCTGAAAAATATGGGTCGAGCAGTAAGCCAGTTTTTTCGCTCACCATTGCTTCGTCGCCAGAATCGCGTAGCTCCCGGCAAATTTCGGAGGTGCGTCGATCCTGCCAGACGATAGCACGATGAATTGGATTACCACTATTTCGATTCCAGATCACTGTGGTTTCGCGTTGATTGGTAATGCCAATCGCCGCTATATCGACTGCTCTCGCCCCGACCTTTTTCATCGCCTGCTGGCAGGTAGATAGGGTGGTTTGCCAGATATCTTCAGGATCGTGCTCTACCCATCCCGACTGCGGGTAGTGCTGCTCAAATTCCTGCTGGCTAACCGCTTTTATCTGGTAGTCAGCATCGAACAACATCGCGCGTGACGACGTGGTGCCCTGGTCTATTGCGAGGACATACTTGGCGGTCTGGCTCATATTTGTTACCGGCTTGTAATTAGCTTAATGATACCGGGAATCGCGATATCGTTACAAACAAAGCTCTCCTCTTTCTTCTATTTGGAGTCGTTACGCAGTGTTACGAAGGTAGGTAGCGGGAGTTAATTCGAGTAGGACAGGGATTTTCTGCCCGGCTATTTCTGCTGAGACCCCCTGTAAATACTTCCATGTACGCTCGAATGCCGCGTCCTTGCGGCATAAGGGTCAGCAGAAGCAGCCAGGCAGTTACCGCTCAATCGCAGGCTTTCAGCGGGCATTGCACCAGTGCCCCGGAGCAGTAGGTGGGACGAGGAATCATAAAACTTTTACAATAAACTATTGACATACCTACCGGTCGGTATTATAAAGCGTACCGATTGGTATGTATGGCATTCGATGAACGATATTAGCAACAATGAAGTGTATTGGTGGCGTCCTCTAGATGATACCGAACCGGATACGCGGGGCAAAATATTATTCGCTGCCTACAAGGAAATTCATTGTCATGGTTTTCAGGCTGCCAGCCTAAGTAACATTCTTGCACATACCGGGGTGACCAAGGGCGCGCTTTATTATCACTTTCCCAACAAGCTTGAACTGGGATACGCGGTTGTCGATGAAGTAATCGCGCATCGCATCGATCTTAGTTTTATTCAGCCGCTGCAGGATTTCGATAACCCGATCGATGGCTTTATCAAACTCATACAAAGTGAGGGTAATTTATTTTCGATGACCGATATCGAGCTTGGCTGTCCGCTTACCAACCTGGCGCAGGAAATGGCTCCGATTGATGAAGGGTTCAGAATAAGGCTGGCCCGAATATATCAAAAGTGGCACCAGTCGATCACCGACCTGATGATCGAAGCAAAAACCTCTGGGCATATCATCGACCAGGTTGACCCTGAAGCGCTCGCGATAATGATTGTGGCCACCATGGAAGGCTCGATAGTGGCCGCTAAAGTTTCGCAGGATCTTAACAAGCTTTACCTTTGTGGTTGTGGCCTGGTTCAGCATTTACAATTGATTAGAAAATAGGAAATTTAAGGAATAAATATGGTTAAAAATTATGCAGAGTGGGTAATCCGCTACAAGATATTCATAGTAATTCTGAGTATTGTCGTCGTTATGGCGATGGGTTTTGGGGCTCAATACCTCACATTCACCAACGATTATCGGGTATTTTTCGGCGAAGACAATCCGCAATTGCTTGCGTTTGAGGAATTACAGGATACCTACTCCAAAAACGATAACGTGATGATTTTGCTGGTACCCGAGGACGGCGAGGTGTTTACCAACAAAACACTGCAGGCCGTCGCCTGGCTGACCGAGCGTGCCTGGGAAACACCGCATTCGAGTCGGGTCGAGTCCTTGACCAACTACCAGCATACCTCCGCGCAGGAAGACGATCTGGTGGTCGAGGACCTTGTTTTCGAACCTGGCGATTTGAGCGACCAGGAGTTGGCGAAGATACGCGAAATTGCCTTGAATGAACCGGTGTTAATCAATCGCCTGATATCCCCCAGAGCGCATGTCACCGGTGTCAATATCACCGTCGAATTGCCGGGCATAGATCCGATTGTCGAAAACCCCCAGATCGTAGACTTTATTCGCGAACTACGCGAAGAGTTCCGGCAAAAATTTCCTGACATCGGAGTCAAGCTTACCGGCATCATCATGATGAATCAGGCGTTTCCGGAAGCCAGTCTATACGATATGACGACCCTATTTCCGTTAATGATGCTGGTCTTTATTGCCGTATTGTATTTTTGGGTTAAGGGCGTGAGCGGAACCTTTACCGCATTCATGATCATCGTGTTTTCGATTGTCGGTGCGATGGGTCTCGCAGGCTGGTTTGGTATCGCGCTTACGCCGCCATCGTTTGCCGCGATCATGATCATACCGACGATGGCTATAGCCGACAGTGTCCACGTATTGATGACCTATGTGCTCGATATGCGTCGCGGCGAATCTAAACACGAGGCCATGGTCGACAGTATTCGGATCAACATGCAACCGGTGTTCCTCACCAGCGTGACCACTGCGATTGGCTTCTTAAGTATGAATTTTTCCGATGCGCCACCTTTTCGCGACCTCGGAAATATTGTCGCGATGGGTGTGATGATCGCGTTTGCACTCAGTGTTACCTTTCTGCCCGCGTTAATGATGATCTTGCCAGATTCGCATCGAGTGCGCGAGACAGCTTCGAGTACGGCAATGGCCAAATTCGCCGAGTTCGTTATCACTAACAGGAAACGCCTGTTGATTGGTATGGGAATTGGCTGTTTGCTATTGATATCGTTTGTACCGAAAAATGAATTGAATGACGACTTCGTCAAGTATTTCAGCGAAAAAATCGAATTTCGCCGGGACGCCGATTTTGCTTCGGAAAATTTAAGTGGCCTTTATCTGATCGACTATTCACTGAAGTCGGGAATAGAAGGCGGCGTCAGTGATCCGGATTTCCAGCGCAATGTCGAAAAATTTGCTGACTGGTACCTGGCACAACCCGAGGTGATCCACGTCAATGTGTTGTCCGATACCTTCAAGCGCCTCAACAAGAGTATGCACGGTGACGATCAGTCCTGGTATAAATTACCCGAGCAACGTGAACTCGCCGCACAATATCTGTTGCTTTACGAAATGTCCCTGCCCTATGGTCTCGACTTGAACAACCAGATCAATATCGACAAATCAGCCACGCGCATGACGGTGATGCTATACAACATGACCACCAAAACTGTGCTTGCGCTGGAACAACGAGCGCAACAATGGCTCAGGGATAATGTACAGGTCAGTATGCAAAATGAAGGTGCGAGCCCGACTATCATGTTCAGCAATATCGGTGAACGTAATATCAAGAGTATGCTGTTCGGCACCACGATTGCGCTAATCGTGATTTCACTCATTCTCATCTTTGCGCTGCGTTCGCTTAAAATTGGACTGCTCAGCCTGATTCCGAACCTGATTCCGGCCGCGCTGGCATTTGGTGCCTGGGGCATAGCGGTAGGGCAGATTGGCCTGGCATTGTCGGTAGTAACCGGTATGACGCTCGGTATAGTGGTCGACGATACGGTGCACTTCCTGAGCAAATACCTGCGAGCGCGACGCGAAAAAGGCCTGGATGCGCAAGACGCTGTGCGTTACGCATTCAATACGGTCGGTCTCGCGCTGGTGGTGACTTCGATCGTATTAATTGCTGGGTTTTTCGTGCTGACTTTTTCGGCATTTCAGCTCAATTCTAATAT
>JADFJT010000058.1 GCA_022566015.1 Pseudomonadota bacterium | reverse complement strand
TTCGGATTTGCGTGTTATCGGTAAATTGGCGATTGCATCTTTATCCACGATTGTTTCTGGATCGATATCGGCAAGCAGTGATTTATAGACCGACGCTTTATTTTTAGCATGGGCTACCTGCGCGCTGACAGCCGCGATTAATGCCTGCTCACGTTCCTGGGGATCGCGCGTTTCGAGAGAGTCGTAGTATTCGGTCATTGTTTTACCTTCCCAATCATTTTCGCGAACTCACTCGTCATTCCGATACGTCGGACCGCCGCGAAAGCGGGAATCTTAATAAGATAGCTACCGTCAATAGATTCCGGATAAGCACTCCGTGCATTCCGGAATGACGGAAACTAAAATGACAAATGGTGCTCAGAAAAATGTAATTTTTCCGCGACAGACTTTTGCTCCTGCAAAGCCTGCATACATGCCATCCATGGCAATAAGAGCAAGGATGCAGCGCGCGGAAAACCGGAATGTATGAATAATACATGAGGATTTGAGCACGATGCAGACGCAGTAATCGCGGAAAAAGCGCATTTTTAAAGGCACCCGGCTAAACACCAACCCACTCCTTTCTGGTACTGAGCGTCGAAATCACCACCCTAACCATAATTTGCGGATATTCCTGACTCACTATTTCGATTTCATCCCAGATTAATTTCCAGTCCAGCCCTTCAAGTGTTTGAATATATTTCAGGATATCGGTAAATTTGCCGGAAAACTTTACTTCGAGTACATGCCGATACAGGCCTGTTTCCTCCTGCTGATCCTCGGTCAGGGTTAT
The DNA here is from genome assembly GCA_022566015.1 of Pseudomonadota bacterium. Taxonomy (GTDB): domain Bacteria; phylum Pseudomonadota; class Gammaproteobacteria. The sequence continues at coordinate 17,122 of JADFJT010000058.1, read as the reverse complement.
CGCTGGTTTAACCTCACGTCTTTTTAAGCTTAATAATTTTAGATTCGACTCCCGGTAAACCAGCTCGGACATCAATTGAAACATTTGTTCCGGATCGATCAACTCTATCGTCTTTAACCGCAAACGCTCCTGTACATCTTCCAGCTCGCGTTGGAGCTGAGCCAGCTTTACATCTTTCCCCAGGTTGACTCCTGCAGCTATCCGGGTTCGAATATCGCTAATCGCGGCACGGGTCATATTGACTTCGCTACTGAGTCTAGTGTTTTCCTGCACGAGGCTGCGAGTCTCGCCCAGCATGGGATCGGCATATAGCTGCCACCAGGTGAACCCGATCGTAGCCAGAACAGCAAATCCAATCAGGAATCGTTCCCGCAGGCTTAACGCGTCATATTTTTCTGCACCCGACTTGAACAGATTACTCATCGATCTTCTCTTCGGTGGCAATTTCGAAATCAACTTTCCAGGAACTAGCATTATCCCGGTCAATTTCAAAAATATGAAAGCGATGGCCCTGAAAACTTGCTTCTTCACTAAAGCGGTTAAAGTATTCAGGTATCAAATCTGCACTCAAGGCGCTACCCCGTAATCGCACATAGTTTTCTCCCAGCACTATTTCGTCCAGCCAAACGTTGCTTACATCCAAGCTCGAAAGTGCGACTAGATAAGGAGAGAATCCCTGGCCGGACCCAAACTGGTTAGCATCGACAAAACTTAATACTTTTTTACGTGCACTGATTTCTCTGGAAAGGCCAGCAATTTTCTGATCGATGCGACTATCTGCTAATAGCCGGGCGAGCTCGGCACTGGCTGAATTGAGCTCATCGATTATCTTTTCCTGATTTGCTTTAATCACCAAATTTTGCTGACTGGCATGATCCAGCTCGGTCTGAAGTAACGAAGACCAGCCTCCTATACCCATCAGCATGATTACCAGCAAGCTACCGAACTGTTTGGCAGAAAGTAGTAGTCTCTTTTCCCGAAAACGTTCCTGATACAAATTAATTTGCTGATCGATCATTGCGCAGTCCCTCGCAGCGCAGCGCAGTAGGCATGGAAGCAGTGTGTTTCAAGAGTACTCTTGCTATCGGCATTGGTGCCTTCGACTGGCACTACAAAATCAATATCAAAACTAGTAAAGTTTTGCAGGTACTTGACCATTTTTACGGTTTCAGGTAACTGCGGAAAAATTGACAGGCTAGATACCGACCCAATTCCAAAATAGTTTTCGAAGTAATCCATCGAACGCTGTATTTCGAGTAACAGCGAATCGTACGCACTTTCATCTTCGCTGCTGGCCTGCTTAATCTGGTCGATACCAATTTTGAAATCTCTCGATACATACAAATCTGTATCGTGAAAAATACTCAGTACCCCACTTTGTTCGTCGAGGGACAGAATCGCATGCGTACCTCCTTCACCCTGATGAACACTGGCGAGGTTTTTACTCACCAAATTGTGAATATCGATTGCAGCCAGTGTTAACCCAGTTGACTTGATGCCCTCTACATAGGATCCAACAGTAGATTCGTGCGCACAAACTACACTTATTTGCTGGGTATTGTTTTTGTTTGATACCGGTAACGGGTAACTGTCAACCACTGCCGACGCCACTTCATAGCTGATTAAATCTTTAATACTCCAGGTAAGTGCAGAATTTAATTCCGCTTCTTCCACATTGGGTTTATCAATCTGGTAAACGTCATAGTCATCACTGGCAATCAGGCAAACACAGGCAGTCTTTTCTAAATGATTTTTTCGAACCCAGCCTTGCAGCGCCTGAATCTGGGCCACCTGTCCGACAGCGGGCAAGTACTCACTACGGGTTATCTTCCCGATTGACTTCTTAGCTGTGCTTACCTGAGCCACGGCAACGCCACCGGGTAGAAAATCTACCCCAATCTGCGTGTTTTTTTTAACCGCTGAAAACAGGTTCACGTTTACCTCATTCGTTGCTGTTAATAAGCCACTATAATTTCTACCCGTGCCTGGCTTTCCCTAATCCGAGATTCCTTTTTCGGAAATCCCTATTCTAGATTTTCCTTAAAGAAACGATCATAACTTATTGTCATTACTACAAATTTTAACCTATAGTTGACTTATTTCAAGTCATTGGTAACAAATAATTCAAATATGTTCCATATTGTTCTTTTTGAACCAGAGATACCCCCTAATACCGGCAATATCATCCGGCTCGCAGCAAATACTGGTTGCCAATTGCATATCATCGAGCCGATGGGTTTCAAGCTGGAGCATAAATTGCTTCGAAGAGCCGGTCTCGACTACCGGGAATGGGCCGATATAAAATGCTACCAAACGTTTAATAACTTCTATAAAGTTAACGATATCAACAATTTATTTGCTTTTACCACAAAAGCCCAGCGAACCTACACAGAAGCAAATTTCCAGCCACATGATGCATTACTGTTTGGCCCAGAAAGTCGTGGCCTGCCGTCGGAAATACTCGATTCACTTGATGGTGACAGTAAACTTCGAATTCCGATGGTAACGGGTTCCAGGAGTCTGAACTTGTCGAATACCGTTTCTATTGCGGTGTACGAGGCCTGGCGTCAGCAGCATTTTTCCTAAGCGCTTCGAAAAAGCGCTTATTTTTCAAAAATACCAGGGAAAGGCAGTAACAGGGAGGTCTTTAACACTAAAATCGCGCTATATATCCACGCTGCAGTAACTGTCTTATCGTATTAACGCTAAGGAAACTCTGATGTGTCAGAGGTTCCCTAATACAGGCCCTGGCATGATTTGCGACTCTGCAAGATCATAAAAAAACTACTCCAGATAATATCAATCACCTAGCTCTGGGCGTCGGGGTCGACTTTCGAGGTCCTTGACAGCGTCGAGGGGATTTTTACCCTCGTAAAGAACGTGGTAAACCTGCTCCATGATGGGTAATTCTAATTTCAGTTTATGTGCTATTCGATGGATGGCTTTGGCTGCGGGTAGACCTTCGACTGTTTGCCCGACTTCTTTTTCAGCCTGGTCCACTGTTTTTCCCCGTCCGATTGCCAAACCAAAACGTCGATTTCGACTCTGGTCATCGGTACAGGTGAGTAACAGATCACCGAGGCCAGCCAGCCCCATCAGAGTTTCCTGACGTGCGCCCAGACATTCGCCCAGGCGCATCTCTTCGGACAGACCTCGCGTTATCAGAGCAGCACGAGTGTTGGCCCCAAACCCCAGCCCATCAGCAGCACCAACGGCAATCGCTAAAATATTCTTCAGTGCGCCACCTAATTCTACACCGACTACATCTTCCGAGGTGTAGCACCGAAACCGATTGCCGTGTAACAAGCTGGCGAATTGCGTCGTAGCAGATTGGTCGTCACCCGCACAGGTAATCGCAGTTGGTAACCCTGTCGCTACTTCGCCTGCAAATGTTGGTCCCGATACCACGCCATAATGGTGTCCGGGCAATTCTTCACAAACTAATTCGTGCAGTAACTTGCCAGTTTCGATTTCGAAGCCCTTGCTCGCCCAAAACACACTGACACCCGGATCCAGAAAGGGTTTTAAAGATTTTAATAAATCTCGAAATGTCTTGCTCGGAATCGCAATCAGGACAGCCTGAGTATTTTTCAAACAGAGCTCTAATGAGGCAAGGGGTTTAATATTTTCGCTTAAGCTTATGCCAGGAAGATAGGCCTTGTTTTCGCGCTCAGCAATCAAGGCTTCGATGTGCTCTGCCCGATGACCCCATAGATTAACTTGCTGCCCGTTACGAGCCAGTTGAATCGCCAGAGCAGTGCCCCAGGAACCTGCGCCCAGCACGGTAACCGTGGATTTCTTAATCATTGGGCCTCAGGGTTTCGGCGGTCAGTGCTTTACTTCTTCCGTTTCTGGTTCATTTTCCTTTTGCTGCTGGGTATGCTGCTGATAAAGGGCATCAAAATTGACTGGCGAAAGAATTAATGGTGGGAATCCACCGCGGGCGGTTAAATCCGAGATTACCTCCCTGGCATAAGGAAACAGTATATTCATACACTGGCTGGCTAATATGTAATTTCGATCCTGTTGTTTAAATCCAGCTACGGTAAATATCCCTGCCTGCTGTACTTCTACTAGAAAAGCTGTTTTATTGTCGTGCTTGACAGTCACAGTGATCGTTAATACTGCTTCGTATAAATTTTCACTAATAAGTTTATGCGCATTATTCAGGTTAAGGTCTATTTTTGGTTCCCATTTTTTAAAACTGAATACACCCGGGCTAACCGGCGATTCAAAGGAAATATCCTTCACGTAGAGTTTTTGAATGGAAAATAGATTTTCCGTGGTTTCTTTTTCGCTCATCGTATTGAATACCTCTTCGAGGTGATATTTACCGAATCGACCAACTTATTTTTTCACCACCGGTAAATGTTCATCCTGCCAGGCGAGTATCCCTCCATTGAGGCTATAAACCTTTTCAAAGCCCTCGTTACTCAAAGCACTGCAGGCAATTCCTGAGCGAGCCCCAGTTTTGCAATAAACGATGATGGGCTTATCCCGATGCTTTTTAAGCTCACTGATACGCTGCGCCACCGAGCCCGCCGGGATCTGGATTGCTTTGGCAATTTTACCCGTTGCTGTTTCGGCAGACTCCCTGACATCGAGCAACACCACATCTTCGCTATTCATTAGCCGAATCACTTCGGCCGGCAGCAGTTTCTTAAATTTCTGCGTGGCGTGTTTCATTTCATTAAAAAACAATACTGCAAGCAGCGCAAAAAAAACGCCAACCAGTAAAATGTGATTGGCTGAAAATTCAGTTAACTTTTGAAACATTGATTATCAGGAATTAGTCCGAAATATTTTATAAATCCGCGCTATGATCGCGCAGGATAGGGAATTCACAAGATAATTCCCGAAAAAGGCTGGAATCGGAGGCCGTAGGACCCGGGTATCCCTCGGGGGTAATTAATTCTTGTGGCAGCGACAGACAAGCGAGTTCGAGCATGATTTATGGTATTTCCGGATTAGGGCGAACAGAAAACTTCTTGCATCATACCGATCAAGCGCAGTGTACGTTCATCGCCAACGCGGTAATAAACTCTGTTGGCATCCTTGCGTGACGATAATATTCCCTTATCGCGTAAAATCGCGAGGTGTTGTGAAATATTACTTTGCGAGGTTCCGACATTATCGACGATGCCCTGCACGCTAATTTCCTGACTTCCCAGGGTACAAAGAATTTTCAAACGCAGTGGATGTGACATGGCCTTTAGCGAACGCGACGCTGTTTCAATGTCTTCACTTCGCTTGAGTAGTTGTGAAGCGTCGACCGATTGCACCCAATCAAAATTCATTAACGGTTTATTACCAAATAATAATATTAGCGTTTGATTATGATTGAATCACCTATAATTGTCTACTGATGATAGCTTTGTTTTAATTCACGTCCGATTCGCCAGATAACCCTATATCCAGTAAGATTTAGCGTCATGACGCGAAAATTCAATATCCCCTTTACCCGTCTACTGGTTTCTACACTACTTGTATTGAGCCTGGCCTTCGCGCCTGCGACAGCGGATCAAAAAGACCTGAAGGAGAAGGAACTCAAGAAGCTTCAGGTTAAAATCAAAAAATTAAAACAAACTATCGATGTCAAGCAAGACAGTAAATCACGTTATACAGCGCAGCTTGAAAAAATTGAACGTCACCTGGGTTCGATTAGCCGAAAAATTCGAGTCACAGAAACAGAAATAGGGAATAAACAGCTTGAATTAAAAAAACTACGCCAAACACGCAAACAACATCAGCGACAGTTAAGCCGTGAAAACGACATCCTGGCCCAGCAGGTTTATACCGCATTTACTATGGGTAAGCAGGAAAAAGTGAAGCTGCTATTTTCACAGCAGGACATGGGGCTTTTACAGCGCAATCTGGTTTATTACCAATATTTCTCAAACGCTCGGGTCAAATTGATTAACAGCGTCAAACAAAATATCAACAGAATTATCGAAACTGAAGTTCAAATCGATAAGGCTCGAATCGGGTTGGAAAAAAACCACAACTTACTGAAAACTCAAATTTCCCTGCTCAACAAGGATCGAAAAAAGCGCAAAATCATTATCGCGTCGCTGGATAAGCAATTAAAGAAACAAGGGCTTTACCTGGGCAAACTCAAAGACGACGCTGACGAATTGCAAAACCTGATTAGCTCGATACGGGAGATATTCACTGAAACAGTATTGCTGGAACCAGAGTTAACTAGAAAAAACTTTGCTGCACTGAAAGGTAAACTGGCCTGGCCGGTGGACGGAAATCTTAAGAAGTTATTTGGGCGACAAAAACGAAATACTGACCTGCGCTGGCAAGGGGTAATGATTAATGGCCCAGCCGGTAGATACGTGCGGGCTGTCTCTCATGGTCGCGTTGCGTTTGCGGACTGGCTGCGCGGACTGGGTAACTTAATCATCATCGATCATGGAAATTCCTATCTGTCACTATATGGTCACAATGAATCTTTGTTTAAGTCGGCAGGGGAATGGGTTGAGTCCGGTGATATAATTAGTAGTATTGGTAATAGCGGTGGTCAGGCAAAAACAGGTCTTTATTTCGAAATCCGTATGAAAGGAAAGCCACAAAACCCCTCGCGATGGTGTAAGATCAGCAACCTTTTCACTGCCCAATCAGGTTAGCGAACCTCTGATAATGTCTGGGTGAATCAAAATAAAGTAAGCTCAAGGCGTGTCACTCTAGCCCAGGCTTAATAGGCAGGAGCTAAGCTATTGCCTGGTTTCACAATGCAAAGATTGGGAATTTTGGATACAGGATGGTCGGTCATTTCTAGATTAAAGCTTCCGTATCATTGCGAAAATGCTGTTTTCGAGGGGTATAACAACTTTTCGACCAATAATTGGTCTACAATTAGTGCATGTACGCGGAGAAATTAATGCCTAATAATATGCGAAAATCAACCTACTTCCTGGTAGGGATAGTGCTTGGCCTTTCTTTGGCTATCGGGCATAGCGTCTACGCACTTAAAGACAAACAGGATATCCCGTTTGAGGAGTTACAGGCCTTTACCGAGGTTTTTTCCCGTATCAAATCTGATTATGTCGAGTCTGTCGATGACAAACAGTTAATCGAGGATGCAATTAAAGGGATGCTCAACGGTCTCGACCCACACTCATCTTATTTAAATACGTCCGAATTTTCAGAGTTGAAGATTGGCACCACTGGACAATTTGGTGGCCTCGGAATTGAAGTTGGGATGGAAAATGGTTTCGTAAAAGTCATTTCCCCAATCGACGATACGCCCGCTGCGCGGGCTGGGATACAGGCCAGCGATCTAATCATCAAGCTAGATGACAAACCAGTCAAGGGTATGACCCTGAACGAGGCGGTGAAACTGATGCGCGGCAAGCCTAATACAGACATCGTACTGACGATTATTCGCGATGGTGAATCAAAACCTCTGATCATCACCCTTACGCGAGAAATAATTCGCGTCAAGAGCGTTAAGAATCGAATGCTGGAACCGGGTTATGGTTATGTACGAATTACCAATTTCCAGTCTCGTACTACGACCGATTTACTCAAAGCTATTTCGGATCTACAAAAACAGGATAAGTTAGAGGGACTGATTCTCGATTTGCGCAATAATCCCGGTGGCGTTTTGAATGGCGCGGTAGGCGTATCAGACGCGTTTATAAATGATGGGCTGATCGTATATACCGAAGGACGCATCGACGACTCAAGTCATCGCTACCTCGCAACGCCAGGCGATAGCCTCAATGGCGCCCCTCTGGTGATATTGATCAACGGTGGCTCGGCTTCAGCTTCGGAAATTGTTGCCGGGGCGATGCAGGATCATAATCGTGCGATTATCATGGGTACCAAGTCATTCGGTAAAGGATCGGTTCAAACCATACAGGAATTACGCAACGGTTCGGCCGTAAAACTGACCACGGCCCGATACTTCACCCCGGACGGTCGATCAATACAAGCTAAGGGCATAGTACCTGATATCGAACTGAGCACCTTGAGTATTACAGCCAAAGATAGTAATCGGAAAGAATCATTTTCTGAAAAGGATCTCCAGGGTCGCCTAAGCAACCCTGACGGTGAAGATGACACCAGTAGCGACGCCAATAAAGCAGACAAAAAGGAATCTGCGACGCTGGCTGAGACCGACTTCCAGTTATTCGAAGCACTTAATCTGCTCAAAGGCTTATACATCCTGAATCAGTTTAAAAGCGGCTAGCCCACCCGCATATCGTATGAAGGCATACCTGATTACTGCGCTTCTATGTTTTGCATCAGCGGCTAACGGTGACCAGCACCCGATCTTGTCTCTGGTAATTGACGATATCGGGTATTCATTATCCCGGGGTCAGGCGGCGATTAAACTGGAAGGTGATCATACCTACGCGATCATTCCTGGCGCATCCAACAGCCATAAACTGGCAAACCTTGCGCGCCAGTTAGGCAAGGAAATTATCCTGCATCTTCCTTTACAGGCCTCGAGGCCGAGCGCACCGTCAGAGCCAAACGCGCTGAATGAATCGATGGATGAAAATCAGCTGACCCGCAACATGGTTTTGATGTTGTCAGAATTTCCTGGCATTCGTGGCATCAATAACCACATGGGTAGTCACTTGACCGAAATAAGTTATTTCATGCGCCCTATCATGGACAGTATCAGAAGGCATAGCCCAAAATTGTATTTTCTCGATAGCCGCACGACACCGCGTAGTATCGCCTATTCAGAGGCAATTAACTTTGGACTCGATTCGATATCACGCGACGTATTTCTCGACAATCAACATAACAATATCGAATCGATACGACTGCAATACCAGATTTGGCTGGAAAAGGCCCGCCAGCGCGGATCGGCCGTAGCAATAGGGCACCCACACCTGAATACCATCCAGTTTTTACGCGAAAATTTACCGGAGGCCGCAAAGGATTTCAGAATCATGCGCATTTCTAAATTGATCGAAATGGATAATTTAGTCAGAGAGCGCGATACCTGGAAAAACTACCTGTCCTACCTACAGAATCCTGCCTCGAACTAATTGACATCACTGATGGCCCTTCATTCGATTAAGTCGAGGCTAATCTACCCTCTCGACCTGGACAGGAGCGAATTAATTGACTGCATTAATGTCTGGGACCCGTCGAACACTGGTCCAGGTAAGAAGCCAAGTGGACGCTCAAATCGCGAGCATCGTCTCCGGCTCCATGGATAAAGCTGGACTTACGCCGACGAAGGAAAGTCAGTCCCATCACATACAGGCCTGGCGAATCGACCACCCCGCCCTGGTGACGGATTCGCCCTTTGCGATCCAGCACTGGCACTTCGAGCCACGAATAATCAGGGCGGAAACCAGTCGCCCAGACAATCGACCGAATCTCCCCGTTCGAAAGGTCAATTCCAAGCGGTGGCGCGTCATCTACTCTGGTAACAGAGTAACGCTGTGAATCTTGAACCTCACCGTCTTTTCCGTTATCGGTCGCCCACTCGTCGATGGTATCGAGCAGCCGATTCATTTTAAGGTCGGCTAGCGCAATCACGTTACGTAGCGATCCCGAAAATAGTGCTTCGCTATTGTTGATACCTGTAAACCTGCCGATCAGCTTCACGCCAATGTCGGTTACGGAATTCAAATCCATTGTTAACCGCTCGGGCGTACCGACCAGTTGCGGTGAGGGAACGTTGCGCGCCCGAACGATATCATCTACCTCGTCGTAGCGCTCGTCGAGCACCCCTATCGCATCCATCCACCATTGTATATCTAGCCCACGATAAACACGGGGCATGCGCACATGCTCACCGACAGCCAGTGTCACCGGGCGCCCCGAACTATGGATTTCTTCAGCGAGCTGCAGGCCAGTTGCCGAAGCACCAACCACCAATACACCGCCATTGTCAAACTGGTCCGGATTGCGATACTGGTTTGGCGTGACTGTGCGGATTGACGCGGGCAGCCGATCGCTAAACGGAGGAACGCTGGGAATATTGAAAGCACCACTTGCGAGCACGACCGCCTGGCAATGCCAGCCACCCTGATTGGTAATTACCTCATAGCAATCGTTCGTGCAGCGCACCGAGGAAACAGTAGTATCGGTCTGCACAGGCGCCGAAATAAACGCCGCATACCCATCTATGAAATCAATAATCTCTGATAGCTTCATATAGCCATCGGGATTATCCCCGTCGTAGCGATACCCCGGCAGGTTGCTCTGCCAATTTGGCGTAAGCAAGCGTAGCGATTCCCAGCGCTCGTAACGCCAGGAATTGGCCACTTCGCCGCGCTCCAGCACGATATGATCGATACAACGCTCGGTAAGACACCGGCTCATCGCGAGGCCGGAATGACCGGCCCCGATAATGACGGTTGTGATTTTACGAACGGTACTGTTCCCCTGTTCTAAGCGTTTATCTCGACCGTGATATTGGTCGGATTGGCGACAATGTCGAACACTGCCGAACGCTTTTGCGACTGGGCGACAAGTGCTTCAATATCAGCCTTCGAAGCGTCCGCATCGATTTGGTAACTCACCTTTATACCGTCGAAACCATTACGTACATCGCTGTCGATGCCAAGGATGCCCTGAATATCCATCCCGCCTTCCAGGGTTGCCGACACAGACCGCAACTGGATGCCACGATGCTGGGCAATAGCGGCAATGCCTGCGGTCAGGCAACTCGCCAATCCAACAAGCACATATTCGATCGGTGCTGCGCCCTTGTCCGCGGAGGCAAAAACTTCAGGGTGATCGGCGTCGAAAGAAAATTCAGTTATGTGGTTTTGCTCTTCTCCAAGCCCGAAAAAACTTTTTACCAACGAGTGGCTGTGAGTACCATTCACCCATTTACAATTGGCTCGCCAGATAAATTTGGCCCCTTCGGGTGCCTCGGTGAGAGCCGCCCGGGCATCGAGTAATGCTTGTACGTTAACTCCATTATCTACACTTGTTTCGGTTGTTGTTGCCATTTTTAATCTCCCATTATTATTTAGTGATGCACGACTACGAGTAGTAAACATGCGTTTAAGACAGCCAAGTGATACCCCGGATACTGGTTACTAACACTACTTAAAATTGATGACAATAGCACTTGATAGAATCACCAGACCACCGGTATCCTGGAAGAGGCATCCTCGAAATACACTATATTCTACTATGTTCGAGTTGTCGATCAGGCGCCTGCCTACGGGCCTTATATCATGAACAACACCGCAAGCGCACAGAGTGCTTTCGAAGCCCGTGACGAAATTTTCAAAAATCGACGGGCAACCAATGTCAATTCCCTGTTTCTGGCAATCGCCCCTTTCTTCACATAGTAGTGAAAATCGATAGAGCCGTCTGCTAAACGCTTAATATTTTCCTGCGAGGTATCGTTCATCTGCTTCGTCCTGTTCAGTGGTGACCGGTAGTCGTATATTGCTATCGGTGGCGCCTGGTTACTTGAAGAAACTCTGAAGAAACCCTTGTCTTTTTATGAACAAACTGTTTGTTCTGGTATATTGATTTTGCTTTTTCCAATATCTTAACCCATCAATGTGGCAATGATATATCGCTTTACCGATTGCGAATTAGATATAGCCGCCCAGGAATTGCGGCGTAGAGACACGCCCGTAAAGGTCGAACCACAGGTTTTCGATTTGCTGGTATATCTGGTCGAGAATCGTGGAAAGTTAATTGACCACGATGATCTGGTTAAGTCGGTCTGGCGCGGGCGCGTGGTTTCCGACTCGGCGATTGCAGCTCGAATTAGCGCAGCCCGGAAGGCGGTAGGTGACAACGGCAAGGATCAACTCATTATCAAAACGATTGCGCGCAAAGGATTCAAATTCCTGTCGTCGGTGGAAATAATTTTACCTCGGGATACGGATCCTATTGTGGAAGGAATAGAGCTAAAATCAGAATGGAAAAATTCATCGTTAGATCATCAACAGATCCGCTACTGCGAATCTTCCGATGGGGTACGTATAGCCTATGCAATTACCGGATCTGGCATTCCATTGGTTCGCACCGGGCATTGGTTGACGCATCTCGAACATGATTGGCATAGCCCAATCTGGCAACCCTTTCTGAAAGAAATGGGAAGACGGTTCGAAATAGTTCGCTATGACCAGCGCGGTAATGGACTCTCTGACCGGGAGGTACAGGATTTCTCTTTCGATCGGTTTGTAGAGGATTTAGAAGCCGTTATTAATGCGGCGGCAAATGATCGATTCGTTTTATACGCCACCTCTCAGGGCGTGCCGGTCGCCATCAAATATGCGGTTCAAAATCCCGAACGGATTAGCCATCTCGTACTACATGGGGGATACGTGAGGGGAAGACTGGTACGCGAGAGCGAGGCAGAAGTCAAACAGGGAGAAGCCATTTTAACACTGATCGAACACGGGTGGGGTTTAACCGGGAGTCCCTTTCTCAAATCCTTCACCACTACGTACATCCCCGACGCGACCAAGGAGCAAATGGATTCCCTGGTCGACCTGCAAAAACTGACGACTAATGCCCAGAATGCGGTCGCAATAAGACGCGCTGTGGATAGTTTTAACGTCGCCCAGCTTTTGCCCCAGGTAGCGGTAAAAACACTAGTCTTACATGCTCGCAATGACGGTATACACCCCCTCGATCAGGGGCTAGCACTTGCAAACGGAATTCCTAATAGTGAATTCGTTATGCTGGAGTCTGCGAACCATGCGCTATTGCCCGAAGAGCCTGCATGGTCACGCTTCTTCTGGGAGCTGGATCGATTTACCCGCACCTGAGCGGCTTTACGGGGCAGATCATCGCACTAACTATGCAAGAACGAGTGATTAGAGCCTGATCCTGGGGCAGCGTCGATATTTCCGTCTACAGGGTGGTAGAACGGAAGAAATTCGATATAATGAGGCTAGCGTCACCGAACCCATCTTACGAGGTGAGTGTAGGCCATGCTAAAGGGCCGCTTCGTGGCCCTTTTTAATAATCCTGCCGGCATTTCTATCTCATTCTCTGGCTATCGCATTTCCTGGGTTTTATCTCCTTTGCCAGTTGTGCGGTCGCCCGGAGCATCGACTACGAGAACGCGCTGAACATCAGGGCGCTGGCAAGCTAAGCCGGGAAATCCCGGCTTATTCGACTGTCACCGACTTGGCCAGATTGCGCGGTTGATCGACGTCGGTGCCACGCAGCACGGCGACATGATAGCTGAGTAATTGCAATGGAATGGTGGACAGGATAGGTGTGGTCCATTCGGTATTGCAATCCATTTGTACCACGATGTCGTCTCCACGCTGATCAAGCGATACCCCCTGGTGCGCAAAAACATAGAGTTTACCGCCGCGAGCTTTCACTTCCTGCATATTGGAATGTAATTTATCCATCAATTCGTCATTTGGCGTGACGATAATAACTGGCATATCGGCATCGACCAAAGCGAGTGGTCCATGCTTCAATTCGCCGGCCGGGTAGGCTTCAGCATGAATATACGATATCTCCTTGAGCTTTAACGCGCCTTCCATCGCAATGGGGTAGTGCGCCCCACGACCCAGAAATAACGCACCCTGCTTGTCGATAAAGTCTTCTGCTATGACTTCTATTTGAGCATCCAGTCGCAGCAGCGCTTCAATCTGACGGGGTAGTTCGGTTAATTCGCGCACGATAGAGGCTGCCAATTTTTGATCAAGGTCCTGGGTCTTCCCGATCGACAATACCAGCAATAGCATCGATACCAACTGAGTGGTAAAAGACTTGGTCGAAGCAACGCCAATTTCGACCCCCGCTCGCGTCATTAATACCAGACTCGATTCGCGCACCAGCGAAGATTCGGCTACGTTACAGATACTCAGGAATCCGCAGTAGTTTTTTGACGAAAGATTTCGTAGCGCGGCCAGCGTGTCCGCAGTTTCACCCGATTGCGATAATGTAACGAATAGAGTAGCTTCCGGCACCGCTGTTTTTCTATACCTGAATTCGCTCGCAACTTCGACCTGGCAGGGCAATCCCAATAAATCCTCGATCCAGTATTTCGCCACTAGCCCGGCATGATAACTGGTACCGCAGGCGACAATCTGGATATTTCTGACCTGGGTGAAAATGGCGTCTGCACCTGCACCGAATATCGAGTCGAGCACGCTAGTTGAATCGATCCGACCCTGCAGGCAGTCGTTGATCGAATTTCCCTGTTCAAATATTTCCTTGCGCATGTAATGGCGGTAATTGCCTTTCTGCGCCGAGTCACTGGTTAATTCGGTGACATTAATTGCCAGCTCCTTGGGTTTTCCATCAGCATCGAATATCTGGTAGTCCTTATGATCGAGCACCGCATAGTCACCTTCTTCCAGATAGATAAACCGGCTGGTCACCGGCAATAATGCCGACACGTCCGATGCGACAAAATTTTCCTGTATCCCGACACCCAGCACCAGTGGGCATCCTTTGCGGCAGGCAACCAGAGTTTGCGGTGTATCGGTCGCAATAATACCCAGTGCAAAAGCACCTGTTAATTGGTCAACCGCATTTTTTACTGCTTCGAATAAATCGTCTTTCAAGTAACTTTCGATTAAATGGGCGACCACTTCGGTATCGGTTTCAGTTTCAAACTGGTAGCCCTTGGCTAGCAAATCTGCTCGAATCTGTTTGTAATTTTCGATGATTCCATTGTGTACGACAGCGACTCTATTCTTGGAAAAGTGCGGGTGTGCATTGATTTCGGAGGGTTCCCCGTGCGTTGCCCAGCGGGTGTGGGCGATGCCAATTTGGCCGGGCTGATCGTCACTGACGCGCTCGGTCAGCGCCTGTACCTTGCCCAGTGCCCGGAAACGCTCTAGTTTCTGCTCGTGGATAATTGCTATCCCGGCAGAATCGTAACCACGATATTCCAGTCTTCGCAATCCTTCGAGCAGTATCGAACTCACATCTCGCTGGGCCAGGGCACCGACTATTCCGCACATATTGTTAACCTTATTTGTTACTTCCTGGCCTTTTCCAGGCATCGATCGTGATTTGCCTGGACCTCGACAGGCTCAATTTTTGCGCCGGGGTGTCACGCGTAATAGTCGAGCCGGCACCAATGGTCGATCCCTCGGCTATCGTCACCGGTGCGACCAGTTGTGTATCGGATCCGATGAAAACACCGTCTTCGATGATAGTCCGATGCTTGTTCACCCCATCGTAATTACAGGTGATGGTTCCGGCACCAATATTTACCTCGCGCCCGATTTGCGTATCGCCAATATAACTCAGGTGATTTACCTTGCTGCCTGCGCCGATGGTAGTCTTTTTGGTTTCTACAAAATTGCCTATTTTGGATCCATCCGCACACTCGGTTCCGGGCCTGATACGCGCAAATGGACCGATCGAAACCTGGCTTCCGATGACGGCCTGGTCGATCGAAGTCATAGGCAACACTACACTATCGGCGGCTATCGTGGTATCACGAATCACGCAGTTGGCGCCGATCCGTACCCTGTCTCCAAGCTTGACAGTGCCTTCGAAAATACAGTTTATGTCGATCTCGACGTCGGATCCGACCTGCAAATCCCCGCGCACATCGATCCGAGCCGGGTCGTATAGTTTGACCCCTTGCTTTAAAAGTAGCGATGCCTGGATTTGGCGGTATCTACTTTCGACCTCGGCCAGTTGGTGTTGATCATTGACACCGTTTACCTCGCGAGCATCCGCGCACAAAATAGCTGACACCTTCAGACCGTCCTGTACCGCAAGCTTCACCAGGTCGGTTAAATAATATTCCTTCTTTACGTTATTATTTTCGAGTCGGCCAATCAATTGCCGTAGCTTACTACCTTCGATCAATAATATGCCGGTGTTAGACTCCTGTATTTTTTTATCATCTGCGGTCGCTTCTTTCTCTTCTACAATCGCGCGGACGCTCCCATCGGCGGCGCGTATGATACGGCCGTAACCTTGTGAATTTTCGGGTAGAAAACTCAAAATATTAAGCGCCGATCCCTTTGCCGCTTCAAGCAGATTCCTTATCGTGGCGATGCTTATCAAAGGGACATCCCCATACAATACGAGCACGTCGTTACCTTCATTTAATTGCTTAAGACATTGCTGAACTGCGTGGCCTGTTCCCTTTTGCTCGGCCTGTTCAACGAAGCTTAATCCCTGGCCCTTCATGCTCTCTCTAACCTGGCTGGATTGATGGCCTACTACCACGATAATCTGGTCAGGGTCGAGTGCCTGACTGGTATCGACGACATGCTGCAACATCGATTTACCAGCGAGCTGGTGAATCACTTTCGCGCGGGCAGACTGCATACGCTTACCCTGGCCAGCAGCGAGAATGATGATACTTAACGGCATCGCGTTTCCTGTTCTGTGTCGAACGGCCCCTAAAATAAGCCTCAAAACCGTGTTTCGCCATTCCACGAGAGCGGGCATCTATCGAGCATGATAATCAATGCTCCATAGATTCCAGCCCGGAGACCGGAATGACGATAGCTGGTAACGAGACTTAAGTAAGTGCCATATAGTTATGACCCCGGACACCCGGGCAAGCAACTATTGTAAACTAACGGCAATAAAAAAGGAGGCCTGATGCCTCCTTTGGAAAAAATCACTTCTAGTGTACCAATATTTATCGTAGCGATTATTTTCTTCTCCACTTCTTAATCGCTGCTATCTGTGCTGCCGCAGATGCAATTTCGGCTCTCGCCTTGGCGACATCGAGGTCCGATTTTTGGTCTTCGAGCGCCGCCTCAGCGCGTTTCTTGGCTTCGAGCGCGGCCGCTTCGTTGAGGTCATCGGCACGAATCGCGGTATCCGAAAGCACGGTCACGACATGTGGTTGCACTTCCAGAATGCCACTGGAAATAAAGAAAAATTCTTCATTTACCATCACCCATATCGAGGCGTACTTCGCCGGGTTTTAAGGGTGAAATAAGCAGCGTATGGCGCGGCGCGATACCGACTTCGCCCAGCACCGCCGGCGCGTATACCATTTCCGCTTCACCGGAAAATATCTGCTCCTCGGCGCTAACTATATCGACATGAATGGTATTAGCCATGCGGTAATATCCTTAAAGGGTTTTCGCTTTTTCGGCAACTTCTTCGATGCCACCGACCATGTAAAAGGCCTGCTCTGGATACTGATCCATTTCACCATCAAGAATCGCCCTAAACCCGGCAATGGTATCTTTCAGCGAAACGTACTTGCCTT
>JADFJT010000057.1 GCA_022566015.1 Pseudomonadota bacterium | reverse complement strand
AGGTCGAAAAAAGGAATCTTGGTGGGGCTATCTGCGACTCCAATCACCAGGTGATCGACCACTTTCAGAGCTCGCTCACAAATATCTATATGCCCCTTCGTAACCGGGTCATAAGTGCCTGGATAAACTGCGATGCCCGCCATCTGTCTTCTCGTAATTAATGCTGCTCTGTCGACAAAGTTTAACGACTTACCCGCCATTCGGCTATAGCATAATTAACCTGTCCAGCCTTTTTCTGTTTTAACCCGGTCAAATGACTGGACTCGAGGTCAACAGCCTCGCCCTGAGGCCATTCGAAATAAATTTTTGCCCCTTGATGTAACCGTTGGTGTTGCTCCAATAGTAACATCACCTGTTCGCGCAAGGTCGCCAAGGCATAGGGTGGATCGATAAACACAAGGTGAAATTTCTGATCGAGTTGCGGAATCAGTTCGAGCGCGTTGCCACGCATTACCTTCACGCTGTCGGCCTGTAGTCGATCGGCCTGTTTCTGCAGGTTACTAAACGCACGTTTTTCGCTCTCGATCAAAGTGAGCCGCGCCGCGCCGCGTGACAGAGCTTCGAATCCGAGCGCTCCAGTACCAGCGAAACAATCTAGTACGCTAGCGCCTGGGCAGTCGTTGGCAAGCCAGTTAAACAGTGTCTCTCGCACTCGATCAGGGGTCGGCCTGAGCCCATCGACGTCCGGTACTGGGAGTTTGCGGCCGCGCCATCGCCCCCCAATAATGCGTAGATAGCCCGGCGATCTGCCTTTCATTCGATGATACTGACGAGAATAGGTAACATGGGCCGGATTATAGAATGAGATTGCACAGAATAGATGACTTTCTGTTAGCATATCGTGCCAGAAATCCGATCTCCAGGAAATGTTTTGTTTGGTTTTAAATCCAGCCGGAAAAGTGGGCCCGACATAGCGCAAGAACCCAAAGGTTTGCTGTCGACCCTACGCCAAAAGCTGGCGAAAACCCGTGCCACCCTTGCTTCAGGTTTATCCGATATCTTGCTAGGCCAAAAGAAAATCGATAGCAAGCTGCGCGAGCAAATCGAGGATCAGCTTTTACTTGCCGATGTTGGAGTTCCAACTACGGAGAAGATTGTTAGCCGTCTTACAGGCTTACTCGAACGCAGGCAATTGAACGATGGCGAAACCTCACTAGCAGTGCTGAAGCAGGTTATGAACGATATCCTGTCTCCTTGCATGGTACCGCTCGTGATAGATAAGACGCACAGGCCTTTTGTAATCCTGATGGTTGGAGTCAACGGTGCGGGCAAGACCACTACTGTCGGCAAACTGGCCCAGCAGCTTAAGAGTCAGGGACATAGGGTGATGCTGGCCGCTGGTGATACTTTTCGTGCCGCGGCGGTAGAACAGTTAACTGCCTGGGGAAACCTGCTCGATATACCAGTGATCCAGCAGGGTCAGGGGGCTGATTCAGCTTCGGTCATTTTTGACGCGTTGCAATCAGCCCAGGCACGAAATTTTGATGTCCTGATTGCCGATACAGCAGGGCGCCTGCATACGCAAATCAATCTAATGCAAGAGCTGGAGAAAATTAAGCGCGTAATGAGTAAACTCGACCCCGGGGCACCTCATGAAACACTGCTGGTTCTTGACGCGGGGACCGGGCAAAACGCGCTGTCGCAGTCGATCCACTTTAAACAATCTGTTGGGGTTTCGGGAATCTGCCTGACCAAACTCGATGGCACTGCCAAAGGTGGGATGATATTCAGCGTCGCCGAACAACTAGAATTACCCATACGCTACATTGGCGTTGGCGAAACGGCCGAGGATTTGCGACCGTTTGATAGTAACGAATTCGTGGATGCTCTACTCTCAGAAATTGGCAGCTAGCACTCTTTTCAATGATCGAATTCCATAATGTCAGCAAACGCTTCCCCGGCGGGCACGATGCGCTTACCAATGTGTCAATGCACCTTGATAAAGGCGCGATGGCTTTTCTTACTGGTCATTCTGGTGCCGGGAAAAGCACATTATTAAAAATTATTTCACTGATCGAAAAGCCTACCCGCGGTCAGGCTTTGTTAAATCACATCAATCTGAGTACCGTCACTAAAAGTCAGATTCCTTATATTCGTCGCAAAATTGGATTTATTTTTCAGGATCATCAGCTCCTGTTCGACCGGTCTGTGTTCGACAATGTCGCGATGCCTTTGACTATTCAGGGTTACAGACACCAGGAAATAGCCAAAAGAACCCGCGCCGCTCTCGACAAGGTGGGTTTGTTGCACAAGGAAAAATCCCTACCTATAACCCTGTCCGGAGGTGAACAGCAACGGGTAGGCATAGCTCGTGCGGTAGTACATAAGCCTATGTTACTACTCGCTGATGAACCCACCGGAAACCTCGATCCAGTGCTATCGCGAGAGATCATGCAAATCTTTATCGATTTTCACCAGGTCGGGGTTTCGGTTTTGGTTGCGAGCCACGACCTGAACCTGATCGACGAGTTGCAAAAACCCGTTCTCACGCTCAATCGGGGTCAAATGATTCACAATGATCTCGATTATGTCCCGGACTTTCTCGGATGATCATCCCGGGTCCAACCCACTATCGACCTTCTCAGCCGATCATTCCGAGGATTCATTATGGCCGCTGGTAATATTCGCCGCGACAATCCCGCTACCTCAAACAAACTCACAGCCTACTTCCTGCATCACCTGCAATCGCTGGTATTCAGCCTTGGAAAAATTTATAGCGCACCAGCCACCACCATCATGACAGTAGCCGTGATTGGTATTACGATGTCTCTGCCCGGTGGGTTTTATTTATTCCTGAAAAATATCGACGCGATGGCTGGAGATTTTCGATCCAGTACTCAAATTACACTGTTTCTCGACTTTGGGCTGGACGAAAAAAGTGCCCGCTCGCTGGAACGCCAGATTGCATCCACCGCGAATGTGAAATCCACCCAGTTTGTGTCCAGAGCGGCTTCTCTTGAGGCCTTTCGTGAAACTTCCGGTTTTGGGAAAAGCATCGATACACTGGCCAGTAATCCTCTGCCCCACACTATTATTGTGGAGCCAGCGAACAATGCCGATACCTTTACTATAAAAAACCTGCTCAACAGCTTACAGTCATTACCCGAAGTCGATATTGCCAAACTCGATACCGAGTGGCTGGAAAGACTATATACAATTCTGGAAATAGCCAAGCGAGCGGTCGGTATTATCACCATACTATTTGCTTTCGCAGTATTACTTATTATTGGAAACACGATCAGGCTGGATATTCAGAATCGTTACCAGGAAATCGTAGTAACCAAGTTAATCGGTGCAACCAATGCTTTCATACGCCGCCCTTTTTTGTACGGTGGGCTCTGGTACGGATTACTGGGAGGCATTACCTCCTGGATAATCGTCGAAGCAGGATATATGGCGATTAGTGAACCTCTAAATCGTCTAAATATGCTTTATCAGGCAGACCTGGTGCTGATTACTTTTTCCTTCCATGACTTTATCATTTTGATAACATCTAGTACTCTACTTGGATTAACTGGCTCATGGATAGCGGTAGCCAAACACCTGAATCAAATCGAACCTACGTAAAATAATGCTAAATAAACGCCGCCTACTGCTGGTAGACTATTCAGATTCTGCCCGAACAATTCTTTTTAAGGAAATATCCAGGCAAATGCCAGATCTGGATATTATTGCCTGCTCGACTGCAAGGGAAGCATTAACCTCGGTTAAACGATTTGAATTCGAAATCATTACAACTTCCCTTTCGCTGCCAGATATGGACGGCTACAAGTTGATAGAAGAGATTCGTAAATCGGTAAAGAATAGAGACACTGCAATTTTTGTCGTATCGGGCGATGCAGATACTCGCATAATGGGATCCAACCCGGATGATACCAACGCTGTAACGGCCTATTTCAACAAGTCTGAAGGACACAAACCACTGGTTAATTTTATTCTTAATTTTCTCGGCAAGAACAATCAACCTCCCGTCAAAGTAATTTATGTCGATAAGAGTGCCACATCAACCGCAATTACCAGCGCCATTTTAAGCAAGAATGGCATCGACTTCATCCATGTAAAAGAATCAAGCGAAGCACTCGATATTCTACGCGAAGACTTCGCCAATAATAACAGTTGCTCTATCGACATATTAATTTGTGATTTAATGCTGACCAGCCAAATAAATGGATTCGAATTGATTCAAACTATACGCAACGAGCTAGGACTCGACTATCTTACTTTACCTGTGCTGTTGATGACGATTGAGCCAGCTGACGACGAACATACCGATTTCACCGGCATCTTTGGTGCCGGCGCCAATGATTTTATTACCAAGCCTTTCAACGAAGAAGATTTACTCAACCGCATTATCACACTGGTCAATATCAAGCGTCAAAATGAAGCCTTGAATGCTTAGTCTCCCTAAGCTCGAAACTTGAATTTTCGCATTCAACCTCTATATTAATATATGTTAATAAACTGATTAAAAAACTTGAACTCTCTTATCGATTCATGCTCTAATATTTAGCACTCGAATAGATTGAGTGCTAATTAAGTTCTGGCTTATCCAGACCTTAAAATAATGACACTCGAGGATTTTAAATGGGTACAGAATTAGTCAATACAGGCAACACACTTCCGATTCTGCTGGGTACTTCGAATCTGGAAGCCTACATGCGTGCGGCCAGAAGTATTCCTATTTTGAGTTTAGAGGAAGAGTATCAACTCGCTACCGATTTTCAGGAAACTGGCAATATTGCTTCTGCGCAAAAGCTGGTGTTACCTCACCTGAGATTTGTGATCAAAGTAGCCAATAACTACGCTGGTTACGGCCTTTCCATCGCTGATTTGATTCAGGAAGGCAACATAGGCTTGATGAAAGCGGTTAAACGCTTTCGCCCCGATGTGGGCGTTCGTCTGGTCTCATTTGCGGTGCACTGGATCAAGGCCGAAATGCACGAATACATTTTGAAAAACTGGCGCATCGTCAAAATTGCTACTACCAAGGCGCAACGAAAATTATTTTTTAAATTACGCAGCCAGAAAACCCGCCTCGGCTGGTTTAAGCCGGAAGAGATTGAACACGTCGCAGAAACCCTGGGCGTAACCCAGGAAAATGTACTGGAGATGGAAAAGCGCCTCAATAGCCCTGATATGGATTTCAACATGAGCGGCGATGATGATGACGATGCCGCTTATTTAGCGCCCGAAAACACACTGGTATCGAATATCGCATCTCCAGAGCTAATACTTGAGGCGAGTGACTCTGAAGCCTGGGATTCCCACCAGTTAAATGAAGCGATGGAACAACTTGATGATAGAAGCAAGACAATCGTTAAGCGACGTTGGTTAAGTGATACCAAAGCGACCTTGCACGAACTGGCTGACGAATATGGTGTCTCTGCGGAGCGTATTCGCCAAATCGAAAGCAACGCATTTAAGACAATTAAAGCGACTTTCGTCGCTTAGTTTACCACCCTCTCAAGAAGGACAAAAAAAAGCACGGCCTTTTCGCCGTGCTTTTTTATTCAATGATTACTTTGAATAGTTTTGTCTAGCCCGGACAATTCATGAATTACCGCGATGATTGCGCAGGATTTTGTTTTCACAGGAATTTGCTCCTGCAATTTCTGCATACACGCCATCCGTGGCGATATCAGGAGATTTTCCGAAGAAGTGTCGCTTCAGAGCGCCTACTTTTGGCGGACCAATGGATCCGGCCGACTGAGGAAAATCTCCTGAGGGAACAAAGGACTAGCAAGGGCGTGAGTATATTTATGAAATGTCCGGGTTAGTAACTTACCCGCTTAAATAAACCCCGTCTCCCTGAACCACAATATCAAGCTTTTCCAGACATTCCCAGAGGCAGGGTCCAACCACGCACTCGCCGGTGTCGATTACGAACAGTGCATCGTGCGTAGAGCACAGTATCAGCGCACCGTCAATGTAGAGGAACTGATGCTCCACCCAGTCCAGCGGTGAACCCGTGTGCGGACAGGAATTTCGGTAGGCAAACCACCTGTTATCGTTTTTCACCAGAAATCCCTCAATTTCCTGTTCATTTCGTTCAACACAAAAGCCGAATGAGCCCGGGTCGGATAGCCGGTCAAGATCACAGAGGTAAATTAAATCGTTACTCAATTAAAGGCCCCAACAAATTGCTACTGGAAAGATGCCAGATAAGTCCTACACTCAGGGATTCAGGAACCTAATACCGGGTGAAGTACTAGCAGTGAAAAAACTACCGACTGGAAAACCAAATATCAAGACGCAATAGCGGAGCTTGAAGCAAAAGAATCTGAATGGAAATCCCTGGACCAGATATTGCGCAAAACAATCGGGCGCCTGAGCATCGCTGGCCGGGGTCACGATAGCAAACTCGATGATCAATTAAAACTGATTCAAAAGCTGTCGCGTAAAAAAAAGGATGCTCGACTACTCGATGCGATAGAAAAACTCGCCCAAATTATTTCTTCGCTAGATAATACCGATGACGCGCCCGTTGAAAATCAGAGCGCCGATGCCGCTTCCGTTTTAAGTGAATTGTTGAAAAAACTAAAACTAAACCCAGACCAGCAATCTGACCTCCGGGGTATTGGCAGCGATTTGCTCAAATCCATCGCAGAAAACCAGGGCATCAACAAAGTAAACCAGCAATTAGCCAGGCTAACGGCACTGATCAACGATAGTTGCACCGTGGTCAGTCCCGACGAACTGGGGACCGAGATTGTATTTCAGCTCGCGCGCCTATTAGACATCGATGAAAACGGTCGAGAACAGATTGAAAAACGATGCCAAAGCAGTAAATCCATCACCGGCCGGGAGCTAAAGAATCTCGCCAAAATTATTAACGCCCAAATCAACACCAACGGAACCGAGGGGAAATCCATAACTGCGGCTATATCCTCTCTGTTGGTAAAACTTTCCGAAGTCGAGCGTGCGCCTATTCCGACAAGCAATATTCAGGCGCGATTAAATGAGGAAATTAAAGGGGATCAGTGGCAGGAAATTCTCGAGGATGTTGCCACATCGATCGCTCAAACACTGGATCAGATAAGTAACGAAAAACATCAGCTTGAGGGTTTAATCGTCAAGATTACCGAGCATTTTAGCGATCTCACCCAATACATCGCCGCAAGCTATGAAGATCATCTTTCCGATCATCAAGAAATCTTGTCATTGCAGCAATTGATGCAGGAAGGCGTGGCAAAAATCGAAGAGAATGTAAATTCTGCGCAAGATATCAGCCTGCTAAAATCCATTGCTACCAGTAATATCCGCTTAATTCGAGACGGTGTGAAAAGTTTTATCGGCCACGCTAGATCACGGCACGACGCGATCGAGGTCAGAAACGCAAAACTTACCAAACAAATTTCGACAATGAAAAAGGACGCCAGTCGACTGAAAAAACGCTAAAGGAGAACAGCAAAAAATTGCTGCACGATGCGCTTACAGGTGTGGGAAGCCGCTTTGCTTACGACGAACAAATTGCGCAGGAGCTGGCTCGTAGCAATCGTTATGGTTCAACGTTCAGTTACGCAATATTTGACATCGACCGCTTTAAGCGAATTAACGATAAATATGGCCACAGTGCCGGCGACAAGGCGCTTAAAATTATCGCCCAAATAATGAGGAAGCAAATTCGAAAAACGGATCATATATACCGCGTCGGTGGCGAAGAATTCGCAATACTGATAACCAATACCGACTTATCCAGTGCCGAGGCTCTGGTACGCAAAATACGAAAGGCGGTTGCCGATTCCGGATTTCACTTCAGGCAAGAGCGAGTGGAGTTAACCCTTTCTGCCGGAATCACCAAATCTCAAAGTGGTGGCGATTTACGAACGCGCTGATTCCGCTTTATATCGAGCCAAAGAGTCGGGTAGAAACTGCCAGTTCGTAGCCTAGCCCCCATAGTGCATGATGGCGGTGTCGACCTATGGCTTTTATCATTAAACTCGATCCACTGGATTCGAAATCCCTGATTTTATAAAATTGGTATATGCCTGATCGAATTCACTACAATTCTGGCCAACAACTTTGTTTGCAAGATTTTTCTGAGCTTGGTTTGCTTCATGCAATATACGGGCTAGTTGTTCTGTTCCTGCGGAGTTTTGGCAATAATCGTAAGCGCGTGTAACACGCCTGAAGCGATTTCATCATTGACACAGGCGTAAACCATTTTATGTCGTTTAATCAATGTTAATCCGGAAAACTCTTCGCTCACCACTTCGGCCACAAACTTACCCTCTCCGCCCGAGACTTCGACCGAAGCCGAAGGCATGCCCTGCTGGATTAATTCTTCGATCCTGTCGGGATTCATTGTAGCTCTCCTAAATAAACCTAATATACGTAGTAGCGGCGATCACTAAAACCTTTACTTTCGCCGAACCCGGCCGAATAAATACCTGAGATAAATTAAATAACCAGCCTATAAAACAATACTACTAAAGCAGCGAGATATTGCCATGCAAAAAATAATGTTTAATTTCGTGATCATACTTTTCATGACCACCACCCAGGTCTGGGCAGCGAAAGATGAAGATGCAGGCAACAAAACCACCGCTTATATTTCTCTCGGCAAGCCAATGGTTTTGAATCTCAGCAGTAGCAAGGGCCGTTTAACTTTTTTACAGGTACAGGCTGACATCTTAATTAAGGACTCCGATTCCGAAGAAATTGTAAAGATTCATATTCCCGCCATCCGGCACCAGTTGATCATATTATTGAGCGAACAACCGGCAAGTACTATGAAGTCACCCACCAAGCGCGAAAAATTAGATCTATTGCGACAGCACAGGTTCAGGAATTGATGGTCGAACTTGCCAATAACAATGACGTTATCGACGTCCTGTTTTCGAACCTTCTAGTGCAGTAAACCCGGCACCAGGTCCTATAAATTCATCTCGGTGACTAAGAGTTTAGTGTGGTGGCTCCAGGTCAATCGGTCATGACTTGTTTATAGGCTCCCGGGGCAGAATTTTAATTTGGTCGCCAAAAACGCCCAGTACCGATTGCCCGTGAATAAATTCCAGTAATTTCTCTCCGGCCAGCGTAAATCGCCACCCCTGTGAAAGCCGACTGTTTTTGCGCTTGATAATCAAATTATCTATATCCTTACGTGTAGCCAGGGTTGCCAACGCAATCTGACTTTCTTCAGCTATTATTCTGCACAATGCCATCATGCAGTCGCCTAAGGCCTGTTGGCGACTTGAAAGAGAATGTACCCTGTCCGGCTCTGGCCACTCGGTCGAATTTTGATTTTTAGCCTCTTTGATGATCTTCAGTATTGCCTGACCATGCTGTGTAATAAATTTTTCATTGAGTTCGCGCATAGAAGTCAGGTCGCCTATTGAATCAGGAATCTGGCGAGATATTTCGATCAACCAGTCATCTTTTGCCATCCAGCGCCTGGGACGATCCTTTTTCTGCGCAATATGTTCTCGCCACTGGCACAATTGACTGGCTATCTGTAAATTTAATCCTTTCAATTTCTGAACACCCTTCAGACGTTTCCATAAATTTTCCATGTCTATTTCGTAACTTGATGCTGCGGACATTTTCTGTAGGTCTTTCTCGATCCAGCTGCGACGTTTTTTACCATCAAGATCGGTCTTCAAATGTTGGTATAGCGGTAATAAATAACGCACATCATCCATCGCATAATCAAGTTCTTCATTTAACAGTGGCCGCTTGAGCCAGTCCGCCCGGGTATGTTTTTTTTCAAGTTTGACCCCTATAATTTGATTCACCAGATCGGCATAACCAATTTGATGGTTGTAACCAAGTACGGCAGCCGCGAGTTGCGTATCAAATACCGGTCTCGGAACCTGGGCAAACTGCTGAAACAGAATTTCCAAATCCTGACTTGGTGAGTGGAAAACCTTGGTCAATTTTTCACATTCCATCAAGGCAATCAGAGGGGAAAAATCCTTAATCGCTAGTGGATCAATACAGCCCATATGCTGTTCGGTGGCGATTTGAATCAGGGCAAGAACCGGGTAATAGGTATTCTCCCGCATAAACTCGGTATCAACTGCACAATAATCCGCCGCTTCGATATCACGACAGAAGTCGGCCAGCTGTTGGTCGGTATCGATATAGAGGTAAGACATAATGTCGCCTAATTCATCATCATGGCTAGTTCAATATGAATTTACGGCGAATGTCCCTCAATATGACAAACACCCAGGGCCAGATCAACATGCCGATAAAAGGTGCACTAAAGAAAGCCAAAATTGGTACAGGCCTCCCCATAATTCCCTCTACCCAGGCCACGACCACCTGGATCATCGCTAACAGCACGAATACATATATAGCCTGTTGCGCCAAGGACAATACGCGCACGCGTTGGTAAAAATTTATGTTGATATAAACGATTATTACCAGAGCCATCGCATGTTGTCCCAGCAAGGTCCCCTGCGCTGTGTCAACCAGCAATCCGATAAAAAAAGCTGACCACAGCCCGACACGTTTGGGCAAGGCCATACTCCAGTAAATTAATATCAACGCAACCCAGTGTGGGCGATAGATTTGCACCCAATCGGGCAGGGGCAAAATCATTAAGATAAGGCCAATTATAAAACTTAGGACAATAACTAGATAACGTAACCGGGGCATGGCTATAAGATGACTTAACCAGCGGGTTTGATAATCAGAACCTCACGGCTGCTATCGAGCCTGGCCTTCGGTTTTGCAATTATTGAAACGAACCCATAGGTCAAATCCTGTTTAATCTCAGTAATCGTAGCGACTGGGTAATCTGCCGGAAAACGGCCTCCAAGCCCGGAGGTAACCAACTCGTCACCTATCTTAATATCAGCCGTGGCCGGCAAATATCGTAGCTCCAATTGGTCGGTACTACCATTACCGAATGCTATGCTACGAATACCGCTACGAATAAACTGCACCGGCGTCGCATGTTCCGGATCCGAAATCAGGATCGTCGTGGCGGAAATTTGATTGACATGAATCACCTGGCCCATGACACCGAAGTCATCGATGACCGCAAAACCGATTTGTACGCCATCGTTGGTCCCCTTGTTGATTTCTATCAACTGGCGGTAGGGATTCTGATCGACAGAAAGTAACTCCGCTACAATGACTTCATCGGCTAGATTCCTTGACGACCCCAGTAAATTTCTCAGGCGCGTATTTTCTGCCATCAATACACGCATCTTTTGCAATCGCGCATTGAGTTTTCGTCCTTCGGCTTTGAGCGCTGCATTTTCGATTAGTAATTCAGTATGCGATTTATACCAGTCGCTTACCCAATTACCCGCCAGGGCTGGCAGGCTGACTAGATATCGCAACGGAGACAGGGTAAGTGAGAGTTGAGAACGGAATACTTCGAAATAGTTTTGACGATGATCAGCAACCATCAGGGCAATACAAATACACACTAGAAATAGGGTATGTATGGTCGCACTGCGTGCCTGGAGGGTTAGTTCCCTCATTGGCAATAAATGGGGTCAGAGTTATTTAATATCCCCATTTTCGAGCACCTATATTCATATTAATAAAAGCATCACCATTGCTGATCAGGCTCAAAGCGCTATTCAACGGCGAGAAAATCAATCCCGTGTTCATCGATCATTTCCAGCACACGGCCCCCGCCACGCGCGACACAGGTGAGCGGATCCTCGGCTATGATAACGGGTACGCCGGTCTCTTCCATGATCAGCCTGTCCAGATCACGCATCAGCGCGCCACCACCGGTCAGCACGATGCCTCGTTCGGCAATATCGGCTCCGAGTTCCGGGGGCGTTTGTTCGAGCGCCTTTTTTACCGTGCTAATAATTCCGTAAAGCGGGTCCTGCAGGGCCTCCAGGATTTCGTTGCTATTGAGCGTGAAGCTACGCGGCACACCTTCGGACAAATTGCGCCCCTTGACTTCTATCTCCTTCAAATCTTTGCTGGGATAAGCCGCTGCAATTTCTATCTTGATTCTTTCTGCGGTGGCTTCACCGATCAGGATGCCGTAATTACGACGCACGTAGCTGATAATTGCCTCGTCGAATTTGTCGCCACCGATTCGCACCGAGTCAGAATAGACAATTCCGTTAAGCGACATAACCGCAACCTCGGAAGTACCCCCGCCAACGTCAAGCACCATTGAGCCCTGCGGTTCGTCTACCGGCATACCCGCACCGATCGCGGCAGCCATTGGTTCTTCTATCAGGTAAACCTTGCGCGCTCCGGCGCCCAATGCCGATTCACGAATTGCACGCCGCTCAACCTGGGTGGCTCCGCAAGGCACACAAATCAGTACGCGCGGACTGGGACGAAAAAACTGATTTTCGTGCACCTTGCGAATAAAGTGCTGCAGCATTTTCTCGGTATAGGTGAAATCAGCAATCACGCCATCTTTCATAGGCCTTTTGGCGATGATGTGTGCGGGCGTTCTGCCGAGCATTTTTTTTGCCTCGGTTCCGACGGCTTCGATCGACTTCGGGCCACCCGGTCCTTTATCCTGTCGAATAGCCACTACCGACGGTTCGTTGAGAACAATTCCCTTACCCTTGCAATAAATGAGGGTGTTGGCCGTACCCAAATCTATCGATAAATCGTTAGAAATCAGACCACGAAGAGCTGAAAACATGTGTTACTTTTAACCCGAATTAAAGTGTTGTGCGGACACGACGGCAGTTCTGTCACCGCCGAGGTGCGAATTTGGTTCAATTGTGCGGTACTCTAGCATGGGTAGTCAAATGGGCAAGGAAGAAAGTCCCAAAATACGGGGCTTTTGCTTATACTGTTTACGAAATTATGGTAACTTTGCCTGCTTTTTATCCGCCACATCGAAAATAGTTTAATAATGAGCCTGAAAAAAGAAGCGGTGCGAAAAATCGCCCACCTCGCACGACTACAAATCGATGAATCTGACCTGGATCGATACGCTACTGACCTGTCTAATATTCTCACCCTATTCGAGCAGATGAATCAGGTCGATGCTTCGGATATTGTGCCGATGGCGCATCCGATGGATGCCACGCAACGACTGCGCCCTGATGAAGTCACCGAGCTGGATCAGCGCGATAAATTCCAGGCTATCGCACCCGATGTAAACAGAGGATTATACCGTGTTCCCAAAGTCATCGAATGATCCGATCCGATGACTGATTCGATCAGAGAAATTAGGCTGGGATTGGCTGCGGGAGAATTTTCCAGTGTTGAAATTACCCAGGACTATCTAAATAAAATCAACCTGCATAATCCGACCCTCAATTGCTTTATCACCATTACTGACGAGCTTGCACTCGAGCAGGCCAAAGCCGCCGATGAAAGCATCGCACGAGGCGAGATAAAGACCTTAACCGGCGTTCCGATTGCGCACAAGGACATTTATTGTACCGATGGTATTAAAACCTCGTGCGCGTCAAAAATGCTGGACAATTTTATCGCACCCTACGACGCCACGGTAATCGAACACTTCAAGCGCGACGGGGCAGTGATACTAGGCAAAACCAACATGGACGAATTCGCGATGGGTTCGTCGAACGAAAACAGCTATTATGGCTCAGTCGCCAACCCCTGGGACCTGGGACGGGTCCCCGGTGGTTCTTCTGGGGGTTCAGCATCGGCGGTTGCCGCGGGACTCGCACCTGCCGCGACTGGAACCGATACCGGTGGTTCGATCCGGCAACCTGCCGCACTGTGCGGAATTACCGGCATCAAGCCCACCTACGGGCGCGTCTCGCGTTACGGGATGATCGCTTTCGGATCTAGCCTCGACCAGGGTGGCCCGCTCGCGCACAGTGCCGAAGACTGTGCCTTGCTACTACAAACTATGGCTGGCTTTGACCCGCGTGATTCGACTTCGATCGATCAGTCGGTACCCGACTACTCGGTTGATCTGGCACAGGATATCGAAGGCATAAAAATCGGTTTGCCCAGAGAGTATTTTGCCGAGGGCCTCGACGCCGACATCGCCAACGTAATAGCCTCGGCGGTAGATGAATTTCGCAGGCTGGGGGCGGAGATAGTTGATATCACCTTGCCCAATACCAAGCTTTCGATACCGGTTTATTATGTAGTTGCACCAGCTGAGTGTTCCTCCAACCTGTCGCGTTTCGACGGCGTTCGCTTCGGATATCGTTGCGACAATCCGACCGACCTGGAAGATTTGTACAAACGATCACGCGGGGAGGGATTTGGTGACGAGGTCATTCGCCGCATCATGATCGGTACCTATGCGCTATCGGCGGGTTACTACGACGCTTATTATCTGAAGGCACAGCAACTACGACGTCTGATCAAGGAAGATTACGAAAAGGCTTTCGAACGGGTTGATATGATTCTATGCCCAACCACCCCCGAAGTCGCATTCAAGCAAGGCGAAAAAACCGATGATCCGGTGAGTATGTATTTACAGGATATTTATACCATATCGCTCAATTTAGCGGGATTACCCGGTATGTCTATACCCGCTGGCTTTTCTCAGGGCTTGCCGGTCGGCCTGCAATTGATTGGCAATTATTTCGAAGAATCGCGCCTGCTCAACGTCGCACATCGCTTTCAGCAGGCTACCGACTGGCATCTCCAGTCTCCCGAGATGAAATAATGACCGACTGGGAAAGCGTGATCGGCCTCGAAGTACACGCACAGCTAGCTACTTCGAGCAAAATATTCTCTGGCGCTTCGACTGCCTACGGATCGGAGCCGAATACCCAGGCCTGTACCGTCGATCTCGGCTTTCCGGGTGTACTGCCGGTACTCAATGCCGAAGTGGTGAAGATGGCGATAAAATTTGGCGTCGCGATCGGTGCAAAAATTTGCTCCCACTCGGTATTTGAACGCAAGAATTATTTTTATCCCGACCTGCCCAAGGGCTACCAGATTTCGCAGTTTGAATTGCCTATCGTCGGCACAGGAAGCCTGGAAATCACCGCCGAAGAAGGCGCGAAGAAAACGATTGGTATCACGCGCGCGCATCTCGAAGAAGATGCGGGTAAATCGCTACATGATGAATTTGTCGATCAAACTGGTATAGATCTCAACCGCGCAGGTACGCCTTTGCTCGAAATTGTCTCGGAGCCTGATATGCGTTCGGCCAAAGAGGCCGTAGCTTATGCACGCAAAATTCACTCGCTGGTTCGCTATCTGGAAATTTGCGATGGAAATATGCAGGAAGGCTCTTTTCGCTGCGATGCGAATGTTTCGGTTCGACCCGTCGGCCAAAAAGAACTGGGTACGCGTACTGAACTAAAAAATATTAATTCATTTCGCTTTCTTGAACGCGCGATTAATCATGAGATCCAGCGTCAGATAGACTTGATCGAAGGCGGTGGCAAAGTAGTCCTGGAGACCCGTTTATACGATTCCAGCAAAGATGAAACCCGCTCGATGCGCAGCAAGGAAGAGGCCAATGACTATCGATATTTCCCCGACCCTGATCTGTTGCCAGTGGCAGTTGACGAAGCAGATATCGAGGCTATCCGAGCCAGTTTGCCCGAATTACCCGATGAAAAACGTCGGCGTTATCTCGATACCCTCAAATTGTCCGAATATAACGCCGAGCTACTCTCGAGTAATCGTGACACCGCCGTTTACTTTGAACAGGCGCTGTCCAGGGCGCCTGAACTTAAGGACCAGATCGTAAACTGGATACTCGGTGATTTAAGCGCTGCACTCAATCGCAACGAAGTAGAAATTCAGGATTCACCGGTAACGCCTCAAATGCTCGCCGATTTGTTGCAGCGCATTGCAGATAATACGATTTCAGGCAAAATCGCCAAGGAAGTCTTTGAAGCGATGTGGCGGGGAGAAGGCTCGACCGATAGGATTATCGAAGCACGTGGCCTGAAGCAGATCACCGATAGCAGCGAAATAGAAGGACTGATCGACGACGTAATCGCGGCAAATCCAACTCAGGTTGAGCAATTTCGGGCCGGGAAGGAAAAGGTACTCGGTTTCTTTGTCGGGCAAATCATGAAACAGTCGAAGGGAAAGGCTAACCCGGGTCAGGTTAATTCGATGTTGCGTGATAAACTCAAATAGCGCCCTGCGAATCTTTAATCAGGCTCGGCTCCGATGCTTACGATCAAACGCACCTGCACCAATAAAATTATCACGCGCGCACTTGCGAGTGATTCCAAACCGTTACTGGCGATATTACTGCCCGATGCCGACGACTGCATCCCCTGTTCAGACATGCAGCAACTGAACGAACTGCTCGAACAAAACCCGAAAGCGATTATCGTATACAACCAGCACCCTCAGACGTCGCAACTAATCGACCAGTTGCAGATATCGGCAGCGCAGATTTTTATCGAAATCAGGCAAGACACGAAGGGCGTCCTTGGACTTCAGGCCTTGCGTAAACAAGATGGCCGGGCTGAAACGCTGGAGCTGGTGTATCAGTAATCCAGTTACATTCTTTAGCTGATCAGGAGAGTTCGCTCACATATTGCATAAAGGCGGCAGCTGCTTTCGTGTTTTAACATTTTAAGCAGAGGATTAAGCATCAACATTCATTCTGGTACGGTTTGAACCGAAGCGAAGTCGGGAAAAAAAGGTGCTTCGGCCTTTTTACCTCGATAACTGCTCCTGCGTCGCCTAAAGCGCCTACTGTTGGTATTCTACTTACGGGCATCTTGCCCTAATGCTTCGCCTTCGATACCGAAACTACCCGTATCGGCACGAGCAAGGGTTCGTATTATACAACCAGGAGCTGTAAATATTGGGCACGGCCCCACAAGGACACAGCCCAGTGTTTTAAGGCCGCTGGCGATCCACTGGCTTAACTCGTCTCGACAGTGATAACTTTTCGTGGTTTTTTCAATACCAGGTAATTGCCGATTAATACCAGTACAAAGCCGAATACTGCCTCGGCGCTCCACTGGTAATTTTCGAATAGGGTTGAAATCCCGAGTGCGATTATCGGAAATAGTACCGCAGCATATGCGGTTTTATCCACACCTATGCGGCCAATCAGGGTCAGGTAACTACCAAAGGCGAATATCGATCCAAATACACTGAGATAAACAAGTGAAACGCTGTAGGCGGGCGAAGTGTCGTAATCGAACGCCGCGCCACTAAAAAAAGCGTAGATAAGCATAATTAGTGCGCCATAAGTCATGCCCCAGGCGTTGGTCTGCACCACGGGTAAGGCTTCCCGCTGGTTGCGCGCTGAAAGAATATTGCCGATAGAGGCGAGAAAAGTCGCGAACAGGCACAGCCATAATCCCTGCCAACTGGCCACATCGCTTTGCACGCCTACCACTTCGGACCAGAATACCGCAGCGATACCAGCGATACCGATTAACGCCCCAAATACAACAGTTGGCTTAATCGTCTGGCGCAGAAAAATTGCGCCATTGACGATGTTCATCAATATCACCGTGGAAAATAATAGCGCTACTATGCCGGTCGTCAAAAGCCCGGTAGCCCAGTAAAACACCAGGTAATTGGAGGAAAACAGGAACAATCCCTGTAATCCGATAAACAGGTGCTGCGAAGGCGAAAAGCGCAAATTTCGTTTACTTAGCAAGCAAAACAATAGCAACAAAATCGCTGCTAACGAAAAACGATACACCAGCGAAACCTCGGCCGCGACAACGCCGAGTTGAAATTTGATCGCAAACCAGGTTGAGCCCCAGATCAAAACACAGGTCAGGTAGAGACTAGTTGAATGCATTAACATGAAATTTTATTCCCGGCAGATCGAGTGAACGCTGCCATCCAGCAATCGGATAGAACTTGCAAAACCGTTCGGTAATGAATCAATGAGTCGATACTATATTCTGTTGTATCCCCCTGATAAGCGTTCAGAAGACTCAATGACTGTTGGTAATTCAGTTCTGCCGCGTTGCACAGGGTTGCGAGATCCCAATAAGGGGTTGCCATCGACGCATACTCCCAGTCGATAATCCAGATTCGACCAGAATCATCGAGCAGAAGGTTTTCCAGTACCAGATCGTTGTGCGAGGGTACCAGCATATCGTCTTTCAGTTCTAGCAGTTTCAGTACGGCTTTTGCGTTTTCATAATCGTCCGCTAGTTTGGGCTGGATACCTTCGGGTATCATTCGGTAATACCGCGTGAGTAATACATCAAGATTGACGCTTCCTCGAAATTCACAGTTGCTTCGATGCAGCCGCCTGAGCGTGACTGCCAGCCGGTGTTGCATGGGTTTCTGCTGTAGCTCCCCCCGCGACAACTCGCGCGTGTTTTTGAGTGTTACCGTCAGGCTCAGTCCCGAATCATCGCGCCAGGCGCATTCAGGCGCCAAGCCCAGCCTGTGTGCTATCTAAGCATTGGCGGCTTCAGCCTGCCGATCTATATGCCGATTTGTTTGTGGTTTCGG
>JADFJT010000056.1 GCA_022566015.1 Pseudomonadota bacterium | reverse complement strand
ACCCGGCTAAAACACCAGGTTTGACATTAACCGTGCGATTTAGTTTTTTCGCTGCGAAAACCAATGACCCATTGAATCTATTAACAGACTCAAGGAGAAACCAATTCCGCACCGCACGGCTACTGCATAATACCGCAACCAGCTGGCTCCGCTCTGGCAATTTGTTTAACTTGAGATTAATAATCAGCCAGCAAATGCCCAAGATCCTCACCTGATTGCCAATAAACGGATCATTGTTCGAGTCCATTGGTAATGAATGTTTAATCAAAAAAGCGATTTTGCGAACGAACATAATACCCACAGATGGTTGACGACTAATATCTGTTTGCTACTTATAGCTCACTTGCGCCATAAGATAAATTTCAAATATTATATAGGTTTTCTTCGAAAATATCGAATGTAAGTATTTAGTGACCCGCCTTAATTACAACCATCTGTATTATTTCTATGCTGTCGCGACCGACGGTAGCATGGCCAAAGCCAGCGCAAGATTACACCTGACCCCCACAAACCATTAGTAGCCAAATCACGAGTTTTGAGGTGAAAATAGGGTTCGATTTATTCGACCGAAAAGGGAAGAAAATGCAGCTTTCGGAAATGGGACGATTAATTTACAGCTATGCCGACGATATCTTTCAATTGGGTGATGAGCTAAAGAATGTTCTTAAAACACAGGAACCCGCTCATTGGCATACGCTCACCGTCGGCATAATTGAAGTTATCCCCAAGACGCTGGCATACCAGTTGCTTATCCCCGCGTTAAATATGGCGGAGCCGGTGCGCCTAATATGCCATGAAGGGGATCAAGAAAGTTTGTTGGCCGATTTGGCCATCGATAGACTGGATACGGTATTAACGGACCAGCCCCTTCAACCAGGCAGTTAGGTGAAGGCCAACAATCACCTGTTGGCTAAAAGCGGGTTTACTTTTTTTGCAACAAAACAGCTGTCATCTGACTGTCTAAAAGGGTTTCCTCAATCATTATCAGGCCAGCCTTTTCTTCTCCAGGGTAAAAAATCCGCCGTCAGACAGCGCCTTGAATCATGGTTGGAGAAGCATGACATTGTACTCAATATTATCGCCGAGTTTGATGATAGTGCATTGATGAAATCGTTTGCACATGCGGGTTACGGTGTATTTGCAGGTCCGACACTCATTGAGAAAGCGATTGTTTCCCAGTATAAGGTCAGCGTGATAGGGCGAACGACGGAGTTTGAAGAGCACTATTATGCAATCTCTCTTGAACGTCGGCTTAAACACCCTGCTATTGTTGAAATAGTTAATGGCGCCATTACTAAAGGGTAAAAATCAATCACTTCGAAAAGAAAACAACATTATGCAGAGGATTAAAAATATTCTTTACGTTGCCACATCCGGTTCTGTCAGTGATGCAGCATTGGAACAGGCCGTGGCATTGGCAGGCAATAATCAGGCTAGTCTTACTGTAGTTGGAGTGATCGATAAAATACCGGCTAACTTAAATCTAAAAACACGTGTTTTGTCTCCCGAGGATTACCTGGCATACATAGTTGAGGTGCATCTAAACGAACTGCAAGAACTGGTTTCTCCCTGGAAGAGTAATGCCGTAGAAATACAAGCCAAAGTACTTATTGGTATATCGTTTCTGAGCGTCATTCGAGAGGTGCTTCGTAACGGTCATGATTTAGTGATCAAGACAGCTGAAAACGGTGGGTTGCTCGACCGGGTGTTTGGAAGTGATGATATGCATTTGTTACGCAAGTGTCCTTGCCCGGTGTGGTTAGTGAAATCAGGGTCACCCAAAGCTTACCATCGGATGATGGCGGCGGTGGATGCCGATGATATGTACGCGCCGAAAGAGTTAAATACAAGACATCAACTCAATCTTCAAATTCTCGAAATGGCAAGTTCATTAGCATTGTCTAATTTTTCTGAGCTGCACATTGTTTATGCCTGGTTCGATTTTAGTGAAGCTTCCATGCGGGGCTTTGCCAGGACACCTGAGGATGAGATCATTGCCTATGTCGAAGAGGTCAGGCAACATCATGAGCAGAAATTTAAGGCACTTATAGATAAGGTAATCAACAAGTTGGGGCAAGATGTCCTGGAGTACCTCAAACCCCAAACGCATCTACTCAAAGGCTTGCCACTTAATGAGATACCAGCTTTGGCAAGTAAGATCAATATCGATCTCGTGGTCATGGGCACATTGTCTCGCACAGGTATTTCCGGGATCTTCATGGGCAACACTGCAGAGACCATTCTCAACCAACTCAACTGTTCGTTGCGTGCGATCAAACCGCCGGGGTTTATATCGCCGATTACCCTGGAGGATTAGCAAGCTGCGATTCTACGGCACGACACAACGCAACCCGAATCGCCCCTTATATATCAGACATTCCCATGCCGTACAATAATCACTGATATCTGAGCAGATCATTGCACAATTAGAGAATAGGCGGAAAACGGTAGTTGTGGACATTTCCGATTCCTGTGTCTGATGGGATTAAAAGGCATTAATCTTTTCTCTGACCAGTCCCTTGAAATTGGTGTCGGATATTTATAAACCACCCAATACGTTGAAAATATAAATCGCGGGTTCAACTATTAAGTGCAACTCATATGAAACCGAAAGGGTAAGCTGAGATAATAAAGGCCTTTCCTCTCGACAAAGATGGGAAGCACAATGAAGCACTATACCCAACTTACCCAGATACAACGATACCAGATTTATGCGCTCAAGAAAGCCGGGCATAACCAAAGTGAAATAGCCGACAAAATTGGTGTACACAAATCGACCGTGAGCCGGGAGCTACGACGAAATAAAGGGCTAAAAGGTTACCGCCCCAAGCAGGCGAATCATCTGGCCATTGCCCGCCAGCTGGATAAGCTGGTGCCGAGGATACGGGAAGGCCATTGGTTAGAAATAGAGCGTTTGCTCAAGCTTTACTGGAGTCCTGAACAAATAGCCTGGAGGCTCTACGAGGAACAGCAATATATGATTAGCCATGAATGGATTTATCAATATATCTATAAGGACAAGCAACAAGGTGGCAAATTGTACCGATATTTATGCTGTCAAAAGAAGCGTAGGAAGCGCTATGGCAGCAACGAGCGCCGGGGTCAAATTCCCAATCAACGAATGATTGATGAGCGACCTTCAGAGGTGGATCGTCGTAGTCGTATTGGTGACTGGGAAGGCGACACAATCGTCGGCAAAGGCCATCAGGGCGTACTAGTCAGTTTGAATGAGAGGAAAAGTCGCTACACATTATTGGGGCATTCGCGACACAAGAGCAAAGACCTGGTTGCAGACGAAGTGATCAAACGTCTGCGGGCGTATAAGGATCGGGTGAAAACTATCACCTATGATAATGGCCGTGAATTCTGTAGTGGTCTAATAAAACCGGACACTAACATAGGTGGTAATATTACTGCCGCAAATTGAGGTGTTCAATGAAAAGACAGCGTCGAACTTTTTCAACGGAATTTAAACTTGAAGCAGCCTGCCTGGTGCTGGACCAGGAGTATTCTTTTCCAGAAGCTTGTCGGTCACTAGGTCTGGGAGAAACAGCGCTGCGTCGCTGGGTTCAACAGTTAAGGCTTGAGCGTGGTGGCGGGACACCGGGCAGTAAGGCGTTGACCGCAGAGCAAAAGCACATTCAGGAGTTGGAATCCCGGGTGCACCGGCTGGAGCGGGAGAAAGCCATATTAAAAAAGGCTACTGCTCTCTTGATGTCGGACGAGATGAATCGTACGTACTGATAGACGAATTAAGAGAGCATGAATCAGTTGAAATGGTCTGCGAAGTATTTGAAATTAATCGATCTTGTTATTACGCCTACCGAGGACGGCGCAGACAGGTTGATGTTGAGCGAGTGATCCTAAGAGCGAAAGTGAATCAGGCATTCAAGATCAGTCGTAGCTCAGCGGGTAGCCGTACCATCAAAACGATGCTGAATGAAGAAGGCATCTAAATCGGCCGCTTTAAGGTGAGTCGTTTAATGGCAGAGATCGGCTTGATCTGCAAACAGCCAGGTCCACATGCCTACAAACAGGCGACGGTTGAGCGGCCTGACATTCCCAATGTGCTCGATCGACAGTTTGATGTTGATCAGCCCAATCAAGTCTGGTGTGGAGATATCAGCTATATTTGGTCCGGGACTCACTGGTCTTATTTGGCCGTTGTGTTGGATTTATTTGCCCGCCGAGTTGTGGGCTGGTCACTATCCAATAGCCCCGATGCAGATCTGACCATCAAGGCGCTCGACAATGCCTACCAACAACGCGGCAAGCCTGCGGGGGTATTGTTTCATTCAGACCAGGGTAGCCAGTACGGCAGCTTGCGATTCCGTCAGAGACTATGGCGGTATCAAATCAAGCAAAGTATGAGTCGTCGAGGCAATTGCTGGGATAATGCGCCGATGGAGCGATGGTTTAGAAGTCTCAAGACTGAATGGGTGCCAGCTATGGGTTATCGTTCAACTGCTGAAGCGCGGAAGGATATTGGTTTGTACCTGATGAATTATTACAATTGGAAGAGGCCTCATACCGCAAACGACGGAATGGCCCCTGCCGTTGCAGAAGAAAAACTTAATTTATTGTCCGGAATTAGTTGACCACTACATTCACTGATCACGAACGAATGGCTAAGGAATTAGATATGTCGGTCTATTTTGCACATCCTTATTCGTCCTGGGAACGAGGAACGAATGAAAACTCGAATGGACTGATTAGGCAGTTCTTTCCAAAAGGACAATCATTGTTGCAAGTCAGTGATGAAGAATTAGAATGGGTGACGGAACGGCTTAACCACCGTCCGAGAAAAGTGTTGAACTGGAGAACACCTCATGAGGTGTTCTCCAGTTCAAAAACAAACTTGACTGTTGCACTTAATAGTTGAACCCGCGGGAAGTATCAACATGAAGATTGCCTATAATTATTAGCGGTGATTTGACTCGGTATTTTCGTCGCACCAGAGCCTGTATTCGCGCGTGTAGCTCATCAAATGCAAAAGGCTTTACCAGGTAGTCGTCCGAACCTAATTGAAGCCCGGTTATTCTATCCCTGGTTTGGTCTCGGGCAGAAAGAATAAGCACCTCAGGATTTTGATTCGATAATCGAATCTCACGAATACGAGGCCTGTTGCCTCCTTTGGAAAAAATCACTTCTAGTGTACCGATATTTATCGTAGCGATTATTTTCTTCTCCACTTCTTGATCGCTGCTATCTGTGCTGCCGCAGATGCAATTTCGGCTCTCGCCTTGGCGACATCGAAGTCCGATTTTTGGTCTTCTAGCGCCGCCTCAGCGCGTTTCTTGGCTTCGAGCGCGGCTGCTTCGTTGAGGTCATCGGCACGTATCGCAGTATCTGAAAGCACCGTTACCATATGAGGTTGAATTTCCAGTATACCGCCCGAAATGAAGAAAAATTCTTCTTTACCACCACCCATATCGAGGCGTACTTCGCCGGGTTTTAAGGGTGAAATAAGCGGCGTATGGCGCGGCGCTATACCGACCTCGCCCATGATCGCCGGGGCGTATACCATTTCCGCCTCTCCAGAGAAAATTTGTTCTTCGGCGCTAACAATCTCTACGTGTATGGTATTGGCCATGCGGGTAACCCTTAAAGTGTCTTCGCTTTATCGGCGACTTCTTCAATGCCACCGACCATGTAAAACGCCTGCTCCGGATATTGATCCATTTCACCATCAAGAATCGCCTTAAATCCGGAAATGGTATCTTTCAGCGAAATATACTTGCCTTCTGAGCCGGTAAAAACTTCGGCCACATAGAAGGGCTGCGACAAAAAGCGTTGTATCTTACGGGCGCGGGTCACTGCGAGCTTATCTTCTTCAGACAATTCGTCCATGCCGAGAATCGCGATGATGTCTTTCAATTCCTTGTAGCGTTGCAGGGTTCCCTGAACCTCACGAGCGACATCATAGTGATCACTACCAACCACATTAGGGTCGAGAATTCGAGAAGTAGAATCGAGTGGATCAACCGCTGGATAAATTCCGAGCTCAGCAATTTGGCGCGATAAGACCAGCGTCGCATCGAGGTGAGCAAAGGTAGTGGCTGGCGATGGGTCGGTCAAATCGTCCGCAGGTACGTAGACCGCCTGGAACGAGGTAATTGAGCCAGTCTTGGTTGAAGTGATTCGCTCCTGCAGCGCACCCATTTCTTCTGCCAGGGTAGGCTGATATCCAACTGCCGATGGCATACGTCCCAACAGTGCCGATACTTCGGTTCCAGCCAGGGTATAACGATAAATATTGTCGATAAACATCAATACGTCGCGGCCTTCATCACGGAAATACTCAGCCATAGTCAAGCCTGACAAAGCTACACGTAAGCGGTTTCCGGGAGGTTCGTTCATCTGGCCGTAAACTAGCGCCACCTTGTCAAGTACACCACCATCGGTCATTTCGTGGTAAAAGTCGTTGCCTTCACGCGTTCTCTCGCCGACACCTGCGAATACCGAAAAGCCCTCATGCTCTACCGCAATATTTCGAATCAATTCCATCAGCGTGACTGTCTTCCCGACGCCAGCACCGCCAAATAAACCGATCTTACCGCCCTTAACAATCGGCATTATCAGATCGATAACTTTGATTCCAGTTTCAAGAATTTCGGTCGCCGTTGCCTGCTCGTCGAACCTCGGTGACGTACGGTGAATCGGCATGCGCTTATCTTCACCGATATCACCTTTTTCGTCGATCGGCCTTCCTAACACATCCATGATGCGACCTAAAGTTTTCTGGCCCACAGGTACTGTTATGGGTTGACCGGTGTTGGAAACTTCCAGGCCCCTGCGCAATCCCTCGGAAGCGCCCATGGCGATAGTTCGCACGATGCCATCGCCCAGTTGCTGCTGGACTTCTAGCGTTAAGTTATCCGCAGAGGCAATATTAAGTGCATCGTAAATCTTGGGAACAGTGTCTCGGGGAAACTCTACGTCGACAACAGCGCCGATTATTTCCACTATGGTACCTGTGCTCATAATTTGTTTCCTCTAAAACTAATAGGCTAAATGTGTTAAACCGCTGCTGCGCCGCCGACGATTTCACTGATTTCCTGAGTAATACTCGCCTGGCGTTCGCGATTATAAATGAGTTGCAGTTCGTTAATCATATCGCCGGCATTGTCGGTTGCATTTTTCATCGCCAGCATACGTGAGGCCATTTCGCAGGCAACATTTTCGACTACCGCCTGATAAACCAGCGATTCAATGTAGCGATCGAGTACATTGTCGAGTACTTCTTTGGAACCGGGTTCGTATATGTAGTCCCAGTGGTGTTTAAGTTCAGTGTCTTCCGAAGGCACGACCGGAACTAACTGGGTGATTTTAGGTTCCTGTGTCATGGTGTTGACGAATTCGTTGCTGATTAAATAAATGACATCGATTTCACCCTCAGAATAGCTTTTCAGCATTGCCTGCACGGGTCCAATGACAGCAGATATATCGGGCCTGTCACCAATATGGCTGGCTTCGGCGATTATCCTGGCCCCGATGCGCTTGAAAAAACCGAGCGCCTTGACACCGAAAGTGACGACATCGATTTCTATACCCTGATCATCGAGTTCGCCGATCTTGTTGAGCGCCTTTTTGAACAGGTTGGTATTGAGGCCACCGCACAGGCCGCGATCGGTCGAAATCGTGATAAACCCGGCGCGTTTGATCGGCCGCTCAATCAGGAACGGGTGCTTGTACTCGGCGTGGGAGCTTGCGACATGGGCGACAACTGTCGCGATTCTTTGCGCATAAGGCCGGGTTGCGAACATTTGGTCCTGGGCACGGCGCATTTTACTGGCCGCTACCATTTCCATGGCCTTGGTGATCTTTTGAGTGTTTTGAACACTCGTGATCTTGGTCTTTATTTCTTTGCCGCCAGCCATTTCAGGAATTCCCTAGTAAACGCCGCTGGCTTTGAAATTTTTGATCGCCGACGCAATTTTTTCGGAGATGTCATCGTTATAATCGCCAGTTTCATTGATCAGGTCGAGCAGGTCACTGTTGTTCGATCTGATATGTGCCAGCATCGCCTCTTCGAAAGCCACAACCTTTTTAACGTCGACATCGTCGAGGTAACCTTCGTTAGCGGCGAAAAGTGAAACACCCATTTCTGCTACGTTCAACGGCGCATATTGCTTTTGTTTCATCAATTCGGTAACGCGTTGACCACGTTCCAGCTGCTTGCGCGTAGCTTCATCGAGATCCGAAGCGAACTGTGAGAAGGCCGCCAGTTCACGATATTGGGCCAGTGCCAGGCGTATACCACCTCCGAGCTTCTTGATGATTTTAGTCTGTGCCGCGCCACCGACGCGTGAAACCGAAAGACCTGCGTTTATCGCAGGACGGATACCGGCGTTAAACAGGTCCGATTCGAGGAAGATCTGGCCATCGGTGATCGAGATAACGTTGGTGGGTACGAAGGCTGATACGTCACCACCCTGGGTTTCGATAATCGGCAAT
Source organism: Pseudomonadota bacterium (assembly GCA_022566015.1). GTDB lineage: Bacteria > Pseudomonadota > Gammaproteobacteria. The sequence goes on along the minus strand of JADFJT010000056.1, from coordinate 9,915 downwards.
GCGGTCAGGGAACCGGTTTTACCCTTCACCTTACCGTTAGAATATTTTTCTACACAGTCTGCATTGATTCGAGAAGCACGTTCCAACAAGCGCGAATGCAGATAAAAAACATCGCCCGGATAAGCTTCACGTCCCGGTGGCCGACGCAACAACAACGATACCTGACGGTAGGCCCAGGCCTGTTTGGTAAGGTCGTCATAAACAATTAATGCATCTTCGCCCTTGTCACGGAAGTATTCACCCATGGTGCATCCGGAATAAGGCGCAATATATTGCAATGCTGCCGAGTCAGAAGCATTCGCTGCGACAACGATGGTATGCTCCATCGCGTCATGCTCTTCGAGTTTGCGCACGACATTGGCAATAGTCGAAGCTTTCTGTCCGATGCCTACGTAGATGCATTTAATGCCGGTGCCTTTTTGATTGATGATCGCGTCGATAGCGAGCGCTGACTTACCGGTCTGGCGGTCACCGATGATTAATTCGCGTTGTCCACGCCCAATCGGCACCATCGCGTCTATAGCCTTCAGGCCGGTTTGCATCGGCTGGGCTACCGATTGGCGCTGGATGACGCCCGGTGCGATGCGTTCGATCGGCATGAACTGTTTATTTTTTAGTGAACCTTTCCCATCAATTGCTTCGCCCAACGAATTGACTACTCGTCCGAGCAAATGCTCGCCCACCGGAACTTCGAGAATACGTCCGGTACATTTGACCGTATCGCCTTCTGAAATATGTCCGTATGCACCCAGTATTACCACACCAACTGAATCTCTTTCGAGGTTGAGCGCCATGCCGAATGTGTCACCCGGAAATTCGATCATTTCGCCGGACATGACGTCGGCGAGACCATGTATACGTGCAATACCGTCCATCAAACTGACAACAGTACCTTCTGTTCTCGCTTCGGCAGCACTTTCAAAGTTCTTGATGCGATCTTTAATAAGTTCGCTAATTTCTGACGGATTAAGTTGCATTGAGTTATCCCGTAATCATTAAAATCGTGTTATTTGTTAAGCACAGTAGCCAGCTTTTCCAACCGACCTTTAGCCGAACCATCGATCACCATGTCACCCGCCCGAATAATGGCGCCGGCAAGCAAAGTTTCATCAATCTCGGTAGTGATATTCACTTCCTTGCCCAGCTTTTTGGCTAAACCTTTCGCCATGGCATCCAATTGCCTGGCTGTCAATTCGCGTGCGGTTTTAACCTGCACTTCAATTTTTCCTTCGGCTTCCTGCTGCAGGGTTTCGAAACAGGCAGTAATGGCCGGTATCACAGCCAGCCGATTATTTTCGGCCAACAGCGCGACCAGATTTTTGAAATCTGCGCTTACCTCAGGCGCATCTTTCACACCCGACATCACCGATAAAAATAATTCTTTCTTTTCGCTCACCAGCATCGACGGTGATTCGAACATCGCCTGCATATCCGCGTCAGAAGCCACTGCTGTAGCGAGTTGCAAGCTATCGCCCCAGGCCTGTAAATTGCCCTCTTCTGACGCTAGCTCGAATAAAGCTTTAGCGTAAGGTCTGGCCGCTGTTTCAAAATCAGACATTTCTTATCGGCCTAAATCTGGGCTACCAACTCATCGAGTACCGTGCTATGCGTCTCGGCATCGACTTCACGCTTGAGAATTTGCGCTACGCCTGCCAGTGCGATTCCCGAAACTTCCTTGCGCAGTTGCTCGCGCGCGCTGAGAATTTGCTGATCGATGTCTGACGATGCAGCGTCTTTTATTTTATCCACTTCGTCATGCGCGATATCTTTCGCCTCGTCAACAATCTCATTAGCGCGCTTTTGCGCCTGGTTGATGATTTCCTGCGCCTGTTGCTTGGCATCCTTGAGGCTTTCGCTCACCTTGATCTGCGCTTCATCAAGGTCTTTTATACCTTGTTGCGCGGCTGCCAGGCCTTCATTGATTCTGGCAGTGCGCTCTTCCAGAGCCGTCATGAGTGGTGGCCATATATATTTCATGCAGAACCAGACGAAGATCACAAAGGTGATCATTTGCCCAATCAGAGTCGCATTGAAATTCATATTGCTGTCCTCGTTGTCGTTAAAATAGGTTGCCCTGACGCCTACGCGACCGCGAACATGATGTACATGGCAATACCGACCGCGATCATCGGAACCGCGTCAAGCAGACCGATTACGATGAAAAACTGGGTGCGCAGCATCGGGATAAGTTCCGGTTGACGGGCTGCGCCTTCAAGAAAGCGACCCCCCAGAATACCGATGCCGATAGCGGCGCCGAGTGCGCCCAGGCCCATCATTAATGCGCCGGCGATATAAAGCAAACCTGTTTCCATGATTATCTCCTAAAATTATAGAGTGTATGTTTGTTAAAAAATTAGTGGTCTGTCTGCGACGCCATATCCAGATACACGATGGTCAACGTCATGAATATAAACGCCTGCAAGATAATGATCAGGATATGGAATATCGCCCAACCCAATTGCAAAAATCCACCAAATATGCCCAATGCCCAGCCGCCGCTGTACATCAGTGCTATCAGGATGAATATCATTTCACCCGCGTACAGGTTGCCGAACAGGCGCAGCGCCAAAGATACAGGTTTGGCTATCAGGGTAACACCCTCAAGGATCAGATTGATCGGCATCATAAATTTGGGGAATGGATGGAAAGCCAGTTCGGCGAAGAATCCACCAGGGCCTTTAAACTTAATACTGTAATATAGAACCAGCACGAATACGGTGAGCGATAATCCAAATGTGATATTGAGGTCGGTGGTCGGCACGATTTTCAAATAACCTACACCCAACAGGCCGGCAATCCAGGGCACCAGATCGACAGCGATCAAATCCATAAAATTCATCAGGAAGACCCAGACAAATATGGTCAGGGCCAGGGGTGCGATTAGCGGGTCTTTGCCCGAGTAAGAGCTGCGAACCGACCCATCGATAAATTCGATTATCATCTCGATAAAATTTTGCAGGCCGGTTGGTGTGTCGGTAGTAGCTCTGACGGCGGCTCTACGAAACAACCAGAGGAAGAATACGCCCAGGCCTATGGAAAAGATCATCGAGTCGACGTTAATGGACCAAAAGCCCATCTCATTTATTTCATCCACGCCATGCGCGAAGCCCCAGGTTCCATCAGCATGCTGCCCATAGACCAGGTGGGTCAAATGATGTTTGATGTATTCGGATGAATTTTCGTAGGCCATGCTTTCGATCAATTACCTTTTCTTAATCTTTTTTAATGACAAATGGTACGAACATACTGGACACCTGAATTAACACATATCCGGAAAACAAAACTATTGGATCCCAGGGGTGCTTCGAGATAAATGCCATCATAAAAATGGTGCCGGTCATTATCCATTTCCCAATCTCGATCCGGTATGCGTAGCCTAACCACTGCCCTGCATTATTATTTTCCGATTGCTTCGCCATCCTAATATAAGCATAGCTATTAGGAATCAGGCAAGCCATGCACCCTACGAAAGCCGACAGCATGACTTTTTCGCCCCAGATACCCATCGCGGAGACATAAATCCCGCTCAAAACGGATTGAATCGCCAGAGTTTTCCAGATCTGATTATTCATGGCTTAAATACGCTTAAACACTGTCTGGTATTAAAGCCTGCCCCCCAAAGTGGATAGAGATTATAACGGAGTTAATCTCCAACAATCAATCACCGAAATCATTGCTGTCCCGTTAACTCAACAATCGTCATTCCGGTCCACGAGCCGGGATCTATTAGAACTGGGATCTATTAGAACTTATAAAAGATTCCGGCGGTCCGACGCTTCGGTAAACTCTTCGAGCTTTCCGGAATGACGTGGTCCCAAAAATACGTCATTCCGGTATGTTTTTAGCCGGAATCTAGTGTCTTAATACTCAGCTGTTCCAATGAATCATGTCTAAAACGATCATAAAATATTTAATCTTAAATATAACAATAACTTACTGGTTCTATAGAAAAGTTAACGGGACAGCAGTGCACCGAATTGAATAAAGTTAGGGTACCAGATGTTCGAGGATACCATCGAGCTCATCACTATTATGGAAGCTAATAATCAGTTTACCCGACCCCTGTTTGCCGGACTTTATTTTAACAGCAGCACCCAACTTTTCGCTAATCCTGGTTTCCAGCCTTCTGATATCAGGATCAGAATCTGGCGATTCTTTATCTGATTGCCCTTTTAACGTACGTTTCACCAGTTGTTCGGTTCCACGCACCGAAAGGCCTCGTTTGACCACGAGATTGGCGACTTCTATCTGGTCGTGCCGGATCAACGCGAGCAGTGCACGGGCGTGTCCCATATCGAGTAGCCCAAGATTGACCTGGTCCTTTACCGGGTCTGCAAGGTCCAGTAGACGCAGCAAATTACTCACAGCAGCGCGTGACCGACCAACCGAATCCGCAACCTGTTGATGGGTAAGGTCAAATTCATCAATCAAGCGCTTGAATGCGGCCGACTCTTCGAGGGGATTCAGGTCTTCTCGTTGAATATTTTCGATCAATGCGATGGCTGCAGCGGCCTTGGCATCAATGTCACGGACCACAACAGGAATCTTTTGTAGTCCCGCCATTTGTGCTGCACGCCAACGTCGCTCACCGGCAACCAACTCAAAATGACTTCCCTCGGGTCGTACCACCACCGGCTGTATGACCCCTTGCGCACGAATAGAATCTGCCAACTCCTGTAGCGACTGCTGATCAAAAATCTGTCGTGGCTGAAATTTACCGCGTTGAATTTGATCGATATCCAGTTCTCTCATACCATGCGCCTGATCCTGTTCGCCAGGCTGGGTAATTTGCTCGAAATTACCGATTAGCGATCCCAGTCCCCTGCCCAAACGCTTTTTTTTCATAGTCACTATTAATTGGTGTAGTGAGTCTGCTTCGCATCACGGCGCAAAACTTCGCCCGCCAATGCGATATAAGCCATTGACCCGCGTGAATTCCTGTCGTACTGCAAAATCGGCTTGCCGTAGCTGGGTGCCTCGGCGAGGCGAATATTACGCGGTATCACGGTACGGTAAACCTGATCGCCAAAGTGTTCAATCAATTCTGCCGAAACGTCGTTGGCCAGATTATTTCGCGGGTCGTACATCGTGCGCAGTAATCCTTCCAGCTTGATCTGCGGATTGACGCTGATGCGAATTTGTTCGATGGTATCGAGCAGCGACGACAGCCCTTCCAGTGCGTAATACTCGCATTGCATCGGGATCATCACACCGCTTGCAGCGACTAGCGCATTTACCGTCAGCATATTCAATGACGGCGGACAGTCGATGAAAATATAATCATAGTTTTTAACGACCACTTCCAGCGCCAACGATAATACTTTTTCGCGACCGATTCGGTTGACTAATTGCACTTCGGCAGCGGTCAGGTCGGCATTTGCCGGGAGAATATCGTAACCAGCCTGTTCCACCCGGAAGAGCGCCTGGGTTACAGTGGTATCGCCCAGCAAAACATCGCAAATACTGACTTTAAGCTGATGTTTATCGACGCCACTGCCCATCGTCGCATTACCCTGTGGGTCCATATCGATTAATAGCACGCGCCTTTTGGTGGCAGCCAATGCCGCAGCCAAATTAACCGTGGTGGTGGTTTTTCCGACACCCCCTTTTTGATTTGCGACGGTAATAATTTTTGTCATGAATTCTTACTAACTATAACCAAACTTCTTTCCCCAACTATCCCCGGTACCTTCAGGCGGGTTTCGTGTAACGTGTAGCTTTTCAAATCGAGAGCATTGGCTTCCCCGTCCTCCAGGCCGCTTTTCATCGCCATCAATCGGGTCCTGTTTTCAACCAGGTGGGCGACACTTTGACAAAATTTAACTAGCGAACCATAGGCCCGGCTAACGATCACATCGAATGGCTCGGGCGCATGATAGTCTGCAACCCGGCACTTCACAACACGCGCATTTTCGATCTGGCAGTGCGCGAGTGCCTGCAGCATAAAGCGAGTTTTTTTACCATTACTATCGAGCAAAATCCAACTTGAGTTCGGCATCGCAATCGCCAGTGGAATGCCCGGCAAGCCCGCCCCGCTACCTACATCGAGCGCATTGCTGCTGGCATCGAAATACTGGCAGATCGACAGGCTATCGAGCAGGTGATAGCTCAGCATTTTTGCCGGATCGGTATTCGCGGTCAAATTATAGTGTCTGTTCCATTTTATCAATAATTCCAGGTACTCGAGCAATCGCTCGACCTGCTTATCGTCGAGGATTAATCCCAGCTCCGCAATACCTGACTTGAGGCCAGTGTCCAGGGAGCCTATGTTCAAGCCGACTTTTGTATTACGGATTGACTGCGCTTCAAATGCACCAGCAACAATGAAATCGCCGCCGGGGTTACACCAGAAATCCGGCTTGCCTGCCCAATGGTAATCGGTCGATGATCCTGTAGCTTTTGACAAACCTCGTTTGAAAGACCACGCACCTCGACATATTCGAGTGTCTCAGGCAGTAGGGTTTGTTCATTTTTGCGGGCCTTGTCGATTTCCTGTTGCTGACGCGACAGGTAGCCGGCATATTTTGCGTTAATTTCGGCTTGTTCGCGAACGCGCGCCGGAAATAAATTTTCCCCTTCGATAAACGGCATTAAATGATCGATGTCTACTTCGGGACGTTTGAGTATTTCACTTAGCCGGTACTCATGTGCGAGTGGATTATTGAGCACCCCTGCGAGCGAATCGGCCTGTGCGGTACCGGGTCGCACCCATTGATCGCCAAGGCGCTGATTGAGATGCTCCAGTTGTTCGCGATAGGTTTCGAAAGCCTGCCAGCGTTCGTCTTCGACCAGCCCCAGTTTTCGACCAATCTCGCTCAGACGCAAATCGGCATTGTCTTCTCGTAGCATCAGGCGGTACTCGGCACGCGAGGTAAACATTCGGTAGGGTTCGTTAGTACCGCGCGTAATCAAATCATCGACCAGCACGCCCATGTACGCTTGCGAACGAGACAACTCAAGCGGTTGCTTACCCTGTAAGCTAGCCGCAGCATTCGCGCCCGCAATCAAACCCTGCGCGGCAGCCTCTTCGTAGCCGGTGGTACCGTTGATTTGACCAGCAAAATACAGGCCCGAGATGAAACGAGTTTCAAGCGTTGGGCGTAAATCACGCGGGTCAAAAAAATCGTATTCGATCGCGTAGCCGGGCCGGGTAATATGGGCACTTTCAAATCCGAGCATGCTGTTAACAAACGCCTGTTGCACATCGAACGGTAAACTGGTTGAAATTCCATTGGGATAAATCTCTCCCAGGTTTAAGCCCTCGGGTTCAACAAAAACCTGGTGCGAAGACCGGTCGGCAAAGCGTACTATCTTGTCCTCTATGGAGGGACAATAACGCGGGCCGACACCTTCGATTTCACCGCTGAACATGGGCGATCGATGCAGGTTTTCGCGAATGATCGCGTGCGTCTTTTCGTTGGTATGTGTGATATGACAACAGACTTGTCGGGGATGCATGCTGACCGATCCCATGGTCGAAAACACGGGCAATGGATCGTCACCGGGCTGTTGTTCGAGTTTTTCAAAGTCGACCGTGGTGCGATCGATGCGCGGCGGGGTACCCGTTTTCAGCCGGCCAACGCGAAAAGGACGTTCGCGCAGCCGTTGTGCCAGCGCCGTAGCAGGCGCATCACCCGCGCGCCCACCAGCAAAATTGGCATCTCCAATATGTATTTTGCCCCCGAGAAAGGTGCCCACGGTGAGCACTACCGTTGGTGCCATGAATTGCAGGCCCATCTGGGTTAATACGCCCTCGATCCTGTCATTGTTTTCGACCAGGTCGACGACGGGTTGCTGGAATATCGATAAGTTGGGCTGCTGCTCCAGCTTCTCGCGAATGGCCGCACGATAAAGCTGACGGTCGGCCTGCACGCGCGTAGCCCTTACTGCCGGCCCTTTGCGCCGATTGAGAGTGCGAAACTGGATCCCGGACCTGTCGGCCGCGAGCGCCATTTCTCCGCCCAGTGCGTCGATTTCCCTGACCAGGTGACCCTTGCCGATACCGCCGATCGATGGATTGCAGGACATTTGTCCGAGCGTATCGATATTGTCGGTCAGCAGCAGTGTTTTAACGCCCATGCGCGCAGCCGCAAGCGCGGCTTCGGTGCCAGCATGACCGCCACCCACTACGATCACATCAAAATTCTGCTTGCTGCCCATCGGTGCCATGTTATCCAAAAAGGGCGCGCATTTTAACGGTATTAGACGTGAAACACCATCTGCTTTTAATCGGTAGTTCGCTAAGCTTTGCTTACGCCCGGGTCCGAACCCTTCGATATAATAGTGGTTGCTAACGAAATCATCGACGCCATATCGCTCAGGTTGGCCGGAATCACCAGCGTGTTACCTTCTTTGGCAAGCTGACCGAACTGCTCGAGGTAAGATTCGGCCACGCGTAATTTCATCGCGGCGTCTCCACCCTCGACAATCAGCGCATTCGCGACACTGCGCAATCCCTCGGCAGTGGCAGAAGCCACCGCGGTAATAGCCGCAGCCTCGCCATCGGCTTCATTAATTTGCTGCTGCTTGGCTGCCTCCGATTCTTTAATCACGCGCTGCTTTTCGCCCTCGGCTTCATTTATCTTGGCATCTCGTTCGCCTTCAGAAGTCAAAATCACCGCGCGCTTTTCCCGTTCTGCACGCATTTGCTTTTCCATCGCGCTCACCACGTCAGGCGGTGGGTTTATGTTTTTAATTTCATAGCGCAAAACCTTAACACCCCAGGGCTCGGTAGCCTTGTCCAGCTCGCCCACGATATTGCGATTTATCATTGCCCTCTCTTCGAAGGTTCGATCCAGAACAATCTTTCCAATTTCACTACGCAAGGTGGTTTGCGCGAGCTGCGAAATAGCGAAGGAATAATCAGTAATACCGTATGACGCGCGTTCGGCGTCGAGTACCTGCAGGTATAAGACGCCGTCGACACCCACCTGCACATTATCCTTGGTAATACAAATCTGTTCGGGAATATCAAACGCAAGCTCCTTGAGACTGTGTCTATAGGCCGCGCGTTCGATAAACGGAATCAGGATATGAAACCCGGCACGTAGCGTTCGGCTGAACTTACCCAGGCTTTCAACAACATAGGCGCTTTGCTGTGGTACCACCACAGCGGTTTTGGCAATAATAAGGATAACGACGAAAGCCGCTGCTATTGCTACCCAAAAAGTAATATTATCATAAAACATCTATATCTCTCCTTCTTAACTTTCGTTGCTATCATTAATTTTTAATGTCAAACCATCGATGCCGCTAATCTGGATACTGGCCCCTTTTTCAACCACATTAGAACCTGCGTTAAGTACCGTCCAGTCGGTACCTCGGTATGATACTCGCCCTTTTTCCCCAGGCTGCAAGGCTTCTTCTAATTTTATAGTGTCACCGGTCGGGCTGGCATCGTAGCCAATGCCATCCCCGCGAAGTTTCTGGTATAGTTTTTTTCGGAATATAGCCATCGATGCCAGCGCCAGGACTGAAAAAGTTATCCACTGCAACCAGGGCTCCAGTTCGAGACCCGCAACTTCGATCAAGCCAGTCAAGGCTGCCGCCACGCCGATGAACACCAGGTAAAACGCGGCATCGACCCCCAAAAGTTCTGACCCCAGTAATAAAGCACCAAATATCATCCATCCCCACCAGGGCATAATCGTCTCCTGTGTACTGATTAATTAAGTTGGCTATGCATAAAAGCACTGCTTTGCTGAGTGCTATTCAAAAAAAGCCGTCATTCCGGTATGCGCCAACCGTCATTCCGGTATGTTTTAGCCGGAATCTATCGTCATCCCGGTATGCGCCAACTGTCATCCCGGTATACACCAACCGTCATTCCGATATACACCAACCGTCATTCCGTTATGTTTTAGCCGGAATCTATCGTCCTCCCGCTATGTTCCACCTATCATCCCGATATCCACC